>NZ_LFEK01000027.1 GCF_001039265.1 Synechococcus sp. GFB01 | reverse complement strand
CAGCAGCGACACGCCCAGCTGCCGGGGCGCGCCGACACACCCTGGGGGCCATCCAGAAGCACCGCCAGATCGCCGCTGCCCGCCACCCCCTGATCGCCGCAGCGCCGGCCGAGGCCAGCCAGCTGATCGCCCGACACCTCCCAGCGGGCCCATTCGCGGGCGGTGCAGGGCTCGCTGGGCCGCTCGATCACCCCACCGCTGGTATCGGCCGCCCAGCGCGGTGCCGATCGGGCCAGCGGCACCTCCAGTCGCAGCAGCTCATGGCGCTGACGCCAGTCCACCCGGAGGATCAGCTCCAGCCATGGGCTGCCGGCCAGCAGCCGGCCCTCCAGCCGCACCGGGCTGCGGCCACAGTGCCCCCGCCAGACAAAGCTCGCGCACAGCGGGCCCCGCTCCACCCAGGCGGGGCTCCCCTGCCAGCTCCAGGTCAGGGGGTGCTGGCGCGCGTCGGCCGCCAGATCCCAGGCGTCCCAGAACTCCCCCTGATCGCGGTAGCGGCACCACTGCAGCGGCCCTGCCAGCAGAGGTTCCCGGTCGGCACCCCAGAGCTGCTCCAGGCCACCGGTACCCAGCTGAAAGCCGAGCAGCCCGTTGCTGCAGCGGCTGCCCGTGACCACCACGGGATGGGAGAGGTGCTCAGCCGGGCTGTCCGCGCCGGAATCCAGATTCGGCGGCCGGCGCCGCAGGGACAGTGCCGCCACGCCTTCCAGAGCTGGCAGCTGGACCCACTGGCCGCCCGCCGCCGCGGGCTGCGCCGGCAGCGTCAGATCCCCGGCCCGCCAGCAGCCAGGCGGCAGGCGCAGGGTTCTGGAGCGGGCCCGCAGCGGTTGCAGCTGCACGGCCCACCAGGGCTGAGCGGGCGTCGGCGCAGCGGAAGCGGCGGAACCGGCAGCACCGTCCGAGCGATCGCAGGCCATCGCCAGCCAGCGGTGCAGGGCCCCGTCCCGCTGTCGGCAGGCCGCACGTCGGGCGGCCCGCCACTGGGGTTCGGCCTGCTCGAACACCTCGGGGATCGAGGTGCCGGGGAGGATGTCGTGAAACTGCTGAAACAGCAGCGGCCGCCAGTCGATGGCAGGGGCCTCGGGAGCACTGCCCCAGGCCCCCGCCAGGGCAGCGGCGAGCTCCGCCTCGCGCAGCAGCCGCTCCAGCGTGCGGTTGTGGCGCTTCTGATCGGGCCGGGTGGTGGGGCAGCCGCGGTGCAGCTCCAGGTAGAGCTCATCCCGCCAGACCGGCAGCTGGCCGGCCAACGGGTCCAGCTCGACCAGATAGTCGCGCAGGCTTCCGTGCCGCTGTGGAGCGGCGACGCTCTGCCCCTGCCAGAGGGCCAGCTGCTCCAGCATCTCCGCGGTCGGGCCGCCGCCGTGGTCCCCCACTCCTGGCAGCCACAGCGCCCGCGGCAGACCCGTGGCCCGCTGCCATTCCAGCCGGTAGCCCTCCATCGCCTCGGGATCGCCATCGGTGCCGATCGGCGCCGTCATCAGGGCCAGCAGCTCGGAGCCGTCGCGGCTGCGCCAGCGGAAGAGGCGGTGGGGGAAGGGATGGTCCGCATTCCAGGCCAGCTTGTGGGTGCAGAACCAGCGCACGCCGGTGGCCGCGGCCACGGCCGGCAGGCCTGCCGCAAAGCCGAAGCTGTCGGGCAACCAGGCCAGATCGTGACGCAGGGTGGGGAAGGAGGCCCTGCTGAACCACTGACCCTCCTGAAACTGGCGCAGCAGCGAGGCGGTGCTGATCAGCACACAGTCGCTCTCCACCCAGGGGCCGTTGAGCGGCTCGAAGCGGCCCGCCGCCACGGCCGCCTGGATCCGCGCCATGAGCGCCGGACGCTGGAGCTGCAGCCAGGCGTAGAGGGCCGGCGTGGAATGTCCGAAGTGGAGCTGGGGAAACCGCTCCATCAGCCCGAGCACCGAGTCGAAAGTGCGTTCGGCGGCCTGCCAGGTGTCGGCCACCGGCCAGAGCCAGGCCAGATCGAGATGGGCGTGACCCAGCACATGGAACCCGGCGGCTGGGCTGGGATCGGGGGAGTCACCCGCTCGGCGGCGCAACGCGACCAGCGCCTCGCGGGTCTCCGCCAGGAGCCCCGCCGGATCGGCCGGATCGAGGGGCTCCAGTTCGAGGCGGCTGTGAATCAGGGCGCCGTCGTCATGGAGGGGGCTGCGCAGGATCAGTTCGAGGCGCAGCGGCTCCCCCTGCCACCAGCGCTCCGGCAGCGGCCAGCGGCAGGCCGTATCGAAGAGGTCACCGCAGTGCACGCGCTCCCCATCGACCCGCAGCTCCGCCTGTTCGGCCCACCAGCGCAGCACCAGCCGGGCCCGGGCCACGGCGGCGGAACGCTGCCACTGATGCAGCCGCCAGGGTTCGGGGCAGGGCAGGGTGAGCTGCAGGCGCTGCCAGAGGCCGCCACGGGGCCAGATCACCAGCCCGCGACGCGTCCAGTCG
Organism: Synechococcus sp. GFB01; assembly: GCF_001039265.1. Lineage (GTDB taxonomy): Bacteria > Cyanobacteriota > Cyanobacteriia > PCC-6307 > Cyanobiaceae > NIES-981. Next base: position 24,712 of record NZ_LFEK01000027.1, on the reverse strand, counting down.
GGCCGGTGCTCGGCCCCCCAGGGATGGGCCAGCGCCGGGCCGGTCGTTCCATCCGGCTGCAGGCATTGCCAGAGCGGCTGCAGATCCCAGCGCGAACGTGACTGAAACGTTTCAATCCCGTGCGGCTGCCCTGCTGCTGGGGCCTCGGGCATCGTTGGATGGCGAGCCAAGTCCATAGGATGATGCCGCTGACGTGGGGTCGACCAGGTCCTGCGACGCGGCTGTCATTCCCCGACACCTGTCATTCCTGACACCTGTCACCTGCTGGCATCCGTCACGCGCTGACCTCTCCACGCACCTCCCCGCTTCTCCCCAGGCCGAACCATGCTCGCCCTCAAGATCTCGGTTTATTCGGTCGTTTTCTTCTTCATCGGGATCTTCGTGTTCGGATTCCTGGCGAGCGACCCGAGCCGCACCCCCAGTCGCAAGGATCTGGAGGAGTGAGCGGGAGGGACGGCCTGCTCAACTGACCAGCTCCGGGCACGGGGGGCAGGATCCCATGGGATAGTCGGCAGCGACATCGCTGCTCGGTTCGCACTCCATGCTCTGGGCACCGTCCTTGCGCCAACGATCTGACGCCGAACCATCACGGTCACCCCGGGCTTCAGTGATGCCGCCGAGCCGGGGGGTTAGCCCGAGGCCAAAGCTTCTGGGCTTGTGAGCTGATCTGATGGCCTGGACCTGCCGATCAGGNCGCTCAGCTTCACAGCGCCTGGCCACCGTGTTGATTGCACTGGCGTTCACGGCCACGGCTCAGCCGCTGCGGGCGCAACCAGCATCGGCTGCGATCACGGCTGCCGATGCCACGGGCCAGCAGAAGTCTGGGGGNTGCGACAGGTCGCTCTGGGGCTGGGCCGTTGACCGGGTTCGTGCTGATCCGAGCTGACAGGCAGAGCTATGACCGCCAGCTCGGGCGGGTCGTGGCCAGCGGGAATGTGGAGGTGATGCTGCAGGGCTGGCGGCTGCTGAGCGATCGTCTCGAATACTCCGAAGCCAGCCGCAGCGTGGCGGCCATCGGCCAGGTGCGGCTGCAGAAGGGCGACCAGTACCTTCAGGCCAGCAGCCTGCGCTACAGCGACTGGGAGGGCAGCGGCGAGCTGCTGGATGTGTACGGGGTCATCGATCGGGACACGTTGGTGGGTGACCTGCGCAGCCCCGGCTCAGCGGAACCGTCCGCCAGGCCGGCGCCGGCCTTTGCCTGCCCACCCCTCGAGGCCGATCCGGGGCGGCGGACGCTGGTGCAGCTGGTACCGCCCGGCCGCAGCCCGATGCCGACCATCGCGGCTCCACCGGNCTGCCCCGGTGCGGTTGCCGGGGNTCACAGCCCGACCCTGGCCGAGTCGCTCGATGCGGTGACGATGGGACGGGGCCTGGAACCCGGTCCCGCCAGGCCCATCGCAGCGGGCCCGTCCGCAGGGCAGGAGATCCGGGATGTGCGCTACCAGCAGAGCCTGACCACCTCGCTCAGCGTCGATCTGAGCGCGTTCATCGACACGACCGAGTCGGACAACAGTCCGTCCGGGGGCAGTCGCCCCTTCAACACACCCTCAGGCGTCAAGGCGCCCAAAGGCGATATCAGCCGCATCCGCTTCCAGGCATCCAGGCTGCGACTGCAGGGTGACCGCTGGAATGGCGCCGAGGTGGCCTTCACCAACGACCCCTTCACCCCGGCAGCTTCCTGGACGATCGCACGCCAGGTCCAGGCAGAGGTCGATCGCACCAGCGGCGTGACCACCATCACGGCCGGCAGCAGCCGAATCGTGCTCGACCAGAAACTCTCGGTGCCGGCCATCACCCGCGCCACGATCGGTGACAACCAGCAAACCCGGCTGGTGATCAAGAACGACAACGAGGACCGCGACGGTGTCTACCTGGGCTACAGCCTGCCCCCCATCAGAATCGGTCGGAGTGGAAGCCTCGAACTCCAGCCGCAGTTCATGCTGCAACGGGCGTTCGAGGGACAGACCAACAGTTACATCGAGCCCGGCGCCAGCCTGAGCAGCCCCACGATCACCCAGGACATCACCCCCGCCGACCTGTTCGGTCTGGATGCCGCCCTGAGGCTGCCCGTCNGCCGGCATGAAATTCGGGACCGAGCTCAGCCTCTCCACCCTCAACCCGGAGAACATCCCCGACGGCACCCGCAGCAGAGCGACGCTCGCCAGGCCCCTGGGGCTGAGCTGGGCTCCGGACACCACTGCCAGCCTGTTCGCCGGCTACCGCGAGCGTGTGTTCAACGGCAGCCTGGGCGAGCAGAATCTGATTTACCGATACGGCGCCAGGATCAGCGGCGGCAGGAGCATTCCCCTCTCCGCCAGCGATCGCGAGAAAGGAGACCGCAGCCCATCGTTCACCCCCCTGGGGATCAACTGGAACCTTGAATCGGGTAACTACCAGGCCAACCGTTACCAGAGCAACCAGCTCGACACGCTCTGGCGCAGCAGCCTCAGCGTGGGCGCCAGCACCACCCTCCAACTGTCGCGAGGCCGGTCCGCCTACGTCGGGGAGGGGACGGCAGGCCTGCGCTATTCGCCTGACCCGGTGGTTCCCGGGCTCGGTCTGGAGATGGGGCTGAGCGGCAATCTGATCAGCTACGGCAACGGGGCCAGTCAGAACACGCTCACCATCTATGGAGGCCCAGCCCTGACGCTGGGGCAGTTCGACAAGCCTGGTTCGATTACACCCGCCTGTCGGTCAGCGTGGGAGGCACCCTCCTCGACGGCGGCAGTCCGTTCGGCTTCGATCGGGCCGTGGATCTGCGCACGCTCAGCTTCAAGGCGGCCCAGCAGATCTACGGCCCGCTGGTGGTGGAAGGTGGAGCCAGCTTCAACATCGACCCGAATTCCGAGTTCTATGGAGATTCCTCGTATTCCTACGTGGAGGTGAAGCTGCAGCGCCGCTCCTATGAAATCGGCATCTACTACAGCCCCTATGACGGCATCGGCGGGATCCGGCTGAAACTCAACGACTTCGACTTCACCGGCACCGGCACGCCCTTCGTGCCCCATCCCGGCAGCGATCCGTTCCTCCGCCGGCCGGGAAGCTGAACAGCGGGTTTCGGGTCAGATGCCGCTGCTGCTGGAGGAAAAACCCACCAGATAAGGCAGCCGCGCGGCCGTGGCCCTGAGGGCATCATCATGAGCCAGCAGCTGGCCTGTGGCATCCCACTGACCGCTCACCAGCATGCGATGGGGGCCAGGGTCGAGATGCACCGGCCAGCGGTTCGCACCCACGAACTCGCTCTCCAGTTCCACCTGGAGAACGTCGAGATCGAGCAGCAGTTCCGCCGCGGGATCGGCGGCGATGGCCTCCTGCAGAGCCTGGATCGTGTCCGACGGAGCCGTGAGGCAGGGGATGCCCAGGGCCAGGCAGTTACCGAAGAAGATCTCGGCGAAGCTCTCGCCGATCAGGGCCCGGATGCCCCAGCGCATCAGGGCCTGGGGGGCATGCTCACGGCTGGACCCGCAGCCGAAGTTGCTGTTCACCACCAGCACGGAAGCCTCCCGGTGCACTTCGCGGTCAAAGGGGTGCTCGCCCCGCCGTTCGGCCCGGTCATCCGCGAAGGCCCCATGGGCCAGATCATCGAAGGTGACGCACTTCAGGAAGCGCGCCGGAATGATCCGATCGGTGTCGATGTCGGCACCGACCACCGCCACACCGCGACCGCGGTGGGATCGGATCGGACCGGAGGGGAACGCAGCGGCTGGGCGGGTCGACATGGCGGGAAACAGGTCAGGAGATCAGCTGGCGCACGTCGGTGACGCGACCGGTCACGGCGGCGGCNNCNACCATCGCCGGACTCATGAGCAGGGTGCGGCCGCTGGCGGAACCCTGGCGACCCTTGAAGTTGCGATTGGAGGAGCTGGCACTGATCTGGCGACCCTCGAGGCGGTCCGGATTCATCGCCAGGCACATCGAGCAGCCCGGCTGGCGCCACTCGAAACCGGCCTCGCGAAACAGGCGGTCCAGCCCCTCGGCCTCTGCCGCAACAGCCACCTGCTCGCTGCCGGGCACCACGAAGGCCTTGATGCCCGGAGCCACCCGGCGACCCCGGGCCACCGCCGCGGCCGCCTGCAGATCGCTGAGGCGACCGTTGGTGCAGCTGCCGATGAAACACACGTCCACCGGGGTGCCGGCGATCGGGGCACCGGGCTGAAGGTCCATGTAGCGGTAGGCCTCCTCCGCCAGGGGGCGCTCGTCCGGGGGGGTCTGCTCGAGGGTGGGCACGGCTTCATCCACACCGATGCCCTGCGCCGGGGTGATGCCCCAGGTCACGGTGGGGGCGATGGCGGCGGCATCGAAGCGCACCTCGTCGTCGAAGACCGCCTCCGGCTCGCTGGCCAGGCCGCGCCACCAGGCCACGGCCCGAGCCCAGGCCTCACCGCTGGGTGCACAGGGCCGGCCCTGGAGGTAGTCGAAGGTGGTCTGATCGGGGTTCACGTAGCCGCAGCGGGCGCCCCCCTCGATCGCCATGTTGCAGAGCGTCATGCGCTCCTCCATCGAGAGGGCCTCGATGGCCGGGCCGGAGAACTCGTAGGCGTACCCCACGCCACCCTTCACCCCCAGCACGCGGATCACATGCAGCACCAGGTCCTTGGCGAACACTCCCGGCTGCAGCAGCCCGTCCACCCAGATGCGGCGCACCTTGAGCTTGCCCATCGCCAGGCTCTGGCTGGCCAGCACGTCGCGCACCTGGCTGGTGCCGATACCGAAGGCGATCGCCCCGAAGGCGCCATGGGTGGAGGTGTGGGAATCGCCGCAGGCCACGGTCATGCCCGGCTGGGTGAGACCGAGCTCCGGGGCGATCACGTGCACGATCCCCTGGCGGCCGCTGCCGATGCCGTGCAGGGCGATGCCGTGCTCGGCGCAGTTGGCCTCAAGGGTGGCCAGCATCTCCTCGGCCAGCGGATCGGCGAAGGGCCGCGCCTGGGAGGTGGTGGGCACGATGTGGTCCACCGTGGCCACGGTGCGCTCGGGGTGGCGCACCGAGAGGCCCAGGTCCTTGAGGGCCGCGAAGGCCTGGGGGCTGGTCACCTCATGAATCAGGTGCAGACCGATGAACAGCTGGGCGCCGCCGCCCGGCAACTCGGCCACGCGGTGCAGATCCCAGACCTTGTCGTAGAGGGTGCCGGCGCTCAACGCGGATGCAGACACAGGAGGGGCCACCCTAGGAGCCCCGCTGCCTGAGGTTTTGCCGCGGTGCCCTCAGCCGGGATTCACGACATTGATCGGGGATCCGGCCAGCAGGGTGGCCACATTGGCGGCGGTGGCGGCGATGAGGCGGCCGCGGGCGGCGCGACTGGCCCAGGCCACATGGGGGGTGATCAGGCAGCGGGGGGCGGCCAGCAGGGGGTGGTCCGCCGCCGGGGGCTCCACGCTGAGCACATCGAGGCCGGCGCCGCCCAGATGGCCACGCGCCAGGGCCCCGGCCAGGGCGGCCTCCTCCACCAGGGCGCCGCGGCCGGTGTTGATCAGCAGGGCACCGGGCTTCATCCGGGCCAGACGATCGGCATTGATGAGGCCCTCGGTCAGCGGGGTGAGCGGGCAGTGCAGGCTCACCACATCACTGGCCGCCAGCAGGGTGTCGAGGTCCACGTCGCCGGGCTGTGGGGTGCGGCGTTGGCTGAGCACCTCCATGCCGAAGGCGCGGGCGATGCCGGCCACGGCGGCGCCGATGCGGCCGTGGCCGATCACCCCGAAGCGGAGGCCCGCCAGCTCCAGCAGCGGCTCATCCCAGAAGCAGAAGTCTGGGCAGGCCGACCAGCGCCCCTGGCGCACTGCCGCCGCCAGGCCGCCGGTGTGGTTGGCAAGCTCAAGCAGCAGGGCGAACACCGCCTGGGCCACCGATGCGGTGCCGTATTCGGGCACGTTGCACACCGGGATCCCAAGGCGACGGGCGGCGGCGCCATCCACCACGTCATGGCCGGTGGCCAGCACGGCGATGCCCCGCAGCCGCGGGGCCGATGCCAGCGCGCTGGCATCGAGACGAGTCTTGTTGGTAAGCACCACCGCGGCTCCGGCGATGCGCTCGGCCACCTGCTCAGGCGGGGTGCGTGCGTGCACGGTGAGCTCGCCCAGAGCCTCCAGCGGTTCCCAGGAGAGGTCCCCGGGGTTGGTGGTGTAGCCGTCCAGGACCACGAGGCGGGGGCGGGGGGAGAGCACGGTCATCCGTCCTTGCAACGAAGCGCCAACCGCAACCGGTTCAGCGCCTCACCCACGCTGAGCAGCTGGATCCAGCTGCGGCCACGGCTGGCCCCGAAGCGCACCCCCTTGCTGTCGCAGCCATCCGGGCCGGCCACGGCGATGTGCACCAGCCCCACCGGCTTCTCGGCGCTGCCGCCACCGGGGCCTGCGATGCCGGTCACCGCCATGGCCCAGTCGGCACCGGTGGCACGGCGGGCCCCCTCGGCCATGGCCTGGGCCACCGGATCACTCACCGCGCCATGCGCGGCCAGCAGCCCGGCCGGCACCCCCAGCAGCCCCTGCTTCACGGCATTGGCATAGGCGATCACCCCGCCCACGAACACCTCCGAGGCCCCGGGCACCGCCGCCAGTGCAGCCCCGAGACCGCCGCCGGTGCAGCTCTCCGCCACCGTCAGGGTCTGGCCCCGCCGCCGCAAGAGTTCCAGCACCACCGACGCCAGGGAATCGTCGTCGGCGCNGAAGCAGGCCTGGCCGGCGCGGGCACGGATCTCCGCCTCCACGGGCCGTAGCAGCGCCTCGGCTTCTGCATGGCTGGCACCCCAGGCGGTAAGGCGCAGCTTCACCTCACCGGCGCCCGCGTAGGGCGCCACGGTGGGATTGGAGCACTCCAGCAGATCGGCCACCTGCTCGGCCAGGCTGGATTCGGCCACACCCCAGAAGCGCAGCATGCGGCTGGCGAACACCCCCGTCGCCAGACCGGAGCTCTGCAGCCAGGGAGCGGCGGTGGCGGCCCACATCGCCCGCATCTCACTGGGAACTCCGGGGAAGGTGAGAACCGTGAACCCCGGCTGCATCGGGAAGGGCTGCCGGGCCGCATCCGGACTCCAGATCATGCCCGGCGCCGAGCCGGTGGCATTGGGCAGCAGCTCAGCCCCCACCGGCAGCAGGGCCTGACGGCGGAGGCTGGGCGTCACGGGCCGACCACGCGCGGCCAGCTTGGCCTGGATGTCGGACCACACCTCAGGCCGTTCCGCCAGCGGCGTGTGAAAGGCCGCCGCGATCGCCTCTGTCGTGAGGTCGTCGGGGGTGGGGCCGAGCCCGCCGGTGGTGATCAGCACCCGGCAGCGACCGGCCGCCTCGCGCAACGCACCGATCAGCCGCTCGCGGTTGTCGCCCACCACCTGCTGACGGTGGTGCGGAACGCCAAGAGCGGCAAGCTGTTCGGCGATCCAGCGGGCATTGCCGTTGGTGATGTTGCCGAGCAGAAGCTCGGTACCGATGCAGAGAACTTCGGCGGTCACTCCGCTGTGCCTCGTCACTGCGACTGTGGGCGCTGCAGGGCGCGGCGGGTGGTCACCAGCACCCAGATCAGCACGGCCGTGGCCAGCGCCAGCCAGAGAAAGCGCATCTCGNCGTTCACCACCACCAGGGCGAGGGCCCCCAGCCACTGGCTGAAGGCGTAGATCAGCAGCACCGTGCGGCGGTGGCTGAGACCGGAACGCAACAGGCGGTGATGGAGGTGGCGCCGATCCGGGTAGAAGGGGGAGCGGCCCTCGCTGAGGCGGCCCATGATCACGGCCGACATATCGGCGAGAGGCAGCGACAGGATCAGCAGCGGCAAGAGCAGGCTGACACTGGTGAGGCCCTTGGCCGGCCCCACGATGCTGATCGCCGCCAGGGCGAAGCCGAGGAAGTAGGAGCCGCTGTCGCCCATGAAGATCCGGGCGGGGTTGAAGTTATGGCGCAGAAAGCCCAGACAGCTCCCGGCCAGNNCAGCCGCCAGAAGGCCGGCGGCCGGTTGATGCAGGCTGAAGCTCACCGAGAGCAGGCCCACCGCAGCGATGCCGCTCACCCCCGCCGCCAGACCGTCGAGTCCGTCGAGCCAGTTGATCGCGTTGGTGATTCCCACCAGCCAGATCAGGGTGACCAGCAGGCTGAGCGGGTCGGGCAGGATCAGCTGATGGGCGGCCTGGACGCTGCCGCCGAACGGCAGATCGATCGTGCCGATGCGAACGCCCTCGAACCACACCACGGTCGACACCGCCAACTGGCCGACCAGCCGCGGCAGCGGCGGAAGCGCGAAGAGGTCGTCGGCCAGGCCGATCAGGAAAAAGCACAGAGAGCCGGCCAGGGTGGTCCAGATCTGCTGGTCCTTGCTGGTCTCGAGCTCGGCAAAGCCGTCCAGCTGCCAGGTGAGGAGAAGGGCAAGGCTGAAGCCGAGCACGATGCCCACCCCACCGAGCCGCACCATCGGCGTGGTGTGCTGCTTGCGTGGGTCTGGCTGATCGGTCAGGCCCCAGCGCAGACCGACACGCCGCACCTGCGGCACCACCAAGGCCGTGAGCGCAGCTGCCACCAGGAAGGTGAGCAGGGCTGCCGCATTGGGTCGGGTGGTGAGAAACACTGCGGCGACGATCGTGCAGGCCGGACGGATCCAGCTGGGCTCACGTTACGGGCCCTGCCAAGAATTCAGGCGTGCTGCAGTTGACGCTGCCCGCCATAGAGCGGAAAGCGCTCGCAGAGGGCCGCGACCCGCTGGCGGCAGCGCTCCTCGATGGCCGCTTCCTCGGGGTTGAGCAGGCGGTCGGCGATCACATCGGCCACCTCGCGGAAGGCGGCTTCGTCGAAGCCGCGGGTGGTGCAGGCGGCGGTGCCCAGGCGCAGGCCGCTGGTCACGAACGGCGACTGGGGATCGAACGGCACGGTGTTCTTGTTGGCGGTGATGTGCACATCGCTCACCAGCAGGTCGGCCACCTTGCCGGTCATGCCGATGCCGCGCAGGTCGAGCAGCACGATGTGGTTGTCGGTGCCGCCGCTCACCACATCGATGCCGCGCTCCCGGATGCGGGCCGCCAGGGCCTGGGCATTGGCCACCACCTGCTTCGCGTAGGCCGTGAAGCTTGGCTGCAGGGCCTCACCGAAGGCCACGGCCTTGGCGGCGATCACGTGCTCAAGCGGGCCGCCCTGGCTGCCGGGGAACACGGCCTTGTCGAACTGCTTGGCGAATTCGGCATCGCGGCACAGGATGAGGCCGCCGCGGGGTCCGCGCAGGGTCTTGTGGGTGGTGGTGGTCACCACGTCGCACACGGGCACCGGGTTGGGGTGAACGCCGGCGGCCACCAGACCGGCGATGTGGGCCATGTCGGCGAGCAGATAGGCACCCACCTCATCGGCGATGGCACGGAAGGCCTCGAAGTTGATCGTGCGGGGGTAAGCGGAATAGCCGCAGACGATCAGCTTCGGCTTCTGCTCCAGCGCCAGCTGGCGGATGGAATCGAAGTTGAGCTGCTGGGTGTCGGGGTCGACGCCGTACTGCACCACCTTGAACCACTTGCCGCTCACGTTCACCGGCGAGCCGTGGGTGAGGTGGCCGCCGTGGCTGAGGTCCATGCCCATGATCGTGTCGCCGGGCTGCAGCAGCGCCAGGAACACGGCGAAGTTGGCCTGGGCGCCGCTGTGGGNCTGCACGTTGGCCCAGGCGGCACCGAACAGCTGCTTGGCCCTCTCGATCGCCAGCTCCTCGATCGCATCCACATGCTCACAACCGCCGTAGTAGCGCTTGTGGGGCAGACCCTCGGCGTATTTGTTGGTGAGCACCGAGCCCTGGGCCTCCATCACGGCGCGGGAGGCGAAGTTCTCCGAGGCGATCAGCTCGAGGTGGGTCTGCTGGCGCTCCAGCTCCCTGCCGATCATGGCGGCGATGGCGGGATCCCCGGCCGCGAGGGGCTGATCGATCGCAGCGGTGTTGGCCATCAGGGACGGAGCAGTGGAAGGGGTCGTCTGAACTGGAATCGTAAGGACCGGGTCGCCGGCACCAGAGACCAACAGCAAAGCCGGGCAGGGAGCCCGGCCTTGGTGGGAAGCGCGCCTGGAGAGATTCGAACTCCCGACCCTCTGATCCGTAGTCAGATGCTCTAATCCGCTGAGCTACAAGCGCATGGGCCCATTCTCACCGCATGGAGGGCCCATCCGTCAAATCCCGTCCTGCCCTCGCACCCATGCCCATCCGCTGGTACGGCCCCGCCGATCCCGACGATCCCACCTACCGCCATTTCGAACGGATCGTGAACCTGACCCTGCACGCCTCCATCTACGCTGCCCTCAACAGCGGCCTGTGGGTGGTGCAGGAGCTGCGGCACCCCTGGGCACACCTGAGCTGGCTGAGCCTCGGCTGGCTGGCACTGCTGCTGGTGCACGCTGGAGTGGTGATTGCCCTGCGCCCAGCACCCCGACCATGAGCCTCTCCGCGGGCGACCTGAAGGATCTGGAAGTGGCCCTGGCCGATCGGCTGTACCTGCAGGTGGCTGGCTGGCACCTGTATCTCGGCGATGCAGGTCTTGCCCAGACGCTGGCGATCGAATGCGCCGCCAGGCTCGACCAGGGAGCGGGCGTCTGCGCCCGCCAGGCGCTCGAGGCCGTGCAGGTGCCGATCGGGGCCGGCAGCACCCGCCTGCCGCTGGCCCGGCTGATCCCCGCGGGCCAGCTGCGGGATCTGGAGGAGATTCTCGAACCCTTTTGCCGATAGGGTTGCGGCCCCTGCCGGTGGTCCGTGCTGCTGATCGAGGTCACCAATGCCCGGGAGGTGATGAAACAGCGGATCGGCCCGCTGGGCAGCAGGCTGATCGGCAAGCTGGTCGACGCCGATGCCCAGGTGGAGAAGGCCCTGATCCAGGAGCTCGAGAACGCCTTCCGTGAGTTCGGCATCGAAGCGCGCATCCTCGCGGTGGACGGTCCCCGGATGCTGGGCCGCTCTCACCTGGAGATCCCCCTGCAGGTGCGGGAGGAGAGGCAGGTGAGGCTGCCCTGAACCGCTCCGGCGGGGCCGATCAACCGGCGCGGCCCGGCAGCGGTAAACGCTGGCGAAGCTGGGCGAGCACCTGCAGGGCCTCAGGCACACCGCTCCAGGCCGCCACGGCTGCATACACCAGCATCCCCAGGGCACTGCACAGGCTGGTCTGCCAGAGCCGTCCGGCCAGGCCGCCCGGCCAGGCCACGGCCTGGGCAGCGACCCAGGCGGCCAGGCCCGCCAGCAGCGCCGCCACCAGCAGCAGCAGGCTGTCGCGGGCCCAGCGCCGCAGCGGCAGCCCGCCGAGCCGACGCTGCAGCGCCAGCAGCAGCCCGGCGCAGCTGATCAGGTTGACCGCCACGGTGGCCAGCACCAGACCGGCGGCCCCGAAATAGAGGGCCGGCACCAGCTGCTGCCCCCAGGGGGTGGGACCGCCCACGAACAGCCAGCAGAAGATGGCGTTGAGCCCGATGCCCCCCAGCGACCAGCGGAACGGGGTAACCCCATCGCCGAGGGCATAGAAGACCCGCACCAGAACATCGCGGGCGAGGTAGGCCGGCATGCCGATGCCGTAGGCCATCAGGAGCTGACCCACCAGATGGGCGGCGGACCTGTCGAAGGCCCCCCGCTCGTAGATCAGCGCCACGATCGGCAGGGCGAGGGCCACCATCAAGGCTCCGAGCGGCAGCATCGAGGCATTCGAGAGCATCAGACCCTGGCGCACGCGGCCGATCAGCTCGGGCCGATCGCCCGGCGCCGTGAGCCTGGAGTAGAGCGGCAGCAGCGGCACCAGCAGGGCGTTCGAGATCAGCCCCAGGGGTGTCTGCACCAGCAGGTTGGCGTAGCCCAGACCCGCCGCCGCCGCCGGGATGCCGGAGGCGAAGAACAGCGACACGAAGACATTGATCTGCAGCATCCCCGAGGAGAGGGTGGCTGGGCCCATCACCTGGAGCACCTCGCGCACGCCGGGGTCGCGCCAGTCCCAAACCAGCCGGAAGCGGTTGAGACCCTGGCGGGCCAGGGCGGGCAGCTGCACCAGCCACTGCAGAACCGCCCCAAGGGTGGTGCTGGCGGCCAGCACCACGCCGCCGAGCAGCGCCTTCTCCGGCAGCGCGATCGCCGGCCCCAGGAACCACCACAGGATCCCCAGGCCCACGATCACGGCCACGCTGGAGAGGAGCGGGCTGACCGAGGGCAGCCAGAACTCATCGGCAGCATTGAGGGCTCCGAATCCCAGACCGATCAGGCCGGCGAAGAGAGCCATCGGGGCCATCCAGCGCAGCTCCACCACCGCGATGGCGTGGCGCTCCGCATCCAGACCCGGTCCCACCAGGCTGATCAGAGGATCGGCTGCCACCAGCAGCACCAGCGTGACGCCGATCAGCCCTGCCCCCACCAGCGTGTTCATCGCCGCCAGCACGTGGGCACCCTGCTCACGCGGCCGCCGTGCCAGCACACTGACCATGGCGCTGTGGAACGGGCCGTTGATCCCCCCCAGCAGGATCAGCAGAAAACCGGGCAGCACGTAGGCGTAGTTGTAGGCGTCGTAAGCGGCACCGACGCCGAACGCCGCCGCAATCACCTGCTGACGCACCAGCCCCGCCAGCTTGCTGAGGGCGGTGGCGATGGCCACGATCAGGGCGATGCGGCGCAGCGATTGAGCCATAAGGTGGGCCTGGTGAGCCTGGGGAGCGGGCCTGTGCCCACGGATCGAGCGGCAGTATGGCGGCCACACCCGCCACCGCCAGAGCGCCATGACCGCCGCCGTCGCCGTGCTGGAGCTGGGAGCGCTGGTGGAGGGTGTGTTGCGCAGGCGCTACAAGCGCTTCCTGGCCGATGTGGAGTTGGCCGACGGCAGGCTGGTGACGGCCCACTGCCCCAATACCGGACCCATGACGGGTGTGCTGCTTCCCGGGGGCCGGGTACGGCTGCGCCACGATCCCTCCCCCAGCCGCAAGCTGGCCTGGACCTGGGAGCAGGCGGAGGTGCCCGGCGCCGATGGCCGGCCTGTGTGGGTGGGAGTCAACACGGCTCTGGCCAATCGCCTGGTGCGCGCCACGATCGCGGCCGGCTGCCTGGAACCCTGGCTCGGACCGATCGGCTCGATCCGCGCNGAGGTGCCCTACGGCAAAGGCCACCGCAGCCGCATCGACCTGCTGCTGACCCCGGCGGCCAGCGCCCCGGACCAGCGGCCGATCTACGTGGAGGTGAAGAACACCACCTGGACGCGCGGCGATCTCGCCCTGTTTCCCGACACCGTGACCGAGCGGGGACAGAAACACCTGCTCGAACTCACCGCTCTTCTGCCGGAGTCCAGGGCCGTGCTGCTGCCCTGCCTCAGCCGCGCTGATGTGACCCGCTTCGCGCCGGGGGATTCGGCCGACCCGCGCTATGGAGAGCTCTTCCGAGCGGCCCTGAAGGCTGGCATGGAGGTGCTGCCCAGCATCTATGCCTTCGCCGACGACAGCGTGCGCTGGCAGGGAGTGGCCCCCGTCGAACCGCGGGAACCCACCAGCGGCTGAGCGGGGCCCCATAGAGTTCCCGGACCCCGTGGCGGATGTTGTGGATACCCATGCCTTCAAGCGCTCCCTGCACCAGTCCGAGCGCTACAACCGCCGCGGCTTCGGCCTCGGCAGGGAGGTGGCCGGGAGCCTGGAGCAGGCCTACCAGAGCGATCTGATCGGCCGGCTGCGCCACAACGGCTACGTGCTGCAGCGAGGCCGGCTGACGGTGCGGCTGGCCGAGGCCTTCGGCTTCTGCTGGGGGGTGGAGCGAGCGGTGGCGATGGCCTACGAGACCCGGCGCCACTACCCGAGCGAACGGATCTGGATCACCAACGAGATCATTCACAACCCATCCGTGAATGCCCACCTGCGGGAGATGGACGTGCGCTTCATCCCGGTGGAGGAGGGGCTGAAGGACTTTTCCGACGTGGCAGGCGGCGACGTGGTGATCCTGCCCGCCTTCGGAGCCACGGTGCAGGAGATGCAGCTGCTCAACGAGCGTGGCTGCCACATCGTGGACACCACCTGCCCGTGGGTGTCCAAGGTCTGGAACACCGTGGAGAAGCACAAGAAGCACCAGATCACCTCGATCATCCACGGCAAGGTGAAGCACGAGGAAACCCTCGCCACCAGCTCCTTCGCCGGCACCTACCTCGTGGTGCTGGATCTGGCCGAAGCCCAGCTCGTCTGCGATTACATCCTCGGCAAGGGCGATCGGGATGCCTTCATGGCGCGCTTCGCGCGCGCNTGCTCGCCGGGCTTCGATCCCAACCGTGATCTGGTGCGTGTGGGCGTCGCCAACCAGACCACCATGCTCAAGAGCGAAACCGAGGAGATCGGTCGGCTGTTCGAGCGCACCATGCTGAGCCACTACGGGCCCGCGGCGCTCAACGACCACTTCGTGGCCTTCAACACGATCTGCGACGCCACCCAGGAGCGGCAGGACGCCATGTTCGCGCTGGTGGATGAGCCCCTCGACCTGATGGTGGTGATCGGGGGTTACAACTCCTCCAACACCACCCATCTGCAGGAGATCGCCGTCAGTCGAGGCATCCGCTCCTTCCACATCGACACGCCCGAGCGGATCGGCCCCGGCAACCGCATCGAGCACAAGCCGCTCGGGGGGGAGCTGCAGGTCGAGGAGCCCTTCCTGCCTGCCGGCGAGATCCGGGTGGGCATCACCTCGGGAGCNTCCACCCCGGACCGGGTGGTGGAGGACGTGATCGAGCGGCTCATCGAACTCAGCGAACGCTGACCTGCCGGCTCGATCTGCGCCTGGCACGACACCAGGGAGCTTTACATTGATTAAAGATGAGTCTCCGACCCCACAGGTCCTCGCCTTGTTGACGGCCCCGCCCGAGCTCCAATCCCGGATGACCCTGGAGGCCGCCACCAGCCGGCTGCGACACAGCCCCGATCCGCGGGTGCGCTGCTACAGCAGCCGCTTCGCCGACCTGATGGAGATGCGCGCCGCGGCCCCGGTGGTGGCGGCCTACCTCGACCGGCACGAGGGCTGGTTCCGGCGTTGTGCAGCACCGATGAGCGTGCGGCAGCTGGGCGACAACGGCTACGCCCTGACCCTGGGGCGCTTCGGAAATTTCGGCTTCGAGGTGGAGCCCACCATCGGGCTTGAGCTGCTCCCCCAGCGTCGCGGGATCTACGACATCGTCACCGTGCCGGTTGCCGCAACCACGCCCGGTTCCGGCGCCGGCCAGACGGAGCTGAAGCTCGAGGAGCTCTACGACGTGGAATTCAACGCCTCGCTGGAGCTGGGCGAGAACACCCACGAGCTGTGCACCGAGGTGCGCTGGCAGCTGGACCTGAGCGTGTGGATCAGGCTCCCTGGCGTGATCAATCTGCTGCCCGAGAGCCTTGTGCAGAGCAGTGGTGAGCACCTGCTGCGCCAGATCGTTCGCCAGATCTCACGCCGGCTCACCTGGAAGGTGCAGGAGGACTTCCACGCCAGCCATGGCCTGGAATGCCCTCCCAGGAAGCGGGCGCAGTTCTGAGGCTCAGCCGGGACGGTTCTCCCAGATCCGGTTGAGGATCTGCATGCCGCTCACGGCCTGCCAGAGGAACAGGGTCATCATCAGCATGTTGAGACCCACATGCGCCTTGCGAGCCAGCAGGTTGCCATGCTGCATCAGCGGGNTAAGCGAGGCAGCGAGGGCGATCAGGCAGGTCATGGCGATGCCGACCAGCAGGTGCGGCCCCACGAACAGCTTGCCGTTGTTGAGGTAGGTCACGGCCATACCCCCGAAGCTGCCGAGCACCATCACCGCCAGCAGCACACTGCCGATCTGGAAGTGCCGTCGGGCGTACTGCCCNTTGATCAAGGTCTTGCGGGTCTCGGCATCCGCCGTGCGGGTCTTCTTGGCCTTGATGCCCAGAACCATCCCGTACCCCGAAAGGGCCAGCAGTCCCCACATCAGCAGCGGGTGCAGGAAGTTGAGCTTGAAGGCGAGTGACTCGGACATGGCGCAGCTGGGCCTCCCGGCGAAGCTACCGCCTCGCTGTGACCCCTGGCTGCAGGCTGCGAGTCAGTGCAGGAAGTGACGCCGGCCGGTGACGACCATGGCCAGGCCGAACTGGTTGCAGGCGGCCACGGAATCGGCATCGCGCACGCTGCCGCCGGGCTGGATCACGGCGCTGACGCCGTGGCCGGCCGCAAGCCGCACGGTGTCGTCGAAGGGGAAGAAGCCATCGCTGGCGAGCACAGCTCCCTGGGCCTTCTCAGCGGCTGCCTCCAGGGCGAGCCGGGCCGAGCCCACCCGGTTCATCTGGCCGGCGCCGATACCGAGGCTCTGGCCCGAGCGGGCCACCACGATCGCATTGGAGCGCACATGGCGCACCAGCCGCCAGGCGAAACGGAGATCCTCGAGCTCCTGGAGTGTGGGCTGGCGATCGGTCACCACCTGCCAGCCGCTCTCCTCCACCGGCTGGTCGTCCACCTCCTGCACCAGCACCCCGCCGAGCACACTGCGCAACTGACGGCGGGAGGCCCGCGCGATCGCTTCGGGCGGCAGCTCCAGCAAGCGAAGGTTGGTCTTGGCCGCCAGCTGCTCACGCGCCTGTGCATCGAAACACGGCGCCACCACGCATTCGAGGAAGAGGCTGGTGAGCTGGGTTGCCGCAGCCGGGTCCACCGTCGTGTTGAGCGCGACGATGCCGCCGAAGGCCGACACCCGGTCAGCATCGAGCGCCCGTTGCAGGGCCTCGCCGCAATCGGCACCCGTGGCCACGCCGCAGGGATTGGTGTGCTTCACCACCACGGCCGCACTCCGGGCGCCATCGCCGTAGCCGAATTCGCGCACCGTGGCCAGGGCGGCCTCAAGGTCGAGCAGGTTGTTGTAGCTGAGCTCCTTGCCCTGCAGCTGTGTGGCCGCTCCCCAGCCGGCGCCGCTCTGGCTGTACCAGATGGCGCTCTGGTGGGGGTTCTCGCCGTACCGCAGACGCTGACCGGCCGGCAGCGCCAGCTCCAGCATCGGGGCCTCAGCCTGCTCAGCTGCGGCGGGAGCCCCTCAGGTGGCGCCTCAGCCTCCTGCCGCTGCTCCAGCCAGGCGCTGATCGCGGCGTCATACGCCGCGGTATGCCGGAAGGCCTCCAGCGCCAGGCGACGGCGCAGGGCGGCGTCCACGCCTCCGGCCTGCAGGGCGGCCAGGAAAGCCTCGTACTGGCTGGGGCTGGTCAGCACCGCCACATCGGCATGGTTCTTGGCCGCGGCCCGCACCATGGCCGGTCCGCCGATGTCGATGGTTTCGATGGCGGTGTCGAAGGCCACGGCTGGATTCGCCACGGTCTCGCGGAAGGGGTAGAGGTTCACCACAACCACATCGATCGGAGCGATGTCCTGGGCCGCCAGATCGGCCTGATGGGCCGGATCGCTGCGGCGCGCCAGGATGCCGCCATGGATGCGCGGGTGCAGCGTCTTCACCCGGCCTCCCAGGATCTCCGGCGCCCCCGTATGCTCCGCCACCCTGGTCACCGGCAGACCCGCGGCCTGCAGAGCGCTGGCCGTTCCACCGCTCGAGACCAGCCGATAGCCGGCCTCGAGGAGACCCTGGGCCAGCGGCACCAGCCCCTCCTTGTTGGAGACACTGAGAAGGGCCGTGAGCGCCATGGCTGCTGCTGGAGGTTCAGCCAGCCAACCTACGCAGACCGTGCCCGGATGCCATGACCAGCAGCCCAGATCTGATCCGCCTCGGCCCTGCTGGGGCCGAGCGTCGACTCGTGCTGCTGCACGGCTGGGGGGCAGACGCCACCGACCTGCTCGATCTGGGTGAGCTGCTGGTGACACCCGAGGTGAGCGTGGTGGCCCTGCAGGCCCCGCTGCCGCATCCCGCCGGCGTGGGACGCCAGTGGTATGACCTGCAGGAGCCGGACTGGCCGCAGCTGCCCTCGGCCCGGCTCCAGCTGCTGGAACGTCTGCAGCAGCTGGATGCGGAACTGCCGCTGGAGCAGACGGTGCTGCTGGGTTTCTCGCAGGGAGCCGCCCTGGGACTCGACGTGGCCACCAGGGACGACGGCCTGGCACTGGCCGGTCTGATCGGCTGCAGCGGCTATCCGCACCCTGGCTGGCAGCCAGGCCGGCCCGCTGCGCCAGGAAAGTTTCCGATCCTGCTGACCCATGGTCAGCAGGATCCGGTGGTGCCCTATGCAGCCAGCGAGGAACTGGAACGGCGCCTCCAGCAGGCCGGTCATCGCGTCGCCTGGTGGGGTTCAGCGGTGGCCACACGATCGACAGCGGTGTGCTGCCGATCCTGCGGGCCTTCGTGTCGGAAGCCTGGCCCTGTTGAGCCTGGCGAAGGAGGCGGAATCAGACGAAGGCGTATTCGTACTCCTCCATCTCCTCCCAGTCGTCCGCAGCCAGCGCCTCGATGCCTTCGAACAGCACGTCCTCGCCGATCCGATCGACGATGCGCGCAGGGAGGGGAACAGGAAGTGGTTCTCCTCGGCGTACTGGGCGCTGAACAGGCCTTTCTCCCCCCAGAAGAAGCGGTCGGTGGTGTGCTCGTTGCGGCGCACGTTGAGGATCGCAGGGGGCACGAGCGCCTCCTCGGCGATGTAGCGGCGGGCCGCAGTCACCGGCTTGTGGGAACCGGTCTCAAGGTTGAAGGTGGGGACATGGGCGAGCACACGCTGGCCGGCGAGACGGCGGCGGCTGATCCGCTTGCGCTTCTTGGACATGGAGCTGATCCCTGGAGGGCCTGAAGGAGGAACGGGGCTGGGGCGGGTGACGAACGGCGGACGATCGTTCCCGGGTGCTGAATCAACCGGCTCGGGGCCGGAGGTTCGACTGGATTCCGGTCAATCGGCCCAGACGGGCGGAGCCCGGAGCGGATGGACTGACAGGAGTTAAGCCAGGAGGGCCTGGCGGTTTCCGGTGGCGGCATCGAGGCGCCATCCGGAGATCGGACGCGGATCGAGAGGCGTGACAGGATGAGCCTGGACCCATGACGGCCCAGGACTCGGCGAGACGCCGTGGGCGGCCCACCTCTGCTGTAGCTTGAGTTGCAGAAAAACGCAACTCGGACTGTCGCAGTGCCCGACGCGACGGAAAACGCCGCGCGTGGCCTGAACGTCAGGCCAGCGCATCACTGCCAACAGCCCTGACGGACCGCTTCGTAGTGAGCGATACCAGGATCTTAAGACTTTTTCCCGGTTTTTGCCCCTGACTCCGAAAAATCGNCTGACCGAACCCGGCGAGCGAATCTGATGCACGTGTCCGAGCGGTTTCTGGCCCTGCTTCAGAGCCAGCTCGACCAGTTCGGCGACCGCGACGATCTGCAGTCGCTGGTGGTCTATCTCACCGAAGCCTGCGAGGACGCTCCGCCCACGCTGGTGCCGGTGGGCCAGTGGCCCCGCAGCAGCCGGGTTCTGCCGGAGCTCCGGGTCGACAGCCCGCTGCGCNTCACCGGCCGAACGCCGCCGCTGGCTACCCCTCCGCCNATGACNGGCCTGTTGCTGGGGGCCATCCAGGTGGAAGCACGGGTGCTCCCCTGGCCTGCCACCCTCAACCAACGGCTCCAGGCCACCGCCAGCTGCCTCACGGAGGCCCTGGGGCTGGACCTGGAACGGCAGCGCCTCCAGCAGGCCCTGCAGCGCCAGCAGGAGCAGGTGCGCTTGCTGGTGCATCAGCTGCGCAACCCGCTGGCGGCGCTGCGCACATTCGGTCAGCTGCTGCTGCGCCGCCTCGGACCGAACGACCACAACCGCGCCCTGGTGGAGAGCCTGCTGCTGGAGGAGCAGCAGCTGCAGCGTTACGTGAATGCCCTGCAGCACCTCGAGGCGGGGGAGGCCCTCCCCGCGGCGGATGTCGCCGTTCCGCTCCTGCTGCCACCTGCGCTCGGGGGACCGCAGGGCCAGCCGCTGGCGCCGCTGCTCCAGCCGCTGCTGCAGCGGGCCGCGGCCACGGCGGCCCTACAGGGCCGTCGCTGGCACGGACCGGTCTGCCTGCCGGACTGGAGCGGCGACAGCGGGGCGGTTGCGGAGATCCTGGCCAACCTGCTGGAGAACGCCTTTGCCTACAGCTCCGCGGGCAGTGACGTGGGCCTCAGCTGCCGACCCCGTGGTGATGGCAGCTGGCAGCTGTGCGTCTGGGACGGCGGGCCCGCCATCGCCGCGGATGAACGCCAGACAATCTTCGAGCGCGGGCAGCGGGGCAGCCGCTCCAGCGGGCGGCCGGGCACCGGCTTGGGCCTCGCCCTGGCGCGTGATCTGGCCGAAGCCCTCGAGGGCCGTCTGGATCTGGTGGTGCCCCCATCGACCCTGGGGGCCGAGCTGCCCCGGAGGGCAACGCCTTCTGTCTCAGCCTCCCACCAGCCTGAGCAAGGCCAGGAGCAACAGCACGACGGTGTCGCACCACTCCACGCAGGCGCGTAGCTGTCACCGCTGTGACCTCCGAGACGGCGGCCCAGCCAGAGGGGCACCAGCACGGCAGGCAGCAGCCCGACCAGCCCTCGCATCCCGTCCGACGGCCAGCCCTGAACAGCGGCCAGCCCCAGCAGCGCGGCGACCACCCCTGCCGAAGGCAGCAGTTCGCGGCCCAGACCACGCCAGTGCCGGCGGTGAAAGGCAGCACTGCCGCCAGCCCGCAGATAGGGGAAACGGGCCATGGCCACCAGCGGCGCCACACGCGCCCAGCAGGCTCCCCAGACCAGGGCCCAGCCCGCCGCCGGAGCCAGCACCAGCAGCGCCGCCGTGCGCAGCAGCAGGGCCATCACCAGCGCCTGCACGGCGGATGCCCCCACGCGACTGTCGTCCATGGCCTCCAGGNCCCGCGGTCCGGCCGCCAGGCCATCGGCGGTGTCCATCAGGCCATCGGCATGGAGGCCACCGCTCAGCGCCATCCCCAGGGCCAGCACCAGACACACCTGGGCCATCGGCGGCATCTGGTCGCGGGTCAGCTGCCAGAGCAGAGCCTGCAGACCACCCAGCACCAGCCCCACCAGGGGAGCGAAGCGGGCGATGCGCTCGAAGCTCGGCTGAATGCCAGGCCAGGCCGGCAGCACGGAGTAGAAGATCCAGGCGCCGGCCAGATCGCGCCACCAGGGCGGATCCCGCCGCCGGCACGGTGGCTGCGGCATAGCGTCGGGAAAGCATCGAAGCGACCCCATCAGCTTCCCATCTCCCGGCAGCCGGTTCGGCTTCGAGGTCGTGGCCCGTTGCCCCCGCAGCCGGGCCCGCTGCGGCCGCTTCCACACCCCCCATGGCACCGTGCACACACCGCGCTTCATGCCGGTGGGCACCCTGGCCACGGTGAAGGGGGTCAGCACCGCGCAACTGAGCGAAACCGGCGCCGAAATGGTGCTCGCCAACACCTTTCACCTGCACCTGCAGCCCGGTGAGGCGATCGTGGCCGAGGCCGGCGGGCTGCACCGCTTCATGGCCTGGGATGGCCCGCTGCTCACCGATTCCGGCGGCTTCCAGATCTTCAGCNTAGGCGACATCAACCGCATCAACGACCACGGGGTGACCTTCCGCTCCCCCCNGTGACGGCTCCCGGATCGAGCTCACTCCCGAGCGCTCGATGGCGATCCAGATGGCCCTGGGAGCGGATGTGGCGATGGCCTTCGACCAGTGCCCCCCCTACCCGGCCAGCGAAGCGGACGTGGCCGCTGCCTGCCGGCGCACCCACGCCTGGCTGGAGCGCTGCATCGCCAGCCATACCAAGGCCGATCAGGCTCTGTTCGGCATCGTGCAGGGGGGCTGCTTTCCGCACCTCCGGGCGGAGTCAGCCCGGGTGGTGAGCGCCATGGGACTGCCCGGCATCGCCGTGGGGGNCGTGAGCGTGGGCGAGCCCACCGAGGCGATGCACCGCATCGTGCGCCAGGTCGGGCCGCTCCTGCCCGACGACAGACCCCACTACCTCATGGGCGTCGNCAGTCTGCGGGAGATGGCGATCGCCGTGGCCAGCGGCTTCGACCTGTTCGACTGCGTGCTGCCCACCCGCCTGGGTCGTCATGGCACGGCCCTGGTGGGCGGCGAGCGCTGGAACCTCCGCAACGCCCGCTTCCGCCACGACCACACGCCTCTGGATCCGGGCTGCTCCTGCCTGGCCTGCCGGCACCACAGCCGCGCCTATCTGCACCACCTGATCCGCAGCGAGGAGATGCTGGGCAGAACCCTGCTGAGTCTCCACAACATCACCCAGCTGATCCGCTTCAGCCTGGCCATGGCGCAGGCGATCCGAGAGGGCTGCTTTGCAGAGGATTTCGCTCCCTGGGAACCCGGCTCCGCGGCATCGCACACGTGGTAGCGTCCGCCTCACGATCAGCCGATTCCGGGATGGCCGCCTACGCCCTTCATACCCTGGCCCAGCTCCCCGAGGCCTATCAGGCCTTCGCACCGCTGATCGACATCCTGCCGATCATCCCCCTGTTCTTCCTGCTGCTCGCCTTCGTGTGGCAGGCGTCCGTGGGATTCCGCTGAGCTGTCGGCCTTTCTCCTCAGCGCTCCTTCATCACCGCGCAGGCGAAGGAGGGCAGGGCGAGCATCCGCCGCCAGCGGCTCGGCTCCTGCAGCAGGCGGTACAACCATTCGATCTGCAGGGCTCCCATCCAGGTGGGGGCCCTTTTCTTGACGCCTGCCCAGACATCGAAACTGCCTCCCACGCCCATCCAGAGGCCGCCGCGCGGCCGGGCAGACGCTGGATCCAGGTCTCCTGGCGAGGCACCCCCAGAGCGACGAGCACCAGATCCGGAGAGGCCGCCAGGAGCTGCTGCCCCAGAGCCGGCCAGGAGTCGGGGCTCTGGTATCCATGGGCGCTGAACACCAGCTGGAGGCCAGGCAGCTCCTGGCGCAAGCGGGCGACGAGCTGATCCATCACCGCTGGTGAAGCCCCCACGAGTGCCACACGCCAGCCCTGGCTGGCGGCTTGAGCCAGCAGGGCCCAGGCCAGCTCGATCCCGGGGCTGCGACGCACCCGCAGACCCTGCCGGCCAAGAGCCCAGACCACGCCGGCACCATCGGGGATCACCAGCGCGGCTGAGGCGATCGCTGCCCGAGGCCGGGTCGCTTCGGGCCGCCATCGTCATTCGGCGTGAGGTGACGATCTGGCCGCCGCCCGCACAGCATACGCGAGCGCGAGCGCGATCAGCCAGCCGAACGGGCAGTTCGTTGAGTGACCAGAGGAACAGGACCAGCGCGGCGANGCGGAACTGCCGCTGGAGGCAGACGGTGCTGCTGGGTTTCCTCGCAGGGAGCCGCCCTGGGGACTCGACGTGGCCACCAGGGACGACGGCCTGGCACTGGCCGGTCTGATCGGCTGCAGCGGCTATCCGCACCCTGGCTGGCAGCCAGGCCGGCCCGCTGCGCCAGGAAAGTTTCCGATCCTGCTGACCCATGGTCAGCAGGATCCGGTGGTGCCCTATGCAGCCAGCGAGGAACTGGAACGGCGCCTCCAGCAGGCCGGTCATCGCGTCGCCCTGGTGGGGTTCAGCGGTGGCCACACGATCGACAGCGGTGTGCTGCCGATCCTGCGGGCCTTCGTGTCGGAAGCCTGGCCCTGTTGAGCCTGGCGAAGGAGGCGGAATCAGACGAAGGCGTATTCGTACTCCTCCATCTCCTCCCAGTCGTCCGCAGCCAGCGCCTCGATGCCTTCGAACAGCACGTCCTCGCCGATCCGATCGACGATGGCGCGCAGGGAGGGGAACAGGAAGTGGGTTCTCCTCGGCGTACTGGGCGCTGAACAGGCCTTTCTCCCCCCAGAAGAAGCCGGTCGGTGGTGTGCTCGTTGCGGCGCACGTTGAGGATCGCAGGGGGCACGAGCGCCTCCTCGGCGATGTAGCGGCGGGCCGCAGTCACCGGCTTGTGGGAACCGGTCTCAAGGTTGAAGGTGGGGACATGGGCGAGCACACGCTGGCCGGCGAGACGGCGGCGGCTGATCCGCTTGCGCTTCTTGGACATGGAGCTGATCCCTGGAGGGCCTGAAGGAGGAACGGGGCTGGGGCGGGTGACGAACGGCGGACGATCGTTCCCGGGTGCTGAATCAACCGGCTCGGGGCCGGAGGTTCGACTGGATTCCGGTCAATCGGCCCAGACGGGCGGAGCCCGGAGCGGATGGACTGACAGGAGTTAAGCCAGGAGGGCCTGGCGGTTTCCGGTGGCGGCATCGAGGCGCCATCCGGAGATCGGACGCGGATCGAGAGGCGTGACAGGATGAGCCTGGACCCATGACGGCCCAGGACTCGGCGAGACGCCGTGGGCGGCCCACCTCTGCTGTAGCTTGAGTTGCAGAAAAACGCAACTCGGACTGTCGCAGTGCCCGACGCGACGGAAAACGCCGCGCGTGGCCTGAACGTCAGGCCAGCGCATCACTGCCAACAGCCCTGACGGACCGCTTCGTAGTGAGCGATACCAGGATCTTAAGACTTTTTCCCGGTTTTTGCCCTGACTCCGAAAAATCGCTGACCGAACCCGGCGAGCGAATCTGATGCACGTGTCCGAGCGGTTTCTGGCCCTGCTTCAGAGCCAGCTCGACCAGTTCGGCGACCGCGACGATCTGCAGTCGCTGGTGGTCTATCTCACCGAAGCCTGCGAGGACGCTCCGCCCACGCTGGTGCCGGTGGGCCAGTGGCCCCGCAGCAGCCGGGTTCTGCCGGAGCTCCGGGTCGACAGCCCGCTGCGCTCACCGGCCGAACGCCGCCGCTGGCTACCCCTCCGCCATGACGGCCTGTTGCTGGGGGCCATCCAGGTGGAAGCACGGGTGCTCCCCTGGCCTGCCACCCTCAACCAACGGCGCTGTCGCCGGACGAGCGCCTTGCCTTTCTGCGCGACC
>NZ_LFEK01000026.1 GCF_001039265.1 Synechococcus sp. GFB01 | reverse complement strand
GCCCGATCAGGCCGGAGTGATCCGGCTCGGTGTGGCTGACGATCAGATGATCGATGTCCTTCGGATCGATCTGCTCCTGCAGCAGCGGCAGCCAGGTGTCCTCGAACTTGAGGTGGCTGGTGTCGATCAGCGCCGTGCGCTCACCCCGCACCAGGAAGCTGTTGTAGGTCGTGCCGTTGCGCAGGCCGAACTCGATGTCGAAGCGGCTGCGGTCCCAGTCGAGCGAGCGGATCGTGGTGGTGTCGGCGGCGATCGCCTCGCACTGCAGGCTCAGGCGAGGGTGGCTGCTCACAGCTGCATCCAGGGTCACGGCAGATCCCATTGGCACACCAGGCGTCTCGCCGAACTGTAGGGAGAGCGTCCCCTGGCCTGGTCGGCGCCGCCGAGCCGCCTCAGAGCCACCACCAGTCGCCGAAGGCGGCGGCCTGGCCGCAGGACTGACCGCCGTCGCCCGCGTCCGGCTCGCTCCAGAGGGTCCAGACGCGAGCGCCGCGGATCCGGAAGCGGCGGCCCTGGCTGTCGATACGGATGCCGCTGTAATCGCCGATGGCATGCCTCTGGCGCAGGCTCGTGAGGGCCCGGGCGCGGTCGGCCCGCTCTGTTGGTTCGGCGGTGAGCCGCGACGGCATTCCGACCATGGCGTGCCAGGGACGCCGCCAGAGCCGCAGGGCGGCGCAGTTGGCGTAGATCAGCCGTGGGCCCGGGTCGCCCGCCGGGTCGGCGCCGTCGTGGGCCAGCACCACGGTGGGCGCGGCGAACAGCTCCTGGGCCAGCAGTCGCGGCTCGCTGGTCTCCATGTGGGCGGTCAGGAGGGGCCGCCCGAAAGCCCGCCGATAGGAGCCTGCGATCCGGGTGACGATCGTCAGCGCCTCCGGCGTCAGCCAGGGGGCCTCGGTCATGGGCGCCGACCCGGCCCCCCAGCCTGACCCCCAGCCGGCTCGGCGGCCCCGTCGGCTTCGGCGCTGCCGTTGCCCATGGCGATGGCCAGGGCCTGGGCCGAGGTGCGCTGGCCGTGCTCGCGCAGGTGCTCGAGGAAGAGGCGGTTGGCCTCCGGGAAGCGGGCGTCCTCGGCCAGGGGCAGGGGGCCGGCCTGATCCAGGCCCGTCTCTCCCTCCATGGCCGGGGTGATCACCACGAGTGCCGGATCGAGCGCCGCGTCGTAGCGCCACCAGCGGCCCGGATCCCTGATGGCTGCGGGGGNGNNTAACGGGGCCTGGTCGGCGGCCGACTGGNAGGCCTGATCGGCTGCAGCATCCCCCTGCCGGGCGGCTCGGGCCTCCTTCGCCTGTCGGGCCAGCAGCTGGCGGCGGCGNCNNAAGGCCAGTTCGCTGAGCAGCTGGGTGCGGGTGCGGCCGCGCAGCTGGAACAGCACGAAGGGGTCTTCGCTGAAGCGCTCGCCCATCAGGTAGAAGACGGCGCTCACGTGCTTGCAGGGATTGACCTTGTCGGGGCAGGTGCACTCGCTGCGCACCTCCTGCAGCTTGAAGGGGAAGAGGCGCCGGCCGCTGGCGGCGAAGGCGCGCTCGATGTCCTGCGGCATCACGCCGGCCAGCAGCTGGGCCGACCAGCGCGCCTTCTGGCCGAGCGCCTCCAGCACGTAGTTCCAGTCGTCGTCACTGAGCACGTCGAGCCAGAGCTTCACCTTGTAGGGGTCCTCGCCGCTGCCCTGCACGCGGGCGTGGACGCGGCGCCCCTCGAAGCGGATCGAGAGCACGTTGCCCTCGCGCGCATAGGCCCAGGCCCGCTCCAGCCGTTTCTTGAAGCGGTAGCCGTTGATCAGCTCCATCCACTGCTCCACCCACCAGGGTTGCTGGCTGAGGCCCTGGTCGCCNAGCTGGGTGGTGATGGCGGCGGCCGGTGTGTGGGTCATGGCGTCAGTCCTCGCTCAGGGTCACCAGGTCCTTGAGCTGGTTCACGTCGAAGCCGCCCAGCCAGTCTTCCCCGGAGCCCACGATGTCTTCGGCCAGCTTCGACTTCTCCTTGATCATCCGGTCGATGCGCTCCTCCACCGAGCCGCTGGTGATGAACTTGTGCACCAGTACCCGGTTCTGCTGACCGATGCGGTAGGCCCGGTCTGTGGCCTGGTTCTCCACGGCCGGGTTCCACCAGCGGTCGATGTGGAACACATGGCTCGCTCTGGTGAGGTTGAGGCCCACGCCTCCGGCCTTCAGTGAAAGCAGGAACAGCTGCGGGCCGCGCGGGTCCTCCTGGAAGCGATCCACCATCGCCTGGCGTTCGGCCTTGCTGGTGTTGCCGTAGAGGAAGGGCACCTCCTGGAGCCACTTCTGTTCCAGGTGGGCCTTGAGCAGGTGGCCCCACTCGGCGAACTGGGTGAACAGCAGGGCCCGATCGCCCGCTTCGATCACCTCCTCGAGGATCTCCTCGAGCCGCTGCACCTTGGCGCTGCGGGCGGCGAACTCCCGGAAGAAGCCGGCATCGGCAGGATCGGGATCCTGCTTGAGCGCCAGGGCCGGGTGGTTGCAGATCTGTTTGAGGCGGGTGAGCAGCGCCAGCACCTGGCCGTGCTTCTGCCCCAGGGGCGCCCGCGCGATCGCATCGAGGCTTTCCTCGACGGTTTTGTTGTAAAGCTTCCTCTGTTCGGGGGCCAGGCCCACCCACTCGTTGAGCTCCAGCTTCTCGGGCAGGTCGGAGATGATCGATTTGTCGGTCTTGAGCCGGCGCAGGATGAACGGGCCTACCCGGGCCTGAGGTCGCGCAGCGAAGCCATGTCGCCGTAGCGCTCGATCGGCAGGCGGTAGCGCTGGCGGAAGAACGGCTCATCCCCGAGCACCCTGGGATTGAGGAAATCCATCAGGGCCCACAGCTCGCTCACCCGGTTCTCCACGGGCGTGCCGGTGAGGGCGATCCGGAAGCGGCTGGTCTTGCCGGGGCGGCCCAGATCCCGTGCCGCCATCGACTGCTTGGCGGTGTGGTTCTTGATCGCCTGGGCCTCGTCGATCACCATGCCCTGCCAGTCGATCGTCTCCAGCAGTTCGCTGTCGCGCTGCAGCAGGCCGTAGCTGGTGAGCACCAGATCGACGCCCTTGAGCGCCTTCCTGAGGGCTTCAGGGGTGGCCGGACGGCGCGGGCCGTAGTGCTCCCGCACCACCAGCTCGGGGGTGAAGGCGGCCGCCTCCCGCTTCCAGTTGGTCAGCACCGAGGTGGGAGCCACCAGCAGCACAGGCCGCTTGAGCTCCTGTTCGGCCCTGAGGTGCTGCAGGAAAGCCAGCAGCTGGATCGTTTTGCCCAGACCCATGTCGTCGGCCAGGCAGGCACCCTGATCGAAGCGGTGCAGGAAGGCCAGCCAGCCCAGACCCCGCTCCTGGTAGGGCCGCAGCTGGCCGGCGAAGCCCGGCGGGGCCGGCAGCGGATCGGGAGCCTTCTGCTGGTGGTATTGCTCCAGCACCGCCTGCAGGCGCGGCCCGGCCGTGAAGGCGTGCACCGGCAGACGCTGCAGCGTCTCGCCCTCGTTGCCGGTGATGCGCAGGGCGTCGTCGAGGCTGAAGGGGGGCTCGGCCGAGCAGAACTTCTCGGCGTTCTTGAGATCCAGCGGCCGCAGCTCGATCCACACCCCCTTGTGCTGCACCAGCGGGCTGCGCTTGGTCTGCAGCCGCTCCAGGTCGCGCAGGTTGAGGGTGACGCCGCCGATCATGAACTCCCAGTGCCAGTCGAGGCTTTCGCCGAGGGTGAAGCCCCGCGACCGTTCCGGCAGCTCGGCGGTGATCGCCAGGCCCAGGCGGCTGGCCAGCCCTCCCGAGAGGCTGGCGGGCAGCACCACGCCGACACCCACATCGCGCAGGCGGGCGGCGGCGGTGCGCACCAGCACGAAAGCCTCGGCCGGGGTGAGCTGCATCGCCTCCGGCGTGGCGGCATCGAGACCCCGCTCGATCGGCTCGAACACGGTGAGGGCGCGGCCCAGCCCCTCCAGCAGCAGGCGCCGGGCTGCTCCACCCGCACCTCGCCCAGGGCCAGGTGGTTGTCGCCGGCGGCCCACACCACCCCGGCCGGGGATCGCAGGCTGGGGTCCGCCTCGGCCTGCAGGCTGAACTTCAGCTCCCACAGCTCCTCGCCCTCGGGCGGGGTGAACAGCTCCAGGCAGGCGCGGGCCGGGGCGACGCTGCCGGCCACCCCCTCGCGCCAGTGGTGGCTGGCGATCGCCAGACGCTCGCGCTCCTCCTCCTCGAGCTGGATCTGGCCGTCGCGGCTGGCCAGCCCCTGCTCCCAGGCCGCCAGCAGCGGGTCGAGGCCCTGGCCGTCAGGCTGGAAGGCGGCGCGCAGCTGGCCGTCCAGAAGCCTCTCCACCAGGTCGACCACGAACAGGCGGTTGGAGCGGGGTCGGCGGCAGGAGAGTGCCGCACCGTCGCTGGCGGCGGCCACCACCTGGGGCAGGCGGCTGGCCAGCTCCTCGAGCCGGCGGCGGTCGTCCTCCCGGTTGAGCAGGGGGCGCCAGCGGGCCTCGCCGCCGGCGGCATCGGGGAGCCAGCGGCCCCGGGCGATCAGGCTCAGGCACCAGCGCTGCAGATGGGCCCACCAGCGCAGGTCGTCGCCCAGACCGGCCGCGGCGAAGCCGGAGAGGGGCAGCAGGCTGAGCCACTCGGCGGCGGCGGCGGGCCGCAGGATCCAGCCTTCCACCTGCCACGGCCACCAGAGGATCTCCCTGGGCAGGGGCTCCCCGGCCTGGAGCGGCAGGCCGCTCCAGGCCTCGGCGTCGCTGGCCTTCTGACCCCTGGCCAGCACCGGTCGGCTGGGCAGGGTGAGGCTGGCGCGGGCCTGGCGCACCGCTTCCGACCAGAAGCCGTGGTCGTCGAGCCAGGTGGCCACTTCATCTTCGTTGAGGGCCAGAGGGTGCTCGGGGGCCTCGAAGCCCGGCGTGACCGGCGCCGCCACCCGCCAGGTGTCGGCCCAGAGCAGCAACCCGCAACCACCCACCACGGCGGGGGAGGTGTGCCAGGTGGCATGCAGCAGGCTCATGAAGGCGGGTGTGGCCTTGGGGCCAGAAGGTGCGCCGTGTGCAGGAGGGTGTGCAGCAGCAGGGCGGCGCCGATCAGCGGCAGCCATGCCTGCAACAGCTCCATCATCACAGGTGGCGCGACCCTGGCCAGGGCCGCGGGCCAGGGTTGATCCACGGGCCAGGCTTCGAGGCTGGCGCTGCCGAGGCTGCGGATGCCGCACACGGCTCCCACCAGGCCGGCCTGAAGGTGGCTGTCATCCGGGTCGACCCGCTGCAGGTGGAAGGCCAGCAGGCCGTAGAAGAAGCCGCAGCCGCCGGCCCGCAGACCCGCCTCCAGGCCACCCAGCACCAGACCCAGAGCCAGGGCCGCGCCACCGGCGCCCAGGGCCCAGCCGAGCGAGCGCAGCCGCAGGCGGGCCCGATCGGTGTGGGCTGGGATGCCAGGAGGGTCGGCCGGACTCACGGTGNTGCTGGGTGGCAGCGGGCCTGTGCTGGGCGATCATGCCTGGTTCAGGATTTGTCTGCCCCGCCATGGCCGCCACCCCGCGCACCGGTCGTTCCTGGAGCGGCGACCAGATCCGCGCGGCCTTCCTCGACTTCTTCGAGCAGCGCGGCCACCGGCACATGGCCAGCGCCTCGCTGGTGCCCGACGACCCCACGGTGCTGCTCACGATCGCCGGCATGCTGCCGTTCAAGCCGGTGTTCCTGGGGCAGTCGCCGAGGCCGGCGCCGCGGGCCACCAGCGCCCAGAAGTGCATCCGCACCAACGACATCGAGAACGTGGGCCGCACGGCGCGGCATCACACGTTCTTCGAGATGCTCGGCAACTTCTCCTTCGGCGACTACTTCAAGGAGCAGGCGATCCAGTGGGCCTGGGAACTGAGCACCGGCGTGTTCGGGCTGTCGCCGCGCAACCTGGTGGTGAGCGTGTTTCGCGACGACGACGAGGCCGAGGCGATCTGGCGCGACGTGGTGGGGGTGAACCCCAGGCGGATCATCCGCATGGATGAGGCCGACAACTTCTGGGCCTCGGGGCCCACCGGCCCGTGCGGCCCCTGCTCGGAGATCTACTACGACTTCAGGCCCGAGCTCGCTGACGACGGCATCGACCTGGAGGATGACAGCCGCTTCATCGAGTTCTACAACCTGGTGTTCATGCAGTACAACCGCGACGCCGAGGGCACCCTCACGCCGCTGGCCAGCCGCAGCATCGACACCGGCCTGGAGCGCATGGCCCAGATCCTGCAGGGGGCGGCCAACAACTACGAGACCGACCTGATCTACCCGCTGATCGAGACCGCGGCGGGCCTGGCCGGTGTCGACTACCGATCCCTCGATGACAGGGGCAGGACATCGTTGAAGGTGATCGGCGACCATAGCCGCGCCATCACCCAGCTGATCAGCGACGGGGTGACGGCGTCGAACCTCGGTCGCGGTTACATCCTGCGTCGTCTCCTGCGCAGAGTCGTGCGCCATGGACGCCTCCTCGGCATCGACAAGCCCTTCCTCGAGGCGTTGGGCGAGGCCTCGATCGCGCTGATGCGGAACGCCTACCCGCAGCTCGACGAGCGCCGCGAGGTGATCCTGGCGGAGCTGCGGCGTGAGGAGGCCCGCTTCCTGGAAACCCTGGAGCGGGGCGAAAAGCTGCTGGCCGATGTGCTCGCCGCCAAGCCGCAGCAGATCAGTGGTGAGCAGGCCTTCGAGCTCTACGACACCTATGGCTTCCCGCTGGAGCTCACCGAGGAGATCGCCGAGGAACATGGTCTCCGGGTGGATGTGGCCGGTTTCGAGGCAGCGATGGAGCAGCAGCGCCAGCGGGCCAAGGCCGCGGCGGTGAGCATCGACCTCACCCTGCAGGAGGCCATTGACCAGGTGGCCGCCGCCGCCGAGGCCACCGCCTTCAAGGGCTACGAGGCGCTGGAGCACCCCAGCTGCGTGCTGGCCCTGGTGGTGAACGGCGAGCCCGCCACCCAGGCCGCCGCCGGCGACAGCGTGCAGCTTGTGCTCGACACCACGCCCTTCTACGGCGAAGGCGGCGGTCAGGTGGGTGACCGGGGGGTGCTGCTGGGCGGCGGCGACCAGACCAGCGTGGATGCCGGCGTGATCGTGACGATCGAGGCTGTCAGCCGCAACCGTTCGGTGTTCGTGCACAGCGGTCGGGTGGAACGAGGCCAGATCGCCGTCGGCGATCTGCTCACGGCACGGGTGGATGCGGCCTGCCGCCGCCGCGCCCAGGCCAACCACACGGCCACCCACCTGCTGCAGGCGGCTCTCAAGCAGGTGGTGGATCCGGGCATCGGCCAGGCCGGCTCGCTGGTGGATTTCGATCGCCTGCGCTTCGACTTCCACTGCCCCCGCCCGGTGACGCCGGCCGAGCTGGAGCAGATCGAGGCCCTGATCAACGGCTGGATCAGCGAGGCCCACAGCCTCGAGGTGCGGGAGATGGCACTCGAGCAGGCCCGCTCTGCCGGCGCGGTGGCGATGTTCGGCGAGAAGTACGCCGATGTGGTGAGGGTGGTGGATGTGCCCGGCGTGTCGATGGAGCTGTGCGGCGGCACCCATGTGACCAACACGGCCGAGATCGGCGTGTTCAAGATCGTGAGCGAGAGCGGCGTGGCCGCCGGCATCCGCCGCATCGAGGCGGTGGCCGGACCGGCGGTGCTGGCCTACCTCAATGAGCGTGAGGCGGTGGTCAGGCCCNTGGCCGAGCGCTTCAAGGCCCAGCCCGGCGAGATCGTGGAACGGGTGACGGCCCTGGCCGATGAGCTCAAGACCACCCAGAAGGCGCTGGCGGCGGCCCGCAGCGAACTGGCGGTGGCCCGGGCGGCGGCCCTGGCGGCCCAGGCGGAGGCGGTGGTCCCGGCGGCCGCTGGCGAGCCGTTTCAGCTGCTGGTGGCCCGGCTCGATGGCCTGGATGGTGCCGGCCTGCAGGCCGCCGCGCAGGGGTTGGCGGATCGGCTGGGTGAGAGAGCTGCGGTGGTGCTGGGCGGTCTGCCGGATCCGACGGATCTCACCCGGGTGATCCTGGTGGCAGCCTTCGGATCGGCCGTGATCAGCGCTGGCCCCAAGGCGGGGGCTTTCATCGGCGGGGTGGCCAAGGCCTGCGGCGGCGGTGGTGGCGGACGGCCCAACCTGGCCCAGGCCGGTGGGCGTGACGGCGCGGCTCTGGATGGGGCTCTGGCGGTGGCTCGGCAGGAGCTGCAGCGCCAGCTGGCGGGCTGAGTTCGCCCACGCTCAGAAGCGGAACTGCACCTTGGCGTAGAGACCGTCGTCGAGCACCCAGTCATTCCACGGGCCATCCAGGGTTTCGGTGGAGAACTGCTGCGCCCAGCCCAGCTCGAAGGTCCAGTGGTCGCCGGCCAGCCAACGCAGCAGGAGGCCACCGGAGCCCAGCGTGTCGCTGAAGCTGAAGCCGTTCAGCTTGCTGCGCACGCCGCCGGCGCCGATGAAGGGCACCAGCTGCAGGGCATTGCGGCGGTTCTGCCAGAAGGTCCAGGAGGCCTCGGTCACCGCCAGCCAGCCGCTGTCGCCGCTGATCAGCTGGGCGGGAAGACCGCGCAGGCCCACATCGGAGCNGAGGCTGAACTGCATCGAGGGCAGCAGGGGATTGAAGGCCCATTGGCCGGCCAGGCGGCCGTTGAGCTGCCAGCGGGGTGCGAAGGCCCAGGCTGCCGAGACCAGGCCTCCGATCGCCGTGGCCTCGGCAGGATCGATGCCGGCCTGCTCCCATTCCCGGCGCTGATCGCTGGGCATCAGCCCCGCCGCGCCGGCCAGCAGGTAGGCCGAGCCGCCCCAGCCCACACCCACGCCCTGGCCACTGCCACTGAGGCCCAGGCGCAGGTAGCCGGTTCTGGGTTCGCGGATGATCTCGGGGAGAAACGAGGGGAAGGGATCGCCATCGATCAGGTTCTCGCTGGTGGTCCCGCTGAGGCCCACGAAGGCGCTCCAGCGCTGCGTGAGGCTTTCGGAGAACACCCACTCCACCTGACCCAGGGCCTGGAACTGGTTGTTCGAGAACTCCGGGCCCGGGACTTCGATCAGATTGCGCCGGCTCCAGCCCAGAGCCGTGGTGAAGTTCACCGCGTCACCCAGCGGCAGGTTGTAGGTGATCGATCCGATCGCCAGACCCAGATCGGGCTCATCGTTGCCGTTGAGTTCGCCGTAGAGCAGCAGGGTGTCGCCGGAGGTGAGGGCGCCGGGTTTGAGCAGGCTGGCCACGGTCCGGGCCTCGCCGGAGCCGCTGTTGCCGTCGTTGCGGAGGGAGAGGTCGCCCTGCCAGCGGGGAGCGCCGCCTTCGAGGGCCACGGTGAGGGTGGCCTGGGTGGGATCGCTGCCGAGGCGGGAGAGGTTGCCGCGCACCTGTTTCACTCCAGGCACCCGGCGCAGTAGCTGCAGCTGGCGCTCGAGGCTGGGCAGATGCAGCACCGTGCCCTGGAGGGATCGCATCAGACGGGCGACGCGGCGGTTCAGCCAGGCGTCGTTGCCGCTCACCCGCAGCTCCACCAGCCGCCCTTCCACCACCAGCAGGCGCCNGGGAGCGGGGCTGGGTTCCACGAACACGCGGCTGTTCACGTAGCCATCGCTCACCAACTGGGCTGTGAGTGCAGCGGCGCACGCATTCAGCCGCTCGGCCGGATCGCTGATCGCGCTGCAGCGGGCCAGGATCGTGCGTAGCCTGTCAGCGCTGTAGATCGTGAGTCCCTCCGTGGCCGGCAGGGCGCTGAGGGGCAAGGCAGGGGCCGGCGCTTCCGGGACCGGTTGAAGCTCCGGGGTTGGCTCGCCGGTGCTCTCCGGCGTGATCTCCAGAGGAGGCTTCTCGTCAGCCTCCCTGGAGGGTGCCGGTCGTTCCAGTGCGGGCCGGCGCTCCGGGAGTCGGATGGGGCCCTGTTGCAGCGGGGGGGCCACCAGCTGGGCGAGCAGCAGCATCGACATTCCCGGGGCCGGTGGCAATCACAGGTGGATGTTCGGATGAACGATTCGACGGATCAGGGCTGCCTGGCCTGCTTTGTCAACTGGCAGTGCAGGAAACATCTTGTGGTGTGGCTTATCGATTTTGAGGACCCCTGGGCTGGGCTGATCGGAGGCTCGGAGTCGATGCTGGACCTTCGATCCATTGCAGAGTCATATCCGGGCTATTCTCAGAGAGGAAACCGACAGCAGCGTTCAGGGAGTTGCCGGTGTTGATGCATGCCCAGCCTTGCCCTGGCCGCTTGAGATTCCGTCGCCCTCTGCGTGAGAGCCTGCAGTTCGGGACTCTGGCGCTCAGGGCGCTTGTGGCGGCTGTTGTGTTGGCCGTGCCCCCTGCCCTGGCTCAGATCACCCCGGATTCATCGCTGGGCACCGTGGTCAACAACGGCACCGGCAGTTGCACGAGCGGTGGATGTACCGTTACTGGTGGAACAACTGCCGGACCCAATAATCTTTTCCATCGCTTTTTTGGATTCGATACTCGGTGCACCGCCTGTGATGGCGGGCCGATTACTGGGGTCAGCTTTCAGAACGGTGCCTTTGGCTCTGTCTTTGTGGCGGTGACCTCAGGAGTGGGCACCTTCATCACCGTTCCGGTCGAGCTCCAGGCCGCCGGGAACCTCTACTGGCTCTCGCCTGGCGGGATCACAATTAGCGGTAATGGTTCGTTCAGCAATGTGCTCAACCTGCAGCTCAGTACGGCCAGCAGTCTGCAGTTCCCAGGAGGGCGGGTGTTTGATGCCTTGACGACACCTGCCCAGGCTGCTCAGCTGAATGGCAACCCCCAAGGCTTCTTCACGAATGCCGGTGCCGTCAATGGCAATATCCTGATTTCCAGCGGTCTGCTTTCCGTGGACCCAAGCTTGTTACCGGAAGCCGTGCTGCTCGACGCTCAGGCTGGCAACATCTCCCTCTCCGGCACAGGGCCGATCACAACCGGTGGGGCGGACTTCTGGGCGAAAACCGAAGGCAACTTCACCCTCACCGGTCTTCTCGAGACAGACGGTGGAGACATCAATATTCTTGCGAATGATGATATCTTGCTGTTTTCAGCCCCTAGGAGTGCCAACGGTGGGCTGAATTCTGGTGGTGGCCGGATCACGCTCCAGAGTGTTTTGGGCGCGATTTCCAATGATGAACCGGGTTTTCAACCGGGGTCTCTCCGGGCGGGCACGGGTGAGATCCTGCTGAGCAGTTGGGGGAATCAAGATCTGCAGATTGGATCTGCAGGAAAGATCGCTTCAGAATCGCTCCAAGGATCGATCGCCATATCATTCAATCCCACGGATCCTCTTGTGATCGGCAGTGTCGAGAATCCCGACTTCTTTGGATCTCCCCTCGTGGTTTCTGGACTCAGTGCAGTGCTTGGGGACTTCCGAGTCACAGCTGACGGCGATGTCGTGCTGGCTGATGAGATAGCCCTGCGTGGTTCCGATTTCAGCTGGATCACGGCCAATTCCTCCATTCAAGTGGCAGTCGGGGCCGTTGTCACCACCCAGACCCAGGCCCAGGGTCAGATCAATTTGAATGGAGGGCTTGATAACAGGGGATCGTTGATTGTTGATCAGGGACGGCTCGTTCTGGATGGCCCAGAGCATGTCAGCTCGGGATCCATTGAAGTGTCTCAGGGGGGCGAGCTTGATTTCTATTATTGCCCCGATGGATGTCTGGACTCCCGGTTCTTGCTTCAGCCCGGCTCCCGCCTCTCGGGCAACGGCACCATCACTGGCTCCTTCAATGGCTCCACGATCGGGGTTCTGAACCAGCAGGCCGGCAGCATCGTGTCTCCGGGTGCAGGTGATGGCGTGGGTTCCATCGGTGGCCTCACCTTCACCGACCTGAACTGGCAGGTTGAGGATGGCGCTCTCCTGGAGTTTGATCTCGGCGCCCTCAACGGCCTGGGGATCTCGGATCAGATCGTCTTCAGCGGTGTCACCACCGCCACCTTCCTCGGCCAGGGCCNTCTGTTTCAGATCCGCCTCGCTGACCCGCTGAATCCGCCCCCAGCCGGAGGAGATCCGCTGGTGCTGATCGATGCCAATTCGGCCAATCTGGTCGGGGTCGACATCAACGCCCTCAATGCCAGGGCTGTGCTCGAGGACGGGATTCTGGGCGAATTGCAGCTGGGTTCGATCCAGTTTGCCTTCGCCGGCCTGGCACCCACTCCGGAACCCCCGCAGCCACCAGGTCCAGGCCCCGGTCCTGCTCCAGGCCCAGAGCCGACCCCTCCAGGCCCGGATCCAGGTCCCGATCCAGCTCCAAGCCTGCCTCCTGGCCCAGGCCCCGGTGCTGGTCCAGGGCCAGCACCACCTCCAGGACCCGGGCCCGCTCCACAGCCCGATCCGGGCCTGGAGCTGGCGGTGGTAAATGAACTCAACCAGCCCGTCATTCCCCCCTGGTCGTCCGGGCCGGCGCTGGCCTACGAGGAGCCGGATCCCGATGGTTCCGGCACGATCGACCTGCTCGACAATCTCCAGTTCTCCGATCTCGCTCTGAATTTGCTGCCTGGGGGCGATTCCGGGGGTGCTGATGCGCCGCTGATCATCGGGGTCGACAACCTCTCCACGGATCCATCCCTGGCTCTGCTCGGTGCAGCCGAAGACAGGAGGGTTCAGGACCTCAACGCACTGCTGCCGGATGTGGAGCGGCCGGCCTGCGCTCCCCAGCAGCTCTCCACCCAGGAACTCCGGGCACGGCTGGAAGCAGCGCGGCAGGCGATTCGCGGCAGGGCCGCAGGACGGTTCAAGACCTATCAGCCGGCCATCCTCAGCCTCGCCTTCACCGAAGACCGTGCAACCTCCGCCGATGCCGCCGCGGGCCGACGCGCCTTTCTCGATCTCACCCTGATCACCCCCAGCGGCGAGTCGGTACCGCGGCGCGTGCAGCTCTCCCTGGATCGCTTCCGCACCCTGCTGCGTGACTTCTATCAGCAGATCGCCCGACGGGATGCGATCGACCCTGCGGATCCCGAGGCTCCGGTTCGGCAGCTTCATGCCGCTCTGATCGCACCGATCGAGGCGGAACTCAGAGAGCAGGGCGTGACGAGCATCCTGATCGCCACCGACCGTGGCCTGCAGGCCGTGCCCTTCGCCGCTCTCCACGACGGCAGCCAGGCCTTCGGGGAGCGTTATGCCCTGACCCTCACCCCCTCACTGCGGTTCACCTGTCTGAACCCTCCCAAGGCCGAGCTCTCCCGGTTGCTCGCAGCCGGAGCATCCAGCTTCCAGGGCCTTGCTCCGCTGCCCCTGGTGCCCCAGGAGATCGACGGGCTGGTGGCGCAGCGTTCGGCCGACGCCTTTCTCAATCAGCGCTTCACGCCGCGGGTGCTCCTCGAGCAGGCCGCCGATGCCCGTTACGACCGTGTGCACGTGGCCACCCATGCCGAGTTCCTGCCGGGTGGTCCGCAGCAGGCCAGGGTCTACACCGGAGCGGGGCCTGTCTCACTGGCTGAATTCGCCCGCATGCGTGATCAACGCGAGGGCGATCCTCTGGAGCTGTTCAGCCTCAGCGCCTGCCGCACGGCCGTGGGCGACAGCGACACCGAGCTCGGCTTTGCCGGTCTGGCTCTTCAGGCCGGCTCCCGCAGCGCCATCGGTACGCTCTGGTACGTGGATGATGTGGCCACCTCCGCGGTGTTCCTTCAGCTCTACCGCTACCTCGATCAGGGCTATCCCAAGGCCGATGCCCTCCAGGCCACCCGGCTGGATCTGATCCGCGGCAGGATCCGGCTGGAGGGCAACCGGGTGGTGGCAGCCGATGGCACGCCTCTGCTGGTCAACCTCACCACCGCCGAGCAGCAACGCATCCGCTCGGGTCTGAGCCATCCTTTCTTCTGGGCCGGCATCACCTTGCTCGGCACTCCCTGGTAACTGCCATGAGCCTTCGTCGGCACACCATTTCATTGCGGCTCGCGCTGGGCTGCTCCCTCGGCCTGGCCCTGAGCGCTCAGGCCTGGGCGCAGACCAATCCGCGCGCTTCCTTCCCCGGTCGGCTGGTGGGCGGGGGAACCCGCGGCGAGTGCAGTGCCCGGCTGATCGTGCACCTGGTGCCTCGATCCAGTGTCTTCGCCCCGGGTGATTCTTCGCTGCTCGGTCTCCTGGAGGGCCCGTCAGCCCAGCCGCGACCGCTGCAGCTGCGCTTCCGTCCCCAGACCGGCACGGCCCCGTCGTCGGAACGGCTGCTGCCGCCGGGGCAGGCGGCTCTGGTGCTGGTGCAGGGACCTCGCCTGGCCGGGCCCACCGTCTGGGAATCGTCCTACCGCTGCGACGCTGGAGTCGCCGGCGCGGCGTCCGATGATCTCCTGCAGG
This sequence comes from Synechococcus sp. GFB01, assembly GCF_001039265.1. Classification (GTDB taxonomy): domain Bacteria; phylum Cyanobacteriota; class Cyanobacteriia; order PCC-6307; family Cyanobiaceae; genus NIES-981. The sequence continues at coordinate 13,972 of NZ_LFEK01000026.1, read as the reverse complement.
TGGTTTCCTCCTCCTCCNCCNNGCCGGCGCTCAGCCTGCTGCTGCAGGACGTGACCCCGGATGACGCTCGCATCCAGACCCGCCTGCAGCAGCTGCGCCAACGCTGCGGCGGCACGGTCAGCCGGGCCGAACTGGTCAGCGCCTTCGGTCTGGGCGACCTGCTCAGTCAGGACTGGCCGGATGCCTTGCCGGTGCGCTGCCCGTCCTGAAGTTCGAAGATCTCCAGGGGTTCGTCGCGACCCTTGACCTGCAGGGGCCCCCACTCCAGCCAGTGCAGCTGAGACACCAGATCGGTATCCAGCAGATCGCGGGTCACCGATGAGATCAGGATCCTGGTCACACCCTCATGTCGGTGCTTTTCGAGGCTCTCCAGCCGCGAGGCGCAGTTCACGGTGTCGCCGATCACCCCGTATTCCAGCCGGTCGCTGCTGCCGATCGAACCGGCCAAGGCCTCCCCGGAGTGGATGCCGATCCGCAGCCGGAAGCCCGGCATGCCCTCCTTTGCCAGGCGGGCATTGAGCTCGTCGAGGCCCTGACGAATGGCCAGGGAAGCCTCCACCGCAGCCTGGGCATCGGCCGCTGGATCCTTGCCCACCGGCACTCCGAAGACGGCCATCATTCCGTCACCGGTGAATTTGTTCACCATGCCGTTCCGCTGGATCACGGCGGGAATGCACACCGACAGGCATCGGTTGAGCCATGCCGTGAGCTCAGCCGGTGTGAGGTGTTCGGACACCGTGGTGAAATTGGCCAGGTCCGTGAACAGCACTGTGACCGGCAGCTGGCGCCCCTCGAAGATGCCGTCGCGCAGCAGCTGGTCGCGCTTGTCCCAGAGCAGTTGGGCCACGGCAGGCGAAGTGGCCTGTCCCAGCAGACGCTGGACCTGCCGTGAATGCAGCTGACTGGCCGCGCCCCGGCGCAACCATGCGGCCGCGGCCAGCAGCAGCAATGCCAGCAACGGCATGCTGGTGCCGATCCAGATCTGCTGGAGCAACAGCGCAGCCAGGCTGCCGCTCAGCAGCACCGCCACGCCGGCTGTGGCGAACACACTGCTGCGCAGGCTGCGAAAGGCTTCCCCCAGGNCGATGCCGCCGCCGGCCGCCAACAGCGTGAGCAGCAGGTTGCCCCACCCCGGCATCAGCCAGCCCGTTGACCGCTGGCCCTGCTGCAGCTCCAGCAGGCTGGCCACCCGCAGGGCATGCACCTCTGCCCCGGACAGGGAGAGGGGCACGGTTCCGCCCCGGAAGTGACTCATCGGCACCATGAACAGATCCCTGAGCGACGGCGCCGTGCTGCCGATGATCACGATCCTTCCGGCGATGTCGCTGGGCGGCACCTGCCCAGCCAGCAGGGTCGAGAGGGAAAAGGTGCGGAAACTCTCAGGCTGCCGGAAGATCAGCATCCGCTGCAGACCGAGGCCTGCATCCGCCTCGCGGTGATACCCCCCNGCATCGGCCTGCAGCCAGGCATCGCGGAGCCTGCCGGTTTCGAGCTGCCGGCGGAGTTGCCGATTGCCCTCGGCCACTTCCACCAACCGCAGCGGCAGGGCCACGGTGGCCTCATCCTGGCCGGTCACATGCACCAGATCGCGGCGCAGCGTGCCGTCCGGATCCAGGGAGACGTCGTTGTAGCCGCGGCGCGACGCCGGGGTTCCCGGAATGGCCGGGATCGAGCTGGCCACATTGAACACCGACACCAGCCTGGGATCGCGGGCAAAGCGCTCACGCAGGCAGGCCTGGTCCGGTCCCACACCGCGGTCGCGGTAGATGTCGAGGCCGACGGCCGTGGCCCCGGCGTCCGTGAGCCGGTCGAGGGCCTGACAGAGCAGGCGGTCATCGATCGGCCAGCCATGCCGGCGGATGTCACCCTCCTCGATGCCGATGATCGTGATCGGCAGATCCCGCGCCGACGGCGCTGGCCGCAGGTTGGTGATCAGGTCGTAGAACGACAGGTCGAGCCGCTGGGCGATGCCGGACAGCTCGATCCCGGCGAGCACCGCCATCGCCCCCAGGGATGGACCGATCCGCTTCAGCAGCCGTCCTGGTTCGTTCTGCTGCATGCATGGCCACGCCGATGGCCGGCCGTCGTCGTTGGGGCCCCGATTCTGATCCCATCCGGACGGGTTGCAGGCAAGGCCCCCCGGGCCGGCTCGTCCACTTCCCCACCCCCCGCTTGGTAATAAGAGCGACAACCGCCGTGCCGCTCCAGCGCATGATGAACCGGTGATGAGGCAGCGGGTGATGCAGATCCGGCCGCTCGGCTGGCTGAGACGCAACGGCGTGCTCGTGGCCTGGGCCAGCGCCTGTGCCTTCGGTCTGGCGCTCTTCCCCGACACCGTGGACCAGTGGCAACTGGTGCTGGTGAGCCGGTCGCAGGAGCTGCGCGGCCCCCGCACGCCTCCGAAGGGCGTGGTGATCGTCGCCATCGACGACTTCAGCCTGGCGCAGGGGCAGAACGCCGATCTCAGCGATGACCCCGAACTCCAGCGGCTGACCAGCTGGCCGTGGACCCGCTCGATCTACGACCGTGTGCTGGATCGGCTCTTTGCCGCGGGTGCGCGGGCCGTGGGATTCGATCTGCTCTTCAACGGTCCGAGCATCCATGGCAATGAAGACGATGCCATGTTCGCCCGCGCCCTCAAGCGCCATCAGCAGAAGGTGGTGCTCGGAGCCCAGGTGCTGGAAAGCCGCGGCGACGTCGGCGGTCTCACGCTGAGCCTGCCGATCCCCAGGCTGGCTGCCGCCGCGGGCAGCGACAGCACGGGGCTGCTCAACGGGCTCCAGGATCCCGATGNCTACATCCGCCTGCGCCCCACCACCTACGCCGAGCAGCTGCGAGCTTCCGGCTTGCTCAATGTGCCGCCCGGTCTGGCGTCACGGATGATCGCCAAAGGCAAGCTGAAGGAGGCGCCCCCTCCGGCCATCACGGCCGGCTGGAGGCCGCTGGTGGATCCCTACGGTCCGGCCCGCACCATCCCCACCATCCCGATCTGGCAGGTGCTGGAGACCGCCAGCTACAAGCAATTGCTCGAGCAGGGCGAACTCCGTGATCAGGTCGTTCTGATCGGCCCCACGGCCAGCGTGCTGCAGGACATCCACCGCACGGCGTTCGCCGGCTCCGAGGGGATGCCCGGTGTGGAGATCCATGCGGCGGAGATTGCCAACCGCCTCGAGGGTCGGGCCCTGTTCATGCCGCGCACCTCCCCGCTGTGGGGCCCTTTCTCGGGCTGATGGTGCTCGCCATCGGGCTGGTTGCCGCCCGGTGGGAGAAACCCCTGGTGCGGATCGGAGCCCTGGGTCTGGTGGCGGGGGTGATGGCGCTCGCCGGCCTGGGTCTGCTCAGCGCCACCGGGATCGGGATCGGCCTGCTCAGTCTGTCGCTGGTGACGTTCGTCACCGGGCTCGTGAGCGCCGGTGATGCCACGGTGCGTCTGCAGCTCAACCGAATGCGGTTGCGCCGCATGCTGGAGCGCTACCTGTCCCCGGCGGTGGCGGCCCAGATCGCCAGCCAGCCCGAGGAGGCCGACGAACTGCTGGGGGGCAGGGTGTCCGAGGTCGTGGTCTTTCTCTGTGACGTGCGGGGCTTCACCGAGCGCACCACGCAGATGAGTCAGTCGGGCCGGGCCACCGAGCTTGTGGCCCAGCTCAATGAGTATTTCGGCGTGGTGGTGGATGTGCTGCAGCGCCATGGCGCCACGATCGACAAGTTCATGGGCGATGCCGTTCTGGCGGTGTTCGGTGTGCCGCTGAGCCGCGGCCTCGACACCGAAGTGGAAGAGGCATTGCAGGCCATGGTGGAGATCACCCAAGGGGTGGAGGAGCTCAACCAGCGCTGGATCGGGGAGGGGAAGGAGCCCTGGCAGCAGGTGATGATCCTCAGCGGCGGTTCGGTGATCAGCGGCAACATCGGCTGCGCCACGCGGATGGACTTCACGGTGATCGGCGATACGGTCAACATGGCCAGTCGCCTGGAGGCGGTGGCCAAGCAGACCAACAGCAGCACGGTGCTGAACAGCGTGGTGGCTGCTCATGCCCCACCGGAATGGCGGATCGAGCACATCGGCCAGTTCGAGATCCGCGGCCAGGGCAAGCAGGATGCCTTCACGCTGGTGGCGCCTCCTACAGACACGGCCACAGGGAATGCCTAGATTGTTTGCCAATGTCTGACCACTCCCCACGATGCAGGGGCCACCGATTCGCTTTCCCTCCAGGTTGGCCTGCCTGACAGGTGCCCTGCTCAGTGGGTGCCTGCTGGCAGCTGCAGCACCAGCCGATGCCGCCGTCTTTCAATCAGCCCAGATCCGCAAGATCGTGGAGGGGAAGGAGGTCTACATCAACGGCAAGACGGCCAAGGTGAAGGACACTGCCCGTTCCGGTCAGCAGCTGCGCACCGGCAGGAGCCGCGTTGAGCTGCTGTTCGACAACAAGTCGATCGGCTTCCTGGGCCGCTCCAGCGTGATCACGGTGGGTAGTCAGTGTATGAAGCTCGACCGCGGCGCGGTGCTCGTGAGCGGGCCGCAGAAGACCTGCCTGGGCACCAAGGTGCTCGGCGTCACGGGCACGACCACCATCGTGTCGAAGGATGCGAACAACGATGCCTACAACGTGATCACGCTCGAGGGCACGGCCTACGTGGGCGATCCCGATGGTTTCGAGGAGAACCTGAAGATCAAGCCTCCCGAACCCTCCCAGTCGTCGACCCCGGGCACGCCCGAAGTCCGTCCCGGCGATCCCTCCGGCCGCACCACCTACATCTGCGGCTGCGAAGTGGCCCAGTTTTCGGCCAACGGCGAGTTCAATCGCCAGGCGGTGCTCAGCCGCAGCCAGCTTCTGGCAGCTGTGAACCGCTTCACCAGCAGCGATCTGCAACTGCCTCCCGAGGTCTCCCAGCGCATCCAGCAGTCGATCTCCCGCTGCCAGTAGGGCCGCTGCACTCCGGGCTCAGAAAATCATGATGTTGAACAGCTGCTGCATGCGCCTGAGAAGCTGATTTTCCTGAGCCTTGACCGACTCGCGGCTCAGCCCTTCCAGCTGGCTGCGGCGAGCGGTGACCAGATGGGCCAGCTGGCTCATCAAAGCTGGGTTCTGCTGCAGCAGCGGGGCGAGGTGCCTCTGTGCCACTTCGAGCAGAAGGCACTCCTCGTTGGCCACGACCGTGGCGCTGCGGGGGCTCCCTGAGAGCAGGGACATCTCTCCGAAGATGTCGCCGGGGTTGAGCAGGGCGACCCGCACCGATCCTCCCGATGGCTGTCGCTTGAGCACCTCGACCCGTCCCCGGATCAGCTGATACAGGGATTCACCGGGATCCCCCTCACGCACAATGAGTTCGCCCGGTCCGAATCGCACGCAGTGGGCCTGCTGGGCCAGGGCTGCGGTCTCGGGTGCTTCCAGATCGCTGAACAGCGGGTTCAGAGCCAGCTGGCGCACACGCTGGTCACCATCGAGGCGGGTGGGATGAGCCTCGTCCAGGCTGGGCCGCTTGGGCCGCAGTTCACGCACCGGATAGGGCACGCTGTGGCCGTTGCGCTCCATGGCGTACCAGATCTGCTCGAGCAGTTCGCTGCGCAGATTGAGCCTGTCGGCCAGGTTGCCAGGAGGCTGGAAGGCCAGGATCTCGTAGGTGATGGCGCTGTCGGCGAAGCTCTCCACTCGCACGGCAGGGGGGGNAGTCTTCAGCACGGCTGGATTCTGTTCCAGCACGGTCAACAGCAGCTGACGGGCCTGCGCCGGCGGCAGGGCGTAGTCGAGCCCGATGCTGAAGCGGTTGCCCATGCTGCCGAACCGGCCGTAGTTCTTCACCACCACCTCGGTCACCTTGGTGTTGGGAATCACCACCAGGNCACCGGTGATGTCCTTCAGGCAGGTGTCGCGCCAGTTCACCGACACCACCGTGCCGAGGACGCCCTCGCCCACATCGATGAAGTCGCCGACTTCGAAGATGTCGTCGAGCTGCAGTTCGAGCCCCGCGAAGAGATCCTTGAGCGGTTCCTGGGCCGCCAGACCGAGCACGGCGGTGAGCACGGCCGAGGTGGTGACCAGCCCCACCACATCGAAGCGGGCGACCTCCCGGAACACGATCACCGTGGCGATGGTGCCACCGCTCAGCATCAGCAGCTGCACCAGGATCTGGGGCCGCGGCCTCGCCAAGCCCAGAGCCGGAGGCACTTCCAGGGTGATCCAGAGCACGAGCCGGATCACCAGATAGCTGAGCAGCAGTTTGTCGACCACCAGGATCGAGCTGCGGTGGCCGATGGGCAGCAGGTCCTGCGGCACGGTGGCCAGCGCCGCCCAGGCCAGCAGGGCTGCCGCCGCCAGGCGCACCGGCAGTTCCGGCAGTTTCAGCCGCTGCGCCAGGCGCTGCACGAGCGGCAGCAGTGCCAGGAGAATGATGGTGGTGAGCCAGATCGGCGACAACGGCATCCAGACGGCGAACGTGGACGAGGAAGGGTGACGAAGTCGCTGCGGTAGAACAGCTCGGCGGCACCATAGGTGGATCCAGCGAAGCCGGCCGTTCGCCATGGTGCAACCTCGGATCCTGATCCTTCTGCTGGCCGTGGCGGTCGTGCTCGGCCCGCTCCAGAGTCGTGCCCAGCAGGTGCAGCTCCGCTGCGACGGCACCCTGCTCGAGGCCCGCGGCAACGCCGAGCAGAAGCGCAGCATCGAGCGGCTGCGGCTGTCGCTGGCCCTGCAGGCCGAAGCCGCCACGGCTGACCAGGCCCTGGCCCTGCTGCAGCAGCGCCTGGCCGGCGTCCGCACGGCCCTGCAGCGGCTGTCGGTGCAGGAGCTCGAGGTGAGCTCCCCCTCCACCTGGGATCGCCCCGCCGGCCGCCATCAGGCGGCGGCGACGATCGCCAACCTCCAGGTGGCCGGTCTGATCCCGCCCTCGGCGCTCCAGCCCCTGATCCGTGAGGTGGGCAGCCTTCCGGGCGTGCGTCTGGCGCCGGTGGACGGCAGACCCGATGCCGCAACCGATCCGGCCGTGCGGCGGGCCTTGCTGCGCGGTGCCTATCAGGATGCCCTGGGCCAGGCCCGCGAGATCGCCGAGACGATCGGTCTTGGCAGGCTGATCCCGCTGGAGGTTCAGATCGAATCCGGTTTCCGCCCGGTGCCGATGGCGCTCAAGGCCATGGAGGCTGACGCCGCACCCCCCTTCGATCCGAAGGAACTTCCCCAGCCCACCGATCGGCTCACGGTACTGGTGAAATTCTGCGCCCGCTGATGCCGCCCTCGGGGCTGCGCCATCGGCTGAGCAATCCGCTGCTGCTGGTGGTCCAGCAAGCGGCGCGGTTGGTGCATGTCAGGAGGCTCGTCGAGCGGCAGAATACGCAGATCCTTCACCCCGCTGATGTTAGGTGCCAGCGCCGCGGTCGGCCCATGGCTCGGATCCGGCCTTCAGGTTTTCGCACTGCTGGCCATGGGTCATTTTCTGGCCGATTTCGGTCTGCAGAGCGATCGCATGGCGGTGGAGAAATGTCGCGGCAAGGATCACACCCTGCCCTGGCAATGGTGGCTGATCGCTCACGCCGCGATTCATGCCCTGGTGGTGTCGCTGCTCACGGGCTTCGTGTGGCTGGGGGTGGCTGAGTGGGGTCTGCACATCCTCATCGACCACGGCAAGTGTCGGCACCGTTATGGCCTGGGTGTGGATCAGCTGCTGCATCTGACCTGCAAGGCTCTCTGGGTCGTGCTGCTGCTCCTCAGCGGTTCGATCGGCTCGGTGTGGTTGCTGCGCGTAGGCGGTTGATTGCCGCAACGATTCTCGCCCGGCTGCCTTGTTGCCGGGCTCAGTTCTCCAGATAGGTGGTCTGCTCGAGGCTTGTCTTCAGATGGGCCATCAGGCGGCGGGCATCGCCGATCCGCAGGTCTCCCCGGGCGATGGCCGCCTCGCTGGCCACCCTGAGCCGTTCCAGAAGCAGCGCCGGATCGTGTTCCATCGCCTCGAGCACCTCGGCATTGGTGTTGCCTCGCACCACATGCTCCACCCGATAGCCGCCACCGGCGGCCAGGCGGATGTGCACCGCGTTGGTGCTGCCGAAGAGGTTGTGCAGGTTGCCCATCACCTCCTGGTAGGCACCGCCCAGGAACAGGCCGATCCAGTAGGGCTCGCCATCCCGGAGCTCATGGAGCTCCAGCAGGGGTTTCACCTGGCCCCGGTCGACGAAGCGGGCCAGCTTCCCGTCGGAATCGCAGGTGAGGTCGGCGAAGCTGCCCAGGCGGGTGGGGCGCTCGTCGAGCCGGTGCAGCGGCAGCACCGGGAAGAGCTGGTCGATGGCCCAGGTGTCCGGCGCTGAGCGGAACACCGAGAGATTGGCGTAGTAGATGCCTGCCAGGGAGGCGGGCAGCTTGCGCAGCTCCTCGGGCAGCGGTGTGCCGGGTGGCAGGGCTGCCAGTCGGCGGGCGATCGCCTGGCAGCAGGCCCAGGTGAGCTGTTCGGCCAAGCCGCGTTCCGGCAGGCTCAGAAAGCCCAGCCGAAACGCGGCCAGGGCATCGTCCTTGAACTTCAGCGCGTCGTTCCAGGCCTCCTGCAGGGCTTCCAGGTCGGGTGTGTCCGCCGCGGTGCCCGCGGCGGCGATGGCGGCATCGGTATCGCGCAGGTTGCGCAGGATCAGGGGCTCATCGGGGCCCGGCGGCGGCACCGCAGCGGGCGGGGTGCCGGCGCCGAGCACGTCGAACACCAGCACCGAGAAGTGGCTGGCGAGCGCCCTGCCGCTCTCGCTCACCAGGGTGGGCAGCGCGATGCCGTGGGGCTCACAGCACTCGCGCACGGTCGCCACCACATCGTTGGCGTAGTTCTGCAGCGAGTAGTTGGTGGAGGCGGCGGTGGCGGTGCGGCTGCCGTCGTAGTCGATGCCCAGGCCGCCGCCCACATCCAGATAGCCCATCGNCGCCCCGAGCCGGCTCAGCTCGCCGTAGATCTGCCCCGCCTCCTGCAGGGCGTCCTTGAGCACGGCGATGTCGTTGATCTGGCTGCCGATGTGGAAATGCAGCAGTCTCAGTTCGCCCAGCAGCCCGGCGCCGCGCAGGGCTTCCACGCTGGTCAGCAGATCCGGCACCGAGAGGCCGAACTTGGCCCGTTCCCCCACCGAGCTGCCCCAGCGGCCGGTGCTGCGGGCCGAAAGCTTGGCACGCACGCCGATGAAGGGAGCCGCTCCGAGGTCGTGGCTGGCGGCGATGATCCGCTCCACCTCATCGGCCTGCTCGATCACCACCACGGGCTGGCGGCCGAGGCGGCGGGCCAGGATCGCCGTCTCGATGTAGCGCCGGTCCTTGTAACCGTTGCAGATCAGCAGGGCGTCGGGATCGTCGAGCAGGGAGAGGGCGATCAGCAGTTCGGCCTTGCTGCCGGCCTCGAGGCCGAAATGCCAGCGGCGGCCGCTCTCCACCAGCTGTTCCACCACGTGGCGCTGCTGGTTGCACTTCACCGGGAACACCCCCTGATACCGCCCGGCGTAGCCGTACTGGCCGATGGCTCGCTCGAAGGCGGCATGCAGCCGCTCCAGCCGGTCTTCGAGGATGTCGTCGAAGCGGATCAGCAGGGGCAGGGAGAGGTCGCGACCCTGCAGCTCCCCCACCAGCTCCACCAGATCCAGCGCCCCGCCCCGCTCCCCCAGGGGCTGCACCAGCACATGGCCGCGGGCGTNCACGGAGAAGTAGGGCTCCCCCCAGCGGTCGAGGCCATAGAGGGCGGCGCCGTCGGCGGCGGTCCAGGTGCTCACGGCGGGGGCGGGGATCACGGCACCACTGTGCTTGCCAAGCGGCAGGGCCGCCGCACACGATGGCTCGGATTATCCGATTTCCCTGTCATGGCCGCCGAACGCACCTTCGTTGCCATCAAGCCCGACGGCGTGCAGCGCGGCCTGGTGGGCGAGATCCTCGGTCGCTTCGAGCGCAAGGGCTTCAAGCTGGTGGGTCTCAAGCAGCTCACCCCCAGCCGTGAGCTGGCCGAGCAGCACTACGGCGTACACCGCGAGCGCCCCTTCTTCGCCGGCCTGGTGGAGTTCATCACCTCCGGCCCTGTGGTGGCGATGGTGTGGGAGGGCGACGGCGTGATCGCCAGCGCCCGCAAGCTGATCGGCGCCACCAAGCCGCTGGAGGCCGAGCCCGGCACGATCCGCGGCGACCTGGCGGTGAACATCGGCCGCAACGTGATCCACGGGTCCGATGCCCCTGAAACCGCCAGCTTCGAGATCGGTCTGTGGTTCCAGCCGGCCGAGCTGAGCGACTGGACCCCCGCCGATCAGGTCTGGCGCACCGAGGGCTGACGCCCTTCGCCGCTGCCGCCAAGATGGTGTGCGATGGGCTGGCGGGCGCTCCCTTCCCGATGGCTGGAGATCAGAGGTTGGAGCAGGAAGGCCCATCTCGAGAGGGCACCGATCAGCGGGCCGACCTCAGCCTGTCCTGCTGCCTCAACGGCCGGTTGTCATCTCTGCCGGCGGTGCTGCAGGCCCTCGATCGATTACTGATCAGGGCCGGGGCCGACGACGAGGTGCGTGGTGAGGTGCGGCTGATGGCCGAGGAAGCCCTGGTGAACATCGTTTCCTATGCCTTCGACAACGACGCTCCCAACACCATCCATCTGCACTGCGTCTGCACCCCCGGTGAAGTCCGGCTTGAGCTTCAGGACCCCGGCAGGCCCTTCAATCCCCTCGACGTTCCACCACCGGATCTGATGGCTCCACCCGAGCAGCGTGAGGCGGGTGGCCTCGGCATCCACCTGATCCGGGCTCTGGCCGATTCCGTGGTCTACGACTTTCGCCAGGGCAGCAACGTTCTGACCCTGATCCGACGGTTCGCGTGCCGGGCCGCTGCCTGATCGCGGCTCGGGACAACCGGGGGCTGATGCGCTAGCCAGACTTGATTACGCTTCGCCCAGTCTTCGCTGCTGGCGACAGCTGTCATGGCTCTGAAGATCAGCATCGCGGACACCCGCCCAGGCACCAAGACCGTTGCCCTGGATGGTCGCCTCGACAGTGAATCCGCCGAGGAGCTCGACCGGCGTCTCGAGGAGCTCTGGCAGTGCCCGTTCGAGGTGCTGGTGTTGGACCTCGAGCGGTTGTCCTACATCAGCAGCCTGGGGCTCCGCTCGCTGTTCCGCGCCCAGAAGGAAATGGGACGGCGACAGGGCGAGTCCCTGTTCCTGAAACCGCAGCCCACCGTCCGCAAGGTGTTCGATATCGCCATGGCGGTGGATCTCGCCTCGGTGTTCGCCAGCCCCCAGGAACTGGACGCCTACCTCGATTCCATGCAGAGCAAGGTCGCCGGCGAGGCGGATGCCATGCCGTGACCCGGCCGGGCCTGACGTCTGGCCTGCCGCGCAACCCTGAGGCCTTGCTCAGCCCAGGCGGCTCCGCCCTCCAGGCCCGGCCTCGACGGGGCGGAACCGATCCCAGCGAAAGGCCCGCCACAGCTCCTGCGCCTGCTCGCCGGCCTGATGCGCCTGGCCTGACAGATGCCGGCTGATCCAGTCGGCGGTGATCGCTGCCAGGAGCACGCCGTTGCGGTGGTGGCCGCAGGCCAGCCAGAGGCCGTGGATCGGTCCTTCACCGAGCAGGGGGCCCTGATCGGGTGTGCAGGGCCGGAAGCCCCACCAGCGTTCCATCGGAGGCCAGTGGCGGGCTTCCGGCAGCAGGGCGGCGAGGCCGGTCTGCAGCTGCCGCTGGCCGGCGGGTGTGAGGCCCTCGCTGAAGCCGGCCTCCGGTTCGCTGGTGGCTCCCACCACCAGCAGGCCGTCCTGGCGCGGCACCAGGTAGGTGCCGGGGCCGAAGATCACCCGCTGCAGGGCGTTGCTTGGCCCCTGCAGCGACAGCATCTGGCCCTTCACCGGAACGATCGGCAGCTCGGGCAGCAGCTGGGCGCTCCAGGCGCCGCAGCAGAGCACGGCCGTGGCTGTGGTGATCTCCTGGCGCCCTCCTTCGGCGTCGCGGTAGCGCACACCGCGAAGCTCACCACCGCAGCTGAGCAGCTCCTCCACTTCGCTGCCCTCCTGGAAGCGCACCCCCAGCTCCGCGCAGGCGCGCTCCAGGGCGCGCATCAGCCGCCGGCGGTTGTCGATCTGGCCGTCCTGGCGGAAGAGCAGGCCCGCCTGCCAGCTGGGGCCGAGGCCCGGGATCTCCCGCTCGAGGTCGGTTCGATCGAGCCGCTCCCCCCAGGGCGCCGTGGGGTAGCTGTCGCGCTCAGCGGCGCTGGCGAAGGGCACCACGATGCCGCAGGGGCGCAGACCGCAACGCAGGCCGCTGTCGGCTTCGATCTGCGCCACCCACTCGGGAATCAGTGCCAGGCTGGCCTGCCCGAGCTCCAGCAGGGGCCGCTGAGCCCTTCGGCATGAGGTGCCAGCATGCCGGCGNGCTGGGTGGCAGCGGGCCTGTGCTGGGCGATCATGCCTGGTTCAGGATTTGTCTGCCCCGCCATGGCCGCCACCCCGCGCACCGGTCGTTCCTGGAGCGGCGACCAGATCCGCGCGGCCTTCCTCGACTTCTTCGAGCAGCGCGGCCACCGGCACATGGCCAGCGCCTCGCTGGTGCCCGACGACCCCACGGTGCTGCTCACGATCGCCGGCATGCTGCCGTTCAAGCCGGTGTTCCTGGGGCAGTCGCCGAGGCCGGCGCCGCGGGCCACCAGCGCCCAGAAGTGCATCCGCACCAACGACATCGAGAACGTGGGCCGCACGGCGCGGCATCACACGTTCTTCGAGATGCTCGGCAACTTCTCCTTCGGCGACTACTTCAAGGAGCAGGCGATCCAGTGGGCCTGGGAACTGAGCACCGGCGTGTTCGGGCTGTCGCCGCGCAACCTGGTGGTGAGCGTGTTTCGCGACGACGACGAGGCCGAGGCGATCTGGCGCGACGTGGTGGGGGTGAACCCCAGGCGGATCATCCGCATGGATGAGGCCGACAACTTCTGGGCCTCGGGGCCCACCGGCCCGTGCGGCCCCTGCTCGGAGATCTACTACGACTTCAGGCCCGAGCTCGCTGACGACGGCATCGACCTGGAGGATGACAGCCGCTTCATCGAGTTCTACAACCTGGTGTTCATGCAGTACAACCGCGACGCCGAGGGCACCCTCACGCCGCTGGCCAGCCGCAGCATCGACACCGGCATGGGCCTGGAGCGCATGGCCCAGATCCTGCAGGGGGCGGCCAACAACTACGAGACCGACCTGATCTACCCGCTGATCGAGACCGCGGCGGGCCTGGCCGGTGTCGACTACCGATCCCTCGATGACAGGGGCAGGACATCGTTGAAGGTGATCGGCGACCATAGCCGCGCCATCACCCAGCTGATCAGCGACGGGGTGACGGCGTCGAACCTCGGTCGCGGTTACATCCTGCGTCGTCTCCTGCGCAGAGTCGTGCGCCATGGACGCCTCCTCGGCATCGACAAGCCCTTCCTCGAGGCGTTGGGCGAGGCCTCGATCGCGCTGATGCGGAACGCCTACCCGCAGCTCGACGAGCGCCGCGAGGTGATCCTGGCGGAGCTGCGGCGTGAGGAGGCCCGCTTCCTGGAAACCCTGGAGCGGGGCGAAAAGCTGCTGGCCGATGTGCTCGCCGCCAAGCCGCAGCAGATCAGTGGTGAGCAGGCCTTCGAGCTCTACGACACCTATGGCTTCCCGCTGGAGCTCACCGAGGAGATCGCCGAGGAACATGGTCTCCGGGTGGATGTGGCCGGTTTCGAGGCAGCGATGGAGCAGCAGCGCCAGCGGGCCAAGGCCGCGGCGGTGAGCATCGACCTCACCCTGCAGGAGGCCATTGACCAGGTGGCCGCCGCCGCCGAGGCCACCGCCTTCAAGGGCTACGAGGCGCTGGAGCACCCCAGCTGCGTGCTGGCCCTGGTGGTGAACGGCGAGCCCGCCACCCAGGCCGCCGATCGAGCACCTCGCGGATCTGCTGCTCCAGGCCCCAGGCCTGGCTCTGGTCCATGCGGGCGTGAGGCTGCCCAGCTCCGCCAGCAGAGCCGCGTCATCGGCAGCGTCGTCG
>NZ_LFEK01000025.1 GCF_001039265.1 Synechococcus sp. GFB01 | reverse complement strand
CCGGCGGCGGGGGCAGCCTTGCCCGACCTGCCGCCGCGGGGCGATCGCCGACTGGTGGCCATCAGCGATCTCAACGGCCCCTACGGTTCCACTGCCTACCTTCCCCAGGTGCATCGCGCCGTGGCTCTGATCCCTGCCTGGCGCCCGATCTGGTGCTCTGCGGGGGCGACATGGTGGCGGGCCAGAAGGCCGGCCTCAGCCCAGCCCAGCTGGCGGCGATGTGGGCCGCATTCGAGCGGCAACTGCTGCTGCCGCTGCGGCGTGCCGGTCTGCCGGTCGCGTTCACCCTCGGCAACCACGACGCCTCGGGCAGCCGCGCCGGCGGCCGCTACACCTTTGCCGAGGATCGCAAGGCAGCGGAGCGCTTCTGGCGCCCCCGCCAGGACCAGCTGGGACTGCGCTTCGTGGATGCCGGTCGCTTCCCCTTCGCCTACAGCGTGCGCCAGGCCGACCTCTTCCTGCTGGTGTGGGATGCCTCGGCCCCGCTGCTGCCCGCCGAGCAGATCGCCTGGGCGGAGCGGAGCCTGGCCAGCGAGGCGGCGCGGAGCGCCCAGGCCAGGCTGGTGCTGGGCCACCTGCCCCTTCAGGCCATCGCCCGGGGGCGTGAGAGCCCGGGGGAGGTGCTGCAGCAGGCCGATGTGCTCCAGCGGCTGCTGGAGCGCGGCGGCGCCTCGGCCTACATCAGCGGTCACCACCATGCCTTCTTCCCCGGCCGCAGCGGCCAGCTGGATCTGCTTGCGCTGGGCGCCCTCGGCCATGGACCCAGGCGGCTGCTGGGCAGCGGCCAGCCGCCTCGGCACACCCTCACGCTGATCGATCTGTTCTGGCCCCGTGACGGTCTGCCCGGCCGCCGCACCTACACCAGCTACGACATGACCAGCCTGCAGCGGATCCGGCCGGCTGAGCTGCCGGCGCAGATCACCACGCCGGGGGGGCGGCGGCTTGAGAGACTCGCTTGAGCGACCCGGCTCACCGCGCCAGCCGCCGCGTCACCGGTTCAGATCGCGCTCCATCTCGGCGATCGCCAGGCGTGTGCGGATCACGGCGTCGGGGTTGAGGCTGATCNGAGTCGATCCCCTCCTCCACCAGGAAGCGGGCGAACTCGGGGTAGTCGCTGGGGGCCTGGCCGCAGATGCCGATCTTGCGGTTGCAGCGTCTGGCTGTACGGATCGCGAGACGGATCATCGCCCTGACCGCCTCGTGACGCTCGTCGAACAGGTCGGCCACCAGGGCCGAATCCCGATCCAGGCCGAGGGTGAGCTGGGTGAGATCGTTGGATCCGATCGAGAAGCCATCGAAGCGCTCGGCGAAGGCTTCGGCTGCGATCACGTTGCTGGGCAGCTCACACATCACGTAGACTTCGAGGCCCTTCTCGCCGCGCACCAGGCCCGATCGGGCCATCTCCGCCAGCACCCGATCGCCCTCCTCGGGGGTGCGGCAGAAGGGCACCATCGGGATCAGGTTGGTGAGCCCCATCCACTCGCGCACCCGTTTGACGGCCTGACACTCCAG
Source organism: Synechococcus sp. GFB01 (assembly GCF_001039265.1). GTDB lineage: Bacteria > Cyanobacteriota > Cyanobacteriia > PCC-6307 > Cyanobiaceae > NIES-981. The sequence continues at coordinate 21,388 of NZ_LFEK01000025.1, read as the reverse complement.
GGCGAAGGCTTCGCGGAAGGACGGCGCGTAGTAGCGGGAGGCGCCCCGCCAGCCCAGCATCGGATTCTCCTCGCGGGGCTCGAATCCGCCTCCGCCCAGGAGTCGGGCGTATTCGTTGCTCTTGAAATCCGAGAACCGCAGGATCACCGGCCTTGGGTGAAAGGCGGCGCAGATTCGCGCCATCCCCTGGGCCAGCAGATCCACGTAGTAGTCGGATGGGTGCTCGTAAGCGGCGGTGAGTTCGGCGATCGCGCTCCGTTCGGACGCGTCGGCCACCCGCTCCGGATGCAGCAGGGCCATGGGATGCACCCGGATGTGGTTGGCGATGATGAACTCCAGCCGGGCCAGGCCCACGCCGTCGCAGGGGATGGCCGCCAGGTTGAAGGCCTCCTCGGGGTTGCCCACGTTCATCAGGATCCGGGTGCGGGTGGCCGGCAGGTTGTCGAGCCGCTGCTCCTCCACCCGGAAGGCCAGCTCGCCCCTGTAGACGTGCCCCACATCGCCCTGGCAGCAGCTGATCGTGATCGTTTCGCCATCGGCGATGCGGCTGCTGCCGTCGCCGGTGCCCACGATCGCGGTGATGCCCATCTCACGGGCGATGATCGCGGCGTGACAGGTGCGTCCGCCCTGGTCGGTGACCACGCCGCTGGCCTTCTTGAGGATCGGCTCCCAGTCAGGATCGGTGCGCCGGGTCACCAACAGATCGCCCTGCTGGAAGCGCTGGATCTCGCCGGGGTCCTGGATCACCCGGGCCGGGCCGCAGCTCACCGAGGCGCCGATCGCCCGGCCCACCACGATCTCCTCGGCGCCGTCGGGATCGAGATGCCAGCTGCGCAGCACGGTGGCCTGCTGACACCGCGACTGCACAGTCTCCGGACGGGCCTGGAGGATGAACAGGTCGCCGCTGAGGCCGTCCTTGGCCCACTCGATGTCCATCGGGGTGGGCTGGCCCCGGCTCCGGCTGTAGTGCCGCTCGATCGCGCAGGCCCAGCGGGCCAGGGTGAGGGCTTCGCTGTCGCTGAGGGCGAAGCGGGCGCGCTCGACCTCCGGCACCGGCTCGTTGTGCACCGGAGCGCCTCCCGCCCCTTCGCCGTTGCCGGGAGCCTCGCTGTACACCATGCGGATCGCCTTGCTGCCCAGCCGCTTGCTCAGGATCGGCGCGAAGCCCTGCTCCAGGGTGGGTTTGAAGATCAGCATCTCATCAGGGTTCACCGCTCCCTGCACCACGTTCTCGCCGAGGCCGTAGGAGGCGGTGAGCAGCACCGCGTTGCGGAAGCCGGTCTCGGTGTCGATGCTGAACATCACCCCGGCAGAGGCCAGATCCGAGCGCACCATGCGCTGCACTCCGATCGAGAGGGCCACCTCGAGGTGATCGAAGCCGTTCAGCTGCCGGTAGGAGATCGCGCGGTCGGTGAACAGCGAGGCATAGCAGCGGCGGCAGGCCTGCAGCAGGGCTTCCTCCCCCTCGATGTGCAGGTAGGTCTCCTGCTGGCCGGCGAAGCTGGCATCGGGCAGATCTTCGGCGGTGGCGCTGGAGCGCACCGCCACCGCCGGCAAACGCCCCTCAGCGTCGGCCATGCCCCGGTAGGCGGTCAGGATGGCCGTGCGCAGGTCTCCTGGCAGCTCGGCACCCAGCAGCAGCTGCCGAGCGGCCGCTCCGGCGCTCTGCAGGGCGGCCAGATCGGTCGCATCGAGGCTGCCCAGCAGGGATGCCAGCCGGTGGCGCAGCGCGTTGGCGTCGAGCAGCTGCCAGTAGGCCGCTGCGGTGGTGGCGAAGCNGCCCGGCACCCGAACCCCCTGGTCGCCCAGCTCGCGGATCATCTCCCCCAGGGAGGCGTTCTTCCCGCCAACGGACGGGATGGCCTCGATCCCCACCTGGTCGAAGGGCACCACGAGGGTTGCGCTGCTGATCGGCATGACTGGCGGAGCGACCCTGCAACTCTGGCGCTGCTGCGGGGATCGGTCCTGCCCCCTGTTGTGAATCGGTGGTGGGTGGCACAGTGGCAGGGTTTCGTCCCCAAGGTCTCGTCTTCGTGCCCCGCCCCTTCCCTGCCCGGCTTGCTGCGGTTCTGGTCGGCACCCTGTCTCTGGCCCCGCTGCCGAGCCTGGCCCAGGCTGCGGCGGCGGCCAAGCCCGCATCCATGGAGCTGATGAACGATCTCTCCCTGGCCGCTGCGGTGAACACGTGCGAGCTGGCGGTGGAATCCAAGGTGCCGGTGCAGAGTGCCGTGCTCTCTACCGCCAAGGCGATCACCTATGTGGTGACCAGCCGCTATGGCGGCCAGATCGGCAATACCACCAAGCTTCAGCCCGAGCAGATCGCCAATGGCGCGATCATCCAGACCGTGGCCCGGGTGAAGCAGGGCTGCTATGGAAAGCTCAACGCCACCGACAAGAAGTTCGTCGATGAGGTGATGGCGGACTTCGAGAAGCAGGTCAAGGCCCAGGGCAAGAAGAAGTAGGTCCTGTTCCGGGCAGCCGGCCGAGGACCTGCGGCCGGCCCGCTGCTCAGCGCTCGGCCTGGCGAGGCGGGGTGCCGCCCTGCTCCGCTTCCGGCTGACTCTCCGGCAGAAACTGGGCGAGCAGACCGCCCGCCATCAGGCTCAGTCCCAGGGCCAGGGCCAGGGGCTGGTTCGCGGTCGTGGGTCCATCCGCCCAGGCTGCTGCCGCGAGGAAGGCGCTCCCCAGCAGCAGCGATGGCACTAGCACGATGCCTTTGGCGGTGCGGTTCAGGCTCATGGCTGAATCATGCCCTGCAGCGGGGGGAGATCTGGCCCAGCCCTGCGGAGATCAGACCTGCCCCGAGGTCGATGTCCCCATTCAGGCGCACGACCCGGGCCAGCAGCACACCGTCCTCCTGTCCTGCCGGCAGCAGGTTGACCCGGCTGTGGCGTGGCAGCTGGCGGCGCAGCCAGGCCACCGCCTCAGCCTGCTGGTCGGGGNCCACGGCCACACAGGCCAGTCCCACGGCACTGCTGCGGTTGCCGTCGCCCACCTGCAGCAGGGTGGCACCGCGCACTTGAAGCACCTCGGCGGCCTGGGCCATGGCTGGCCAGGCCAGCAACAGGGCGAGGCCTGCTCCAACCAGCAGCCGCCCCAACCAAGCCAAAGCCCTCACAGCCGGGCGCCACAGCTGGGGCAGTAGAGGTGGGCGCTGGCGGTGCTGGTGCCGCAGGCACCGCACTGGCGGCTGGTGTCGATCGCCAGTTCCGGATGGCTGGGCAGACCCACCATCTGGGCGTTGCTGGCGCCGGGGGGCACCATCGGGTAGCAGTTCTCATTGCGACGCACCTTCACGTCGATGAAGGCGGGACCGGGGTGGGCCAGGGCCTCGGACAGCTGCTCCCGCAGGCGGGCGCGATCGGTGATCAGCACGCCGCGCACGCCGAAGGCCTCGGCGAGCTCCTCGAAGTTGGGCATGCCGCCGGTCATCTCCGAGGCGGAGTAGCGCTCCTCGTAGAAGCTCTCCTGCCACTGGCGCACCATGCCCTGCCAGCCGTTGTTGAGCACCACCACCTTCACGGGCAGCCGGTACTGGGCCAGGGTGCCGAGCTCCTGGATGTTCATCAGGATCGAGGCATCGCCGGCCACGCAGATCACCTGGNCGTCGGGGAAGGCGGTCTGAACGCCCATGGCGGCGGGCATGCCGAAGCCCATCGTGCCCAAACCGGCCGAACTGATCCAGCGGCGCGGGCCGTTGTGGAGAAACTGGGCTGCCCACATCTGGTGCTGGCCCACATCGGTGGTGTAGTAGGCATCCGGAGCCAGCTCCCTCAGGGCCACCACCACCTCCTGGGGGGCGATCTCCCCTTCGGGATCGGGCACCACCAGGGGATAGTGCTGCTTCCAGCTCTCGATGCGCTGCAGCCAGGCTTCGGTGCGGCCTTCGGCCGCGTCGCCGCTCGAGACGGCCAGCAGGGCGTCGAGTGCCTGCTTCACGTCGGCCACGATCGGCACCTCAGGCACCCGGTTCTTGCCCACCTCCGCGGCGTCGATGTCGATGTGGATCACCTGGNCGCGGGGGGCGAAACTGTCGAGCCTCCCGGTGACCCGGTCGTCGAAGCGGGCACCGACGGCGATCAGCAGGTCGCACTCGGTGACGGCGAAGTTGGCATAGGCGGTGCCATGCATGCCGAGCATGCCCACGGCCAGGCGGTGCTTCTCATCGAAGACACCCTTGCCCATCAGGGTGGTGGTGACCGGCAGCTGGAAGCGCTCCGCCAGATGCTGCACCGCGCTGTGCGCCCCGCTGCTGATCGCGCCACCGCCCACATAGAGCAGCGGGCGGCGGGCCTGGCGGATCAGCTCCAGGGCTTGCCGGATGCGCTCCGGATCGGGCTGGGGCGGCAGCCTGTAGCCGGGTGGAATCGCCGTGCCCGGTTCCACCGGCACGTAGTCGAATTCCTCGACGCCCACATCCTTGGGCACATCGATCAGCACGGGACCGGGGCGACCGGTGGCGGCGATCAGGAACGCCTCGGCCACGATCCGGCCGATGTCGCGGGGGTCGCGCACCACCCACGAGTGCTTCACGATCGGCAGGGTGATGCCGAAGATATCGGTTTCCTGGAAGGCGTCGGTGCCGATCGCGGCTCGCGGGACCTGCCCGGTGATCACCACCATCGGCACGGAGTCCATGTGGGCTGTGGCGATCCCGGTCACCAGGTTGGTGGCGCCGGGGCCGGAGGTGCCGAAGCACACCCCCACAGATCCTGTGGCGCGGGCGTAGGCGTCGGCGGCATGGGTGCCGCCCTGCTCATGGCGCACCAGGATGTGCTTCAGCCAGCCGCGGGCCTCGGCCTTGTGCAGCTCGTCGTAGATGGGCAGGATGGCGCCGCCGGGATAGCCGAAGATGTGGCGCACCCCATGGCGGTGGAGCGCATCCATCAGGNCGTAACCGCCGTTCACCCGCCGCATCTCACCCGGCTGCTGGGCCGGTTGTGGGGCGGAAGCGGACGCGGTCGGGGCCGCAGGGGTGAGGGGCGTGAGCGTCACGGCTGCAGCGGGCCAGCCTGGCTGGCCATCATCGGACAGGCCCAACCCTAGGTGCCGAAGGGGCTTCTGGGGATGCGGCGGGCCTGGGCCATGGCCCGCAGCACCTGGGCCGGATCGAGCCAGCGGCCGGCATGGCGCATGCCCCAGTGCAGATGGGGGCCGCTGGTGCGGCCGCTCAGGCCGATGTGGCCGATCAGCTCGCCGGTGCGCACCGCCTGGCCCTCCTGCAGCCGCACCGGACCGCTGCTGTAGAGCCCTCCGTTCACCCGGCCGCCCAGATGGCAGTAGATGTGCTCGTAGGCGCCGGAGCGGATCACCAGACCCACGCCGCAGGTGCCGTCATTGATCACGCTCTGCACCACGCCGCCCCACCAGTTGCGGATCGGCGAGCCGAGCGGGGCGNNGATGTCGAGCCCGTAGTGGGGCTCGNACGCCGCCCCAGGGNNCNGTGCGGGTGCCGAAGTGGCTGGTGTAGCCGGCGAAGCTGGTGACCGGAAACATGCCGTGGCGCCAGAGGCTGGCGCCGCTGGCTTCGGCGCTGGCGAGGGGGCCCTCGGAGGGCACGATCACCGATCCCATGAGCACTGGCACCAGGCCTGCGGTCAGGACCCCTCTCAGGATGCCCGACCAACACCGGCTCCGCCCCGCCGGCCCGGTCTGCCGCGCGGGGTCTGGGGAGTGATCAGAGAAGCCCAAGCGCATGGAGCGGTCCTCGGCCGCTGATCAGTTCCAGGAGGAAAGCGGAAAACCCCAGCATTGCCAAGCGCCCGTTCCACACCTCGGAGCTGTTGTTCCAGCCCCAGGCCCACTTGTCCTGCGGGTAGAGCTTCACCCGGTTGGACAGGGCGGCGGCCTGGTCGAGGTTCACCTCCGGGCCTTCCAGGGCGTGCTGCACCAGATCGGCCAGTCCTTCGATGAAGGCGGGGGTGGTATCGAGCGCCGGCACGCGTCGGAAGTTGGTGATGCCGGCTTCGGTGGCGATCTCCCGGTATTCGATGTCGATCTCCTCGAGCGTCTCGATGTGCTCGCTCACGAAGCTGATCGGCACCACCACCAGATCCCGGATGCCTGGGCCCCCAGATCGTGGAGGGCCTCATCGGTGTAGGGCCTGAGCCACTCCACCGGGCCCACCCGGCTCTGATAGGCAAGGGTGTAGGGGTTGGCATGGCCGAGATCGCGTTCGAGCCGCTGCATGATCAGCGCGGCGCAGGCTTCGATCTCCTGCTGGTAGGGATCGCCCGCTTCCTCCACGTAGCTCTTGGGCACGCCGTGGGCGCTGAAGAACACGTGCGCCGAGGCCGGATCGGGGCAGGCCTGGATCTCGGCGGCGATCAGCCCGGCCATGGCGCCGATGTAGCCGGGGTCGTCGAAGTAGCTGCGGATGCAGCGGATCGGCAGCCGCGCGAAGCCGGGATCGGCCTGCCGCAGGCGCTGCAGCTCCCGGAAGCTGGAGCCGCTGGTGCTGATCGAGAAGTGGGGGTACAGAGGCAGCACCACCACCTCCTGGATGCCATCGGCCTTGATGTCGGCCACCGCCGATTCGGTGAAGGGGTGCCAGTAGCGCATCGCCACATAGCTGGTGGCGTCGATGCCGCGCTGGCGCAGGGCGCTCTGGAGGTCGCGGGCCTGATGTTCGGTGATGCGCCGGAGCGGCGAACCGCCGCCGATCGAGCGGTAGGCCGCCTGCGACTTGCCGGAGCGCAGGCTGCTGATCAGCCAGGCCAGCGGTTTCTGCAGCGCCGGCAGTGGCAGCCTGATGATCTCCGGATCCGCGAAGAGGTTGTACAGGAAGGGCCCGACGTCCTGGATCCGCTCAGGCCCACCGAGATTCAGCAGCAGCACGCCAACCTTGGCGCCAACACTGGCCATGCCTCGATCCGACGGGCGCACAGGGGGAGAGCGTAACGCTGCCCGTCAGGCCCTAGCGGTTCAGCGGCCCCATCGATAGGCTCGGGCCGGCGCTGCACGCCTGGTGTTGGACGACTTCGCAGCCCGGGTTGCCGACCAGAACGACCTGCTGGCCGCCGCCGGGATCGCCCTGCGCCTCGAGCTGCGCGGCCGTCGCATCGGCCTGCGCGGACCGCTTCCCTCGCGCCAGGGTGGGGGTCTCGTCGCGGTGCAGCGCATCAGCCTGGGGCTGCCCGCCAGCGATCGGGGTCTGGTCGAGGCGATCGCCCAGCTGCAGGTGGTGCTGGAGCAGCTGCGCGAGCACCGCTTCGACTGGGCCGTCTGGGCGCGGCAGGCCTCCCGCCCCGCCGGCGCATCGTCTCCGGCCCTGCAGCCCGCACACCCCTGCAGACCGGCCGGCGAGGCGATCGGCCCCCTGCTGGCGGCCTTCGAGGCGGCCTTCTTCGCCGATCCCCGCCGCCGCCGCAATCCCGCCGGCAGTCGCACCACCTGGACCGCTGCTTATCGTCCCTACCTGCGCCGCCTGGCCCAGCTGGCTGAGCGGCGGGCCCTGGGCGTGGGGCCGGAGCTGCTCGAGCAGACCCTGGAGAGCTACGCCCTCGCAGCCGCAGCCGCCAGCAGTGCGGCACCGCCCTGGCCGCCCTGGCCCGCCACCTCGGCCAGTCCCTGCCGGCGGACTGGGGCGAGCGGGCCGGGGGCTATGGGCTGCATGCCGCCCAGTTCCGCCGCCTGCCCGGCGACAGCCAGATCCTGCAGCTGCTGGAGCGGATCCCCAATCCGGCCTGGCGGCTGGCCTACGGACTGATGGCCACCTACGGCCTGCGCAACCATGAGGTGTTCTTCTGCGACCTCGCCTCCCTTGCCCCCGGCGGCGATCGCGTGATCCGCGTGCTGCCCACCTCCAAGACCGGCGAGCACCAGGTGTGGCCGTTCCAGCCGGAGTGGGTGGAGCACTTCGAACTCGAGCGACTGGGCCGCGATCCCTCCCTCCTGCCGGCGGTGACCACCGACCTGCGGCGCACGACCCTGCAGCAGGTGGGCCGGCGGGTCGCGGAGCAGTTCCGCCGCTATGGGCTGCCGATCACGCCCTATGACCTCCGCCACGCCTGGGCCGTGCGCACCATCCACATCGGCCTGCCCGACACCGTGGCGGCGCGGATGATGGGCCACTCCGTGGCGATCCACACCCGCACCTACCACCACTGGATCACCCGCCGCGATCAGCAGCAGGCGGTGGATGCGGCCCTGGCCCGACGCGAAGGGAACCGCCGATCGGCGGCCTGAGCGGTCCAGAGTGGACGCTCCCCCCTCACCGAAGAGCGAGGCATGCCGTGAGCGAGTTGCCCGAGATCGCTGCTGCGAGCGTCGATGACGCCGCGCTGGACCAACTGGCCGATGCGCTGGGGCCCGGCGGCGCGCTGGCACCGGAGCGCGACCGGGAGGCCTACCGGCGGCGCATGGCCCGCCGCCGCGAGGTTCAGCAGCAGCGGGTGGGGGAGCGCAACCGCGAGAAGGGGCTGGTGCTGGTGTTCACCGGCGATGGCAAGGGCAAGACCACCGCGGCCCTGGGGCTGGTGCTGCGCACCCTCGGCCACGGTGAGTCGGTGGCGGTGGTGCAGTTCATCAAAGGCGGCTGGCAGCCCGGCGAAGCCAAGGCCCTGGAGCTGTTCGGCGAGTCCCTGGCCTGGCACGCCCTGGGGGAGGGCTTCACCTGGGAAACCCAGGACCGCGAGCGCGACCGCCAGCTGGTGCAGCAGGCCTGGGAGCGCTCCTGCAGCTATCTGGCCGACGCCAGCCGCAAGCTGGTGGTGCTCGATGAGGTGAACGTGGCCCTGAAGCTGGGCTACCTGGCGGTGGAGCAGGTGCTCGAAGGCCTGGCCCTGCGGCCTGAGCTCACCCACGTGGCCCTCACCGGCCGCGGCGCTCCTGCGGCCCTGCTGGAGCGCGCCGATCTGGTCACTGAGATGAAGCTGCTGCGCCATCCCTTCCGGGAGCAGGGGGTCAGGGCCCAGGCCGGCATCGAGTTCTGAGCCCGCCCTCAGCCCAGGTCGCGCTGCAGCAGGGCCAGTCCGTTCACCATCACCGAAAGACCGCTCACCAGCACGGCACGGTGCAGTTCCGCCTCACGCCACAGGCCCGGATCGCGGCCGGCCCGCTCCAGGGTGGAGAGGGTGAGCCGCAGCATCACTGCGCTGGCCCCTGCGAAGGCCTGGTCCGACGGGCTGGCAGGGGGGTCGGAAGGCTGCATGGCTGGCCTGCACCACCTCACTGAAGCGGCCCGGAGAGCGGTGCGCAAGGCCGTTGCTACGCTCCGGCAAATCAACGGCGGCAATGGGTTACCAGCGCGTCCTCCTCAAGCTCAGCGGCGAGGCGCTGATGGGTGAGCAGGGCTACGGCATCGACCCCGCCATCGTGCAGTCGATCGCCGCCGACGTGGCCGCCTGCGTGGCCGACGGCACCCAGCTGGCGATCGTGGTGGGCGGCGGCAACATCTTCCGCGGCCTCAAGGGCAGCGCCGCCGGCATGGACCGGGCCACCGCCGACTATGTGGGCATGCTCGCCACGGTGATGAACGCCATCACCCTGCAGGACGGGCTGGAGAGGGCCGGTGTGCCCACCCGGGTGCAGAGTGCCATCTCGATGCAGGAGGTGGCCGAGCCCTACATCCGCCGCCGGGCGATCCGCCACATGGAGAAGGGCCGCGTGGTGATCTTCGCCGCCGGCACCGGCAATCCCTTCTTCACCACCGACACCACCGCCGCCCTGCGGGCCGCCGAGATCAATGCCGATGTGGTGTTCAAGGCCACCAAGGTCGATGGGGTCTACGACAAGGATCCCGCCAGGCATGCCGATGCCCGCCGTTTCGAGAGCCTCTCGTTCCTGGAGGTGCTCAGCAGCGAGCTGGAGGTGATGGACACCGCCGCCATCGCCCTCTGCAAGGACAACGCCATCCCCATCGTGGTGTTTGATCTGTTCGGGCCCGGCAACATCGGTCGGGCCGTGGCCGGAGCGCCGATCGGCACCCGCATTCATCCCTGAACCCAGCCATGGATCTCGAAGCCACGATGCGCAAGTCGCTGGAAGCCACCCAGCGCACGTTCAACACCATCCGCACCGGCCGTGCCAACCCCTCTCTGCTCGACAAGATCAGCGTCGAGTACTACGGCGCCGAGACCCCGCTGAAGTCGCTCGCCTCGCTCACCACGCCCGACTCCCAGACGATCCAGATCCAGCCGTTCGATCAGAGCGCCATGGGTCTGATCGAGAAGGCGATTGCCATGAGCGATCTGGGACTGACTCCCAACAACGATGGCAAGGTGATCCGCATCAACATCCCGCCGCTCACCGAGGACCGTCGCAAGGAGCTCTGCAAGCTGGCCAGCAAGTACGCCGAGGAGGGCAAGNTGGCGCTCCGCAACATCCGCCGCGACGCCATCGAGAAGGTGAAGAAGCAGGAGAAGGAGGGCGACCTCTCCGAGGACCAGAGCCGCGACGAACAGGACAAGGTGCAGAAGCTCACCGACCGGTTCATCGGCGAGCTTGAGAAGCATCTGGCCGAGAAGGAAGCCGACATCCTCAAGGTTTGACCGGCTCGCCCGCTGCGGTGGCGGATGCCTGGTGGTGGGTGCCGGGGCTGCCGGTGCCGCCACTGCCTTCCATCTGGCGCGCCTGGGCCACCGCGTGGTGGTTCTGGATCAGGCCCGCTTCCCGCGGCCCAAGCCCTGCGGCGGGGGCATGGCCGCCTCGGTGCAGCGGCTGTTTCCCTTCGATCTGACCCCCGCCGTGGATGCGGTGATCGAGCGGGTGCGGTTCAGCTGGTGCCTCGGCGACCCGGTGGTCGCGGAGCTGCCGGGCGATGCCCCGTTCTGGATCGTGCGCCGCGCCGTGCTCGACCACTTCCTCACGGAGCAGGCGGTGGCGGAGGGGGCCACCTTTCTCAGCGGCTGGCGGGTCAGCGCGGCCGAGCGGCAGGAGGGATCGCTCTGGCGGCTGCGTGGCTCCGGTCCCGATGGGGAGGATTTCGAACTCGACGGCCGCGCCCTGGTGATCGCCGATGGATCTGAATCCACCCTGGCCGCACGACTCGGCCTGGGCCCNGACCAGCCCCAGTACGCCACCACCGTCTCGGTGGAACTGGACGGTGCCGTGCTGGATCCCCACACCGCCTGGTTCGAGTTCGGCTTGGTGCGCCATGGCTTCTGCTGGGCCTTTCCGCGTCAGGGCGGAGCCAGCATCGGCGTGGGCAGTTTCATCGGCCGCGAGGCGGTGGAGGCCGATGCTGTGCTGAGCCAGCTGCTCCCTGCCCTGGGGCATGAGCCATCAGCCGGGCAGAGGCGTCACAACCGCCTGCGCATCTGGAGCGGTCACCATCCGCTGCACGGCAAGGGGGTGCTGGTGGTGGGTGATGCCGCTTCCNTCTGCGACCCCTNCCTGGCGGAGGGGCTGCGGCCGGCACTGATCAGCGGCTGCGAGGCCGCCGTTGCCCTGGATCGCTGGTTGCGCGACGGAGACGACCAGGCGCTTGCGGGTTATTCCGCCCGCATGCGCCAGTGCTGGGGTGAGTCGATGGCCTGGGGCCGCCGCATTGCCCAGGTGTTCTACCGGTTGCCGCGCGTGGGCTATCAGCTCGGCATCAAGCGCCCAACAGCCCCGCAGCGGATCGCCCAGATCCTCTCGGGCGAGATGGGTTACGGCGATATCGCCCAGCGGGTGATTCGCCGCCTCCTCTTCCAGCGCTCCTAGAGCTTGGTGCAGTCCTTGAGCTGGCGCAGCCGCTGGTCGATCGAGCCCAGCAGCTCGATGGCGAACATGGGCGATTCCTGCACGGCAAACAGAAACTTCTCCCGGTTCATCACCAGCAGGCGGCAGGGGGTCAGGGCCTTGGCATTCCCGTAACGGCGGTGCTCACTGGTGACGAGGNCCCCGGCCCCGAACACATCACCGGCCTCGATCTGCTCGTGTCCCTGGTCGCCGTTCCAGCTGAGTTCCACCGTTCCCTCCAGCAGCCCGAACATGCAGTCGCCCTTCTCCCCCGACCGGAAGATCAGCTCACCGGGCTCCACGCTGATCACCTCTCCGGTGCTGGCCAGAGCGCGCATGGTGTCGAGGGCATTCACAGGGCTTGGATGAAGGCGGGAACCGCCAGTTTCGCCTAGCGGGGTCAAGGCCCGATTAAGGCAGCGAGTTCCAGCCAGAACCGACCTTGATGCAGCATGGCGAGGCGCCGACTGGCAGGCAGTTCCATGGTCGCTCTGGTCTCGAGGCTGGCTCTGCTGCTGCTCTTCAGCGGGCTCCAGGTGCGCTCTGTGCGTGCCGAGCCGGGTCGGCGCTACACCCCTGAGGGCTTTCAGTTTCCTCTCTCCACCAGCAGCTTCATCTACCACCTGCCCACCAAGGGACTGGGGGCGCGCATCATTCTGGGCACCTGGATCGCCGAGACCGTGGAAGGTGTCAAGGCTGATCAGGTGATCGATCAGGCGGAGATCCGGCCGGGTGAGCTTCCTGCCGTGTACTTCAGCCTCGGCAGGGGCAAGAACCCCTGGCCGCCCGGTCTGTACCGACTGGAGATCCGTGCGGACGGCCGCCTGCTGCGCACCGAGCGGTTCGTGCTGCGCTGATCCGACCACCCCTCCGCGCCTGGAGCCACCGCACGCTCCCCCTTGATGCTGCGCGGCCATGGTCGCGAGTGGCACCAACAAGATGAGCCGCTTGATCAGGAGTTTCGATCAGGACTGGCGCTTTGCCAGGACACACAGCTTGCTATCCGCATCAGCCGCGCGTGAAGCCGGCCGGACCATGCACAGCTGGATCAGGATCATCCCTGGCTCGATGTGTGACGGAGGATTGGCATGAATGCCCGCAGGAATGGTAACGGCGGAATCGTTCCCTTCACCCTGATGCTGATCGCGGCGGCAGGCGTGCTGGGCTGGTTGACCTGGCGGGCCGTCGACACCGGTCGGGTACGCCTGGTGAGCCGCAATTCCTCCGGCACGCTCGTGGTGCGGCAGGAGAAGCCGCTCCTGTACTGGGCCAACGTCGGCACCCTGGCCTGATGAGCGCGGGTTCCCTGGGCCTGGCCGTGTGGATCGTGCAGCTGGCCCGCTCCGAGGGGCGGCGTGCCGACCCCGCCGAGCGGGACTGACACGGGTCCGGGAGGGCGCATCAGCCCAGCCGCTGCCTGCTGGGTCTTTCAGGCGCGCCCTCGTTCAGGCGCGCCCGAACGCGAGGGCCGCACCCAGCCCTCCCTGCACGTCCTGCGGAGCCAGGCGACCATCCTTGTCGGTGTCGAGGGCGTCGAACACCGCATCGCTGCCCAGCCACTCCTCGCGGGTGATGCAGCCGTCGCCGTCGAGGTCGTTGAGCAGGAAGATCTCATGCACGGCGTGGCTGAAGGCCGCACCCCCNTCCAGCTCAGCCAGCCGGTGGGCCAACTGGGCTTCCAGCGTCTCGATGGCCTTGCAGAAGCCGCGGATGCCCTCGTCGAGCTTCTCGGTGGCCATGGGGTCGGCGGCGAGCATCGCTCGGAAGTGCTGTTCGTCGAGGTGGAGCTGGGCCTCGGTGGGGNCCGGATCGAAGGGATTGAGCTTGCGCTCAAGCACGCCCTCGGTGCTGCGCAGCTCATCGAGCAGCGCCGGCGAGATGGTGAGCAGGTCGCAGCCGGCCAGTTCGATGATCTCTCCGGAGTTGCGGAAGCTGGCCCCCATCACCTCGGTCTTGTAACCGTAGGTCTTGAAGTAGTTGAAGATCTCGCTCACCGAGATCACCCCTGGATCCTCCGGTCCCGGGAAACTGTCGCGGCCGCTGTTCTTCTTGTGCCAGTCGAGGATGCGCCCCACGAACGGTGAGATCAGCGTCACCCCCGCCTCGGCGCAGGCCACAGCCTGGGCGAAGCAGAACAGCAGGGTGAGATTGCAGTGGATGCCCTCCTTCTCCAGCTGTTCGGCGGCGCGGATCCCCTCCCAGGTGGAGGCAACCTTGATCAGCACCCGGTCGTTGCTGATGCCGGCCTGGTTGTAGAGACCGATCAGCTTGCGGGCCTTGGCGATGGTGGCCTCGGTGTCGTAGCTGAGCCGGGCATCCACCTCGGTGGACACCCGCCCGGGCACGATCCTGAGAATCTCCTTGCCGAAGGTCACGCAGATCTCGTCGAGGGCCTCGCGCACCACCTCATCGGCACCCGCCTCCGGGCCCACCACCTCGCGCGACTCCTTCAGGGACCGGTCGATCAGCTCCTGGTAGCTCGGAATCTGGGCTGCCGCCAGGATCAGCGAGGGATTGGTCGTGGCATCGCGGGGAGTGAACTGGCGGATCGCACCGATGTCACCGGTGTCGGCCACCACCACGGTCATGGCGGCGAGCTGGTCGAGAAGATTGGCCATGCAGGAGGGCACGGGGCCGTAATGGAATTCAGGCTAGCCAGGCGCTCTCAGCCCAGCCCAGGCCTGGTCGGCGATCCTTGAGGGAACGCCCACACTCAGCCGGCCGGCGCTGGGGACGGCGCGGGGGTGACGGGGCGCGACGGCGGGATGCGCTCGAGCACCAACAGGGCGTCGATGATCTGTCTGGCGACCGGCGCGGCCACGGTGGAGCCATAGGCGTTGCCTCCCTTGGGTTCGTCCACCACCACGAGCACCACGTAGCGGGGGTCGTTGATCGGCAGATGGCCCACGAAGCTGGTGATCAGCGCCCCCGGGATGTAGACCCCGCGGTCGGCCTTCTGGGCGGTACCGGTCTTGCCACCGATGCGATAGCCGGGAATGGCGATGCCCAGGCTCTTGCTGCGTTCCACCACCTGCTCCATCCATCCCATCACCGTGCGGGTCGCCTTCGGGTCGAGCATGGTCACACCGGGGGCCGCGCTCGTGCTGGCCAGGGCATCACCGGAGCGCAGCCCACGGGTGATGTGGGGGCTCACCAGCCGACCACCGTTGGCCAGCATGGCGTGCAGCTGCAGCAGCTTCAGGGGGGTGAGGGAGAACCCCTGGCCGAAGGCGGCCACCGCCGGCTCGATGGCCTGCGAGGTGAAGGCCTGGCGGCTCTTCAGTTCGCCGGCCACCGCACCGGGCAGGTCGGTGTCGATCGGAGCATCGATGCCCAGGCGCTTGAGCCAGTTCCAGTAGCGGTCGCGCGGCAGCCGGGACATCGCCTGCACCATCGCCACGTTGCTGGAGACCTGCAGCACGGTGGGGAAATCGATCACGCCGTTGGCCTTGCGGTCGTGGTTGAAGATCGGCCAGCCATCGATCGTCAGGGAGCCACCGTCGTTGACCCTGCCGCCGGGCTCGATGCTTTCTCCTGCAGAGCGAGCGCCAGGTTGATCGGCTTGAAGGTGGAGCCGGGTTCGTAGAGGTCCTGCACCGACCACTCGCGGAAAAGGCCGGGCTGGAAGGCCCAGAACCGGTTCGGGTCGTAGGTGGGTGTGGAGGCAAGGGCCAGCATCTCGCCGTTGCGCACGTCCATCACCATGGCAGCGCCGCGTTTGGCGTTCCATTTCTTCACCTGGGCGGCGAGGGCCTGCTGGGCCACCTGCTGCAGGCGGCTGTCGAGCGTGAGCTGCAGGCGCAGGTCGTCGCCGTAGAGCGAGCCGGCGGCGATGCCCTCCGGCAGAGGCGTGCCATCGGCGCCGTGGCGCATGCTCAGCGTGGTCTCGTGCCGCCGCAGTTCACCGTCGCGGCTCTGCTCCAGGCCCGCCTGCGGAACTCTCTCCAGATTGAGAAAGCCGACCACATTGGCGAACAGCTGGCCCTGGGGATAGACCCGCTGCGGATAGGCCTCCAGATCGAGCCCGCTGATGCCGAGCTGGCGCACGGTTGCGCATCGGCCCCGGGGGCGGGGAGGCCCCGCAGCAGGCCGAACGGCAGTGGCGGATCTGCGCAGAGGCCCTGGCGCAGCGACTGGCCGGGCTGAAGGTGAAGGATCTCGATGAAGCCGAAGCGATCGCCGAGCGCCGCGGCGCCCTCGAGGCCGAGCTGCAGCAGCTGCGGCAGGCCGCCAGCGCCATCCCCTGGGCCCGCCTGCAGCGGGATGCCAGCGACCAGCAGGAGCGCCGCCAGCGGCTGGCGGTGGCCCTCCAGCCCCATGCCGCCCGGCTGGAGCAACTGCGCCAGCGCGATGAGCTGCCCGAGGGAAGGGAGGCACTGGAGCAGTGGCGCGACGCGCTGGCCGCCGCGGCCAGGCAGCTGGAGGAGCAGCGGAGCGGCTGGCTGGATCAGCTGCAGCAGCTGCGCCGCAGCGGTGCGGAGCAGGATCAGCAGCAGCGCAGCGGCGAGCAGCGACTGCAGCAGCTGCTGGGCTCCCTGGCCGCCCTGGAGGAGCGGCTCCACCAGCTGCACGAGCGGCATGGGGATCTCGACGGCATGGATCGCCAGCTGGCGGAGCAGGAGCGGGAGCTCCTGCGGCGCCGCGAGGCCCTCACCGCCCTCGAGCAGCAGATCAGCAGCGCCCTCGAGGCGGCCGGCTGCCCGGCTGCCGCCGACCCCGGCCAGCTGCTGAGCCTGCTGCAGGCGGAGAAGGAGGCGCTGCTGACGCGGCGAGGCCAGCACCAGCAGGCCATTCAGAGTCTCAGCGCCCAGGATCCGACCGCCGCGGTGGAGCAGAGCCAGGCGGAGCTGGAGCAGGCCGATGCCGCCTGCAGCAGGCTGGAACTGCAGGCGCGGGCACTGCAGCATCTGCTGCGGCACCTCGACGAGGCCCGGCGGCAGCTCTCCGAGCGCTACAGCCAGCCGCTCACCGATGCGGTGACCCGCTACCTGGATTGCCTGGCCTGCCCGGGCTACCGGCCGGGGCTCGACTTCGAGCCGAGCGCGGGCCTCAGCAACCTGCAGCTGAGCCAGGGCGGCGAGGGCTTCCGGTTCGAGGAGCTCAGCGGCGGCATGCGCGAGCAGCTCAACGGCGCCCTGCGGCTGGCCATGGCCGAGCTGCTGCAGCCGGCCTACGACGGCGTTCTGCCGCTGCTCTTCGATGACGCCTTCACCAGCAGCGATCCCTCGCGGTTGAGCGGACTGCGGCGGATGCTCGAGCTGGCGATCGAGCAGGGACTGCAGATCGTGCTGCTCTCCTGCACCCCGGATCTCTATGCCCCCCTGGTGCAGGGCGGCGGGATGGAGCACCACCTGGAGAGCTGATGGAATGGCGCCGCCTGGTACCGGCCGACCGCGACGAGCTGATCGCGGTGTACCGCGATGCGGTGCTCAGCCAGGCCGCCGGTCTCTACCGCCCCGAGCAGGTGCAGGCCTGGGCCCACCACGCCGGGCGTGACCCGCAGGCGCTCCGCTGTCTGGAGCAGGGCTACGGCATCGCCAGCCTGGCCGGGGCGGCGATCGAAGCCTTCGGCATCCTCGATCCCCCCGCCGGCGACCACGGCCGGCTGGCGCTGCTCTACTGCCGCGGCCGCAGCTGCCGCCAGGGTCGCGCCACGGCCATCCTGGAGCGGCTCGAGGCCGAGGCACGCCGCCAGGCTGTCGCCTGCTGCGCACCGAGGCCAGCCAGCTGTCGCGGCCGCTGCTGGAGCGGCACCGGTGGCAGGTGGAGCGGGAGGAGCGGCTGATCTTCGCCGGCCAGCCCTTCCTGCGCTGGCGGATGATCAAGCCCCTGATCTGAGCGGGGGATGGCCGAAGCGGATCTGCAGCGGTTTCTGCGCAAGGTGGAGCAGCTCAACGCCTTCGTGGCCCTCAGCGAGGCCAACCCGGAGCTGCGCCGCCAGCTGCGCGACTGCAGCCATCACAACGCCGTGGTTGAGCTGGCCCGCCGCTGCGGTTTCGAGATCGGCCGCCGCTGGGGCGAACCGGCCCCCGGCGACGCCGAGCCGGGCGCGGCGGGCAAGCAAGCCGATGCCCCCCCCGGCCCTCCGACACCACCAACCTGCTCACCCCGAACTGCCCGCCGCCCGGCGAGGAGATCACCACGGTGCTGCAGCAGGGGCCGGGCTGGCGGCTGGAGCGGATCCACTCCTGCCAGGCCTGCAGCCCGGAGGGCTTCTGGTACGACCAGAGCGAGCACGAGTGGGTCACCCTGCTGCAGGGCAGCGCCCTGCTGCAGTTCGCCGATGAAGCCTCACCGCGCCCGCTCAGCCGTGGGGATGGCCTGCTGATTCCGGCGCATCGTCGCCATCGGCTGCTGGCGACCGACCCGGCTCCGGGAACCGTCTGGCTGGCCCTGTTCTGGCCGGCGGCCGGCGCATCGTGAGCGAGCGCACCAGCCAGTAGGCGGCCCCCAGGGCCAGCACCGCCACCCCCAGGCCGGCCAGCAGCTCGGGCTTGCTCTCGGCTCCGGGCGGCAGCACGATCACCTTCCGGGCCACCGCCGTCATGGCGGTGAGCAGCACCAGCTCGATCTGCACCACATGCCGCCGCAGATAGGAGGTGATGTTCTGCAGCACCTCCACGGCGATCAGCAGCGTGAGCAGATCGCCCAGCACCCGGTTCAGCCGCGAGCCCAGCCAGTCGGTCGAGGGGGAGATCAGGGCCCAGCCCACCTGCCAGATCAGCTGGACCGAGGCGGCCACCATGACCACCACCAGCACCGCCGCGAGCAGTTTGGCCAGCTGCTGCTCAGCCCGATCCATCACAACCAGATAGTCGGAATCCTCCAGCAGCCGTGGCAGGCGCCGCAGCCATTCTCCCTGCTGCCTCGGGGTGCGGGTCATCGTGGCTCGTTCCGGATCGAAGGACACCCCGCTCAATTCGGGAACTGCTCAAACTCAGGCCTGGCCTGGGTGTCGCTCGGGGAGTTCTCCAGCTCGGTGTCGCAGGTGATCGAGCCATCCACGGGATTGGTCCTGCAGTTCTTGGGCTTCACCTTGGTGGAGGGTCCCACCGAACTGCCGGGGCCCACCATGTAGCTCTCGCTCTGGGCCATGTGGCTCGCATCCGCCAGGGCGGGGGCTGGGTGCAGCAGCGCCAGGGCCGGAACCAGGGCCGCCGCCAGCAGAGGCAGTCGGGGAGTCGCAGGGGCGGTGTCCATATCCGATCCACAGGAGGGCCACCCCACTCTGCCTGGCCCGCCTCAGGCCTGCCGGTCCTGGCGGATCTCCTGCAACAGCAGATCGAGCTGACCGAGCGCTCCCTCCGGGTCGTCGCCGCCGCCGGCCGCCGGCCCGCCCTGATCCTCGCTGTGCCAGCGAGCCTCGATGCCGCACAGCTGCTCGGCCAGCCCGGACAGGCCGTGCTGGCTGTAGGTGCGCTGAAGCACATCCAGAAGCACCGGCATGCGGATCGAGGCGGCATGCAGGGCCCGGCGCAGATCGGCCTGGGTGCGGCCGCTGTGGCGCAGCCACTCCTTGAGGAAGACCTGCAGATCCTCCAGATCGGCGCTGCTCAGCATGGCCATGGCGTTCAACGCCCCAACGGGAACCAGCGATCCAGTCTGCGCTGAGCCCGCTGACGGATGGACGGTGTGCGGTAGCGACCCAGCACACCGAGCAGGGCGGTGAGCGCCACCAGGTCATCGCTGAAGCCGATCGCCGGCAGCAGGTCGGGAATCAGGTCGAGCGGCACCAGCAGGTAGGTGAGCGCCGCCAGCACGGTGAAGCGGGCCGGCTGGGGGGTATCGGGATCGAGCAGCAGCTCGAGGCATTCCAGAGCCGGCCGGGCCAGGCCGCGACCGGCGCGCCGCAACAGCCGCAGCAGCACCGACTGGTCGACCACGGTGCTCTCCAGCACCTCAGCCTCAAGCGGTTCGTCCATGGCGGGGCAGCGGCTCCGATCCCATCATTCCTGAGCTCCGCTGCATCCCGACCGCACCTCCCCGGTCGGTTCTCACACCAGACCGGTCTCGATCCCCGTGCGGCGGAGCTTGCGCAGGGCACGCTGCACCACCTGACGGCAGTACTCGCGGCTGCACTCGAGCTGGCGTGCCACCTCGGCCAGGGTGCGCCACTCGTGGCTGCCGTCGAGGCCGAAGCGCAGCATCACCACGGTGCGCTCCCGGGGGGTGAGGTTGGCCCGCTCCAGCAGGGTCCAGACCGTGGCCATGCGCTCGGCCAGCTCGGCCCGCTCCAGCGGCGGCAGCTCGGCGCTGGGCAGCACGTCGACCAGTTCGGAAGGGTCCGACTTCGACTTCACCACCCCCTGCAGGCTCACGGTGACGCTGCGCAGCTCGCAACCCAGCAGGTCCTCCACATCCGCCACGGGCAGCTGCAGGCTGGCGGCCAGCTGGGCCGACGACGGCGCCACCCCGTTGGCCTGGAGGAAGCGGGCCTTGGCGGCCCGCAGGCGGGTGAGCTTCTCATTCACGTTCACCGGGATGCGGATCGTGCGGCTCTGGGTGGAGAGGGCTCGGTTGAGACCCTGACGGATCCACCAGTAGGCGTAGGTGCTGAAGCGATGGCCGCGCGTGGGGTCGTATTTCTCCACGGCCCGGGTGAGGCCGAGGGTGCCCTCCTGGATCAGATCCAGCAGATCCAGGCCCTTGTTCTGATAGCGCTTGGCCAGGTTCACCACCAAACGCAGATTGGCGGTGATCATCTGATTCTTGGCGCGTTCGCCGATTCGCAGCGTGCGGCGCTCCAGGTCGTTGTAACGGCAGGCGGGGCCGGAGCCTCCCGCCAGGCGGCAGCGCTCCTGAAGGGCAGTCATCGCCTGCACCTTGCGGCCCAGGGTGAGCTCCTGCTCGGGAGTCAGAAGCTGGTGCCGGCCGATCTCTCCGAGATAGGCACTCAGGGAACTCGCCATCGCGATCGCTGATTCTCATTTGAACCTAGGGGGATTCAACCCAGCTCAGAAAACCAACGGAAAAGCTTCCAACTTTGCGATCCGCTGTCCTGTTTCAGCTCGGCTTCAGCATCGTCGGCATCGGCCAGGATGCCGGCGCCGGACACAGCCGGGAGCCGCTCGCTACCGTGGCCGACCGATGCGCCTCGCCCCATGTCCGTTCCGGCGATCCTTCCCGCTGATGTGCTGCCCCGGGCTGGCGTGGCCTACGTGCACTACCTCAGTTTCATGGTGTGTTTCGCCGCCCTGGCGCTGGAACGGCGCCTGATCCGCGCCAATCCCGACAAGGCCGACGCCACCCTGATGGTGATCACCGATGTGGTGTACGGCGTGGCGGCCCTGGCACTGCTGGCCAGCGGCATCCTGCGGGTGCTCTATTTCGGCCAGGGCAGCGGCTTCTACACCGAGAACCCCCTCTTCTGGTGGAAGGTGGGTCTGTACCTGGGCGTGGGTGGTCTGTCGCTGTATCCCACCATCACCTACATCCTCTGGGCGATCCCGCTGCGCAAGGGGGAACCCCAGGTGAGCGAGGCGCAGGCCAGCCGGCTGGCCTGGATCCTCAACATCGAGCTGGCGGGATTCGCCCTGATTCCCCTGCTGGCCACCCTGATGGCCCGCGGCGTGGGCCTGCCCGGTCTGCCCGGCGCCTGACACGGATGCCCCACAGGCTCGCCCGCCGGCGATTCGGCTGGCTCACCCTGGCGCTGCTGGGAGCTTCCAGCGGCTTGCTGGCCCTGTCGCGCGGCAGGGCGAGCCGATCGGCACGCCCGCCTGCC
>NZ_LFEK01000024.1 GCF_001039265.1 Synechococcus sp. GFB01 | reverse complement strand
CCCTGGCCACGCTGCTGCGGCCGGCCCATGGCGATGCCGCCGTGCTCGCCCGCGCCCGCCGCGAGCGCTTCGCCGGGGCCGAGGCGCTCTACACCAACTTCATCAACAACGACATCGACGCCGTGTGCCAGGCCCGCGATCAGGGCCTGCACGTGGTGCACGAGCTGATCATCGGCGCCGATGTGGGGCGGATCATGCTGGCGGAACGCCGCCGTTTCCCCGGCATCGAGCCGGCCGGCGAGCCTGAGGAGGTGGTGGAAGCCGGCATCGCCCGCGACCGCCTGAAGTGGTCGCTCAGCGACCGGGTGCTGGTGCCCTCCAGCTATTGCTGGCAGAGTTCGCTAGAGCTGGGCTGCGATCCGGCCAGGCTCAGCCTCGTGCCCTACGGCATTCCGGAGCACTGGTTCGATCTGAAGCCGGAGCCGGAGGAAGGCCGGCTGCTGTTCGTGGGCCAGGTGGGGCTGCGCAAGGGCAATCACGTGCTGGCCGAGGCCTGCCGCCTGCTGCGGCGCCGCGGCGTGCGCTTCAGCTGCCGGGTGGTGGGGCCGCAGCTGGTCGACGTGACCCTGCCCCTGTTCGAGGGGCCCTCCTACCTGGGCCAGGTGCCCCGCAGCGCGGTACGCGAGGAGTTCCGCCGCGCCGACGTGTTCGTGCTGCCCACCCTCGCCGACAGCTTCGGGCTGGTGCACCTCGAGGCGATGGCCTGCGGCGTGCCGGTGGTCACCACACCGCACTGCGGCTCGGTGGTGCGCCACGCATCGACGGCTTCCTGGTGCCGATCCGCGAGGCCACCGCCCTGGCGGACCACCTCCAGCAGCTGCTCGCCGACCGCGACCTGCGCCGCCGCATGGGCGCCGCCGCCAGAGGCCGCGCCCGCGAGTTCACCTGGCCCGCTACGGCGAACGCCTGCTCGCCGCCCTGGCCCTGCCCGCCTGATGGCCGCTCCGCTGCTGATTGCGCTGCACCGGATTGGGCCCTACCACCACGCCCGCCTCGAGGCCGCCAGCGAACTCGGCCGCCTCGCGGTGCTGGAAACCCGGCCCGCCTCGCTGGAATACCCCTGGGAATTTGCCCCGGAGCGCAGCTACCCGGTGCACCGGCTCTGCGGCGCCTCGGATCCCGAGACCGACCCGCCCCTGCCGCTGCTCGACCGGCAGCTCGCCTCCCTGCTCGATCGGCTGCGTCCGGCGGTGGTGGTGAGCGTGGGCTGGGCCGACCGGGCCTATCAGCGCCTGTTGCTGGCCGCCCAGCGGCGCCGCCTGCCGCTGGTGATCGTGGCCGACAGCCGCCACGAGGATGAGCCGCGGCGGCCGTGGAAGGAACTCCCCAAGCGCTGGCTGCTGCGCGGCTACTCCAGCGCCCTGGTGGCGGGAACCCAGAGCCGGGCCTACCTCGAGCGCCTCGGCTTTCCCCCCGCCGCCATCCAGCAGCCCTGGGATGTGGTCGACAACGCCTGGTTCCGGCGCCGTGCGGAGGCCGCCCGGCAGCACAGCGATCCGGCGGCTGGCCAGGCGCGCCCGCACCTGCTCTGCGTGAGCCGGTTCGTGGCCAAGAAGAACCACACCGGCCTGCTCGAGGCCTACGGGCTCTACCAGCGGCAGGGGGGAACCTGGGGGCTGCGACTGATCGGCAGCGGCCCCCTGGAAGCCGCGATCCGCCGCCAGGTGGCCGGCCTGCCCCAGCCAGAGCGGGTGCGGATCGATCCCTTCCTGCAGCTGGAGCAGCTGGGGCCGGCCTATGCCGCCGCCGCCGCCTTCGTGCTTGCCAGCCACACGGATCAATGGGGGCTGGTGGTGAACGAGGCGATGGCCGCTGGGCTGCCCGTGCTGGTGAGCCGCGGCTGCGGCTGCGCCGCCGACCTGATCCAGCATGGCCGCACCGGCTGGAGCTTCGATCCGGCCGATTTCGCGGCCCTGGCGGAGCTGTTCCACGCTGCGGAACAGCAGCCGGCCGGGCAGCGCCGAGCCATGCTTGCGGCGGCGACCAGCCGGCTGGAGCAGTTCTCCCCGGCCGCCTTCGCCGGGCACTGCACGAGGCTGCGGAACTGGCCCTGCGCCACCCCCGCCGCTCGCGGCGCGCGGCCCTGGCCGCCACCCTGCTCTCGAGCCGACGCGATGGCTAGGGCACGGCCGGCGGGTGGTCGGTTCGGCCGCCTGGCCCTCGGCCTCGGCCTCGGGCTGCTCGTGCTGGCCGGCGAGGCGGTCGCCCGCTGGGGTCTTGGACTTGGCACGCCGCCGCTGTATGAGACCCATCCCACGATCGAATACAGGCTCCGCCCCAACCAGCGTCTGCGGCGCTTTCACAACCGGGTGGAGATCAACGCCTACGGGATGCGCTCCGATCCGCTGCCGCGTCGCCCCGCCCCGGGCACCCGGCGGGTGCTGGTGTTCGGCGATTCGGTGGTGTTCGGCGGCTCCCAGCTCGACCAGTCGCTGATCGCCACCACCCTGCTGCTGCAGCGCCTCAGCGCCGCGGCGGCCGGGCCGGTGGAGGTGGGCAACGTGAGCGCCGGCAGCTGGGGACCGGGCAACTGGCGCGCCTGGGCGGAAGCCGAAGGCTGGCTCGGCGCCACCGACCTGCTGCTGGTGATCTCCAGCCACGATGCCCGCGACAACCCCGTGTTCGCGCCGCTGGATGCCAACCACCCCGACCGCAACCCGCCCAGCGCTCTGGCGGAACTGCTCGACCGCTACCTCCGGCCCGTGCTGGCCTCCCGCTTCCCCGCCCTCGCGACCCCGGCTCCGCCGCCGCGCATCGCCGAGAATCCGGCCAGCCCCGAGGCCCTGCAGCGCGGGCTCGGCGATCTGGAGGCCTTTCTGCGGCAGGCGCTGGCCAGCGGCGCCCGGGTGAGAGCGGTGCAGTTCTGGGAGCGCAGCGAAGTGGAGAGCGGCCGGCCGCTTCCCGACCACGCTGCCGTCCTGGAGCTGCTGCGGCGCCTGCAGGTGCCGGTGGTGCAGGCCGGTCCGCGCTTCCAGCGCTGCGGCCGGGAGAGCCCATCGGGCATCCAGGGCCTGTTCGTGGATCGCATCCATCCCTTCACGGCGGCAGGTCAGGACTGTCTGGCGATCGTCATGCTCCAGGCCCTGCAACAACCGGATCTCGTCAAGAATGCAAATCTGGTGCACGGCCGCGCGCCGATGAAACGTCTCTGACCATCCCGAGCCGCATGCTCATCACCGCCGCCATGCCCTACGCCGGGAAGCCCGACCTCTCCGCCCTCACCGGAAACGAGTGGCTGGTGGTGCTGGCGCTGTCGGCGGCGATCCTGATCGAGATCCTGCGAGCACGCTCGGGCCGCTCCTGGCTGCAGCTCTATCAGCCCACGGTGATCCTGGGCGGCATCCTGATCTACTACTGCCTGCTCAGCCCCCTCCACACCCTCGCCAATGGCACCTGGCTGGAGCGCGGCCAGGATCTCCGCGAGGCGATGGTCTGGGGCTGGACAGCGGCCCTGGTGTTCTATCTGGCCGTTCTGGTGGGCTTCTACGAGCTCCCTGTGCCGGCCTTCAACCGCCGCTTCATCGGCCGCTCCGACCCCGAGGCCCTCTACCGGCTCGGCCGCCGCATCTGCTGGGCCGCCCTGCTGCTCTATGCCCTGGTGGCGGGGCCGGCCGTGATCGCCCAGCTCAACCCCCTCACCGCCCTCGGCCAGGTGGCCTCCGCCGGCGGAGCCCCAGACATCGGTCCGCTCCGCGTGCTGGGCAACTACCTGGCCTACACCATCAATCTGCTCATCCCCGGGGTGCTGCTGCTGTTCACAGCCTGGGTGAGCAGCCGCCGCCACACCGGTGAGCTGGTGGGCTGGGTGCTGGCCAGCACGGGCCTGTTCGTCACGCTCGGCTTCCGCTGGCGCCTGGTGGTGCTGGCCGTACCGATGCTGCTCATCTGGTATCTGGCCCGCTACCGACGGCCACCGCTGCGCGCCCTGCTGGCGATCGGCGCCGCGCTGGTGATCCTGGTGTCGGGTGTGATCGGGGAGAGCCGCGAATACGGCTACGGCCTTCGCACCGAGCGCCTGCAGGGCCGCGACCTGCTCAGTTTCCTCGATTCCGGATTGACCGAAGGGCGCACCGTCTTCCTCACCACCAGCGGCCTGATCTCCACGATTCCGCAGCGTCAGCCGTTCGTGGGGCTCGAGCCGATCGTCTCCGCGGCCCTGATCCCCATCCCCCGTGCCTTCTACCCCGAGAAGGACACCATCGGCTACCTGCGCCGCTCCCTGCTGGCCCTTTACCGTGATCCGGCCTTCGCCGCCGGCGCCGCCACGCTCAACTTCGGCGAGTACTACCTGATCGCCGGCTGGCCGTCGCTGATCGCCATGAGTCTGCTGATGGGCTGGCTACTGCGCTGCCTCTGGAACTGGTTCCTGCAGCGGGCCGAGGAACCCCTCGCCCAGGCGATCTACGTGCTCACGGTCTGCTTCCTCTACGTGGTGGTGAGCCGCGGCTATCTCTCCCAGGTGGTCTACCTGGGCGCTTCACCCTGCTGCCCCTCTACTGGCTCTACGGTCGCCTGGCCAGGCGACCGGCCGTGGTGGCGGCTGCCCAGCCCTCCACGCCATGACCACCACAGCACGCCCTCCGGCCGGCCGGCTCTACGGACTGGAGTGGATCCGGGCCTTCGCCGCTCTGGCGGTGGTGCTTTACCACGCCGAGGCCGGCACCCATCTCCACCTCGTGGCCGGCCGGGTCGACCCCGGCGTTCAGCATCCCTGGTTCGGCTACGGCTGGATCGGCGTGCCGGTGTTCTTCGCCCTCAGCGGCTACGTGGTGTGCCACTCCCTGCAGCAGCGGCAGCGCTCTGGACCGGAGTTCCTCGCCGCACGCTTCTGGCGACTCATGCCCACCTACGCCGTGCTCACGCTGGTGTTCCTGCTGCTCCTGAGCGTGGGGTCCTCCGGAGCTCCGCTGAGCACCGAGAAGCTGCTCAGCTCGTTGGTGTTCGGCTTCGGCTCCAACCAGGAGGTGTATCTCTACGTGGCCTGGACCCTCTTCTGGGAAGCCATCTTCTACTGCCTGGCCGCCCCGCTCGCGCCCCGCTTTCCGACACTGCCGGCCCGGCCCGTGCTGCTGGCCTTCGTGGGGATGGCCGCAGCCACCTGGGCTCTGCGCACCCCCGGCCTGCTCAGCCAGACCCTCACCTACATCACCGCCTTCCTCTGCGGCGCGGCCGTCTGGGCCGCCCTCCGTCCCGCCCAGCCTGGACCCGCCCGCCCCTGGCAGGGGCCGGGACGGCTGATCATCCTGCTGATCGGTCTGGCCTGGATGGCCTCCAATCCCACCGACCGGCCCTTCGCCCTGACTGCGGCGGCAACCGGGCTGCTCATCCTGGCTCTGGTGGTCGTGGAGCGTCTCCGTCCGGCCTGCTTCCGCTGCGGCCCGGTGATCGAACTCGGCAAGCTCTCCTATTCGCTCTATCTGGTGCAGGTGATCACCATCCCGCTGGTGCTGCAGCCCCTCTCCGGCCTGCTCGGGCCTTCGATCCTGGCCCAGGTCCCGGTGCCGCTGCTCAAGATCGGCGGCATCGCGCTGATCCTGCTTGTCAGCCTGATCGCCGCCGCGATCAGCTGGCATCTGCTCGAGATGCGCCTCTCACCCTGGCTCGCCATGCGCTGGCAGCGCTCCTTTCAGCGCCTTCAGCCGAGAACCTGAACGCCCGGGTGACAACCCATTCCATCCTTCACCTCTCCCATTCGGCAGGGGCCCTCGATGGCGGGATCGCCACGGCCGTTGAGGCCCTGATCGCCGCCCAGCGCGCTGCTGGCGGGCAGCCTGAGTGGCTCGTGGCCGATCGCTGGCCCGCCTGGCGCCGCGACCGGGCTCTGGCGGCAGCCATCCGGCAGTCACGACCCGATCTGGTGCACATCCACGGCCTCTGGCGCAGTCCCACCCGGCTGGCCAGGCAACTCAGCCGCCGGACCCTGCCGTACGTGATCGCCCCGCACGGCATGCTCGACCCCTGGGCTCTGACCCGGAGCCGCTGGCGCAAGCGCCTCGTGCTGGAGCTCTGGGAGCGGCGGGCGCTCGAATCGGCCGCCTGCCTTCAGGCCCTCTGTGCCGCCGAGGCCGAGGCCATCCGCGCCCTCGGGCTGCGGGCCCCGCTGGCCGTGATCCCCAACGGGGTCGATCTGCCGGGCCCCGTGGATGGCCTGCCCCCGCCCCCCTGGCAGGAGCAGGTGCCGGCCGGCGAGCGGGTGCTGCTGTTCTTGGGTCGCTTCCATGCCAAGAAGGGAACGGCGCCGCTGCTGCAGGCCTGGCGGCGTCTGAGCGCCGAGGCGCACCGCCTGGGCTGGTGGCTGGTGCTGGTGGGCTACGGCGACGACGGCGCCCTCGCCCGCCAGGTGGCGGCCGCGGCGATCGAGCGCGCCCTCGTGCTTGACCCCTGCTTCGGGGCCGGGAAGGCGGCCTGCCTGGCCGCGGCATCCGCTTTCGTGCTGCCCAGCTTCAGCGAAGGGCTGCCGATGGCCGCCCTGGAGGCGATGAGCTGGGGNCTGCCCTGCCTGCTGAGCCCGGCCTGCAACCTGCCCGAGGCCTTCGCAGCCGGGGCCGCATGGCCGGTTGAGCCCAGCCCCGCAGCCCTCGGCGCAGCTCTGCACGAGCTCTTCACCCTGCCGCAGCAGGAGGCCACCGCCATGGGGCAGGCAGGCCGAGCACTGGTGGCCCGCTCCTACGCCTGGCCCACAGTCGCCGAGCACACCCAGGCCCTGTACCGCTGGATTCTGGGCTCGGGGCCGGAACCGCCTAACCTCATCCATCACCGTTCGTAACCATGGTTCTCCACCGCGCCGGAGCCCTGCTCCAGGCCTGCAGACCCCGGCAGTGGACCAAGAACCTGCTGGTGTTCGCCGCGCCGCTGTTCACGGTCAGCCTCGCCCCCGAACTCTGGGTGGCTGCCTCTGGCGCCTTCGTGGCCTTCTGCCTGATCTCGAGCGCGATCTACCTGTTCAACGACGTGCTCGACCGAGACGCCGACCGCGCCNATCCCACCAAGTGCCGGCGGCCGATCGCCTCGGGCCTCGTGTCCATACCGCTGGCGCTGCTCTGCGCCGCCCTGCTCACCGTGCTGAGCCTCAGCCTGGGCTCGCTGCTCTCGCCGGCCCTCGCCGGCGTGCTGCTGCTCTACGCCCTGATCCAGGTGGGCTACTGCCTGCGCTTCAAGCGGATGCCGCTGCTGGATCTGTTCTCGATCAGCTCGGGCTTCCTGCTCCGCGCCGTGTCCGGCGGCGTGGCGGCCGGCCTGCGCCTCTCGCCCTGGTTCCTGCTCACCGTGGGCCTGCTCGCCCTGTTCCTGGCAGTGGAGAAACGCAAGGCCGAACTGCGTGTGTCGCTGGATCGCGGCGTGATCACCCGGCGCGTGCTCGAACGCTATTCCCTCCCCCTGCTGCTGCGGCTGGAGGCACTGGTCTCAACCAGCGCCTTCCTCTCCTACGCCCTCTGGGCCTCGGGCCCNACCCTGAACGGCGCCCCCACCGCCTGGATGCTGCTCACCGTGCCGTTCGTGCTGGCCGGCATCTTCCGCTACCAGCTGCTCAGTGATCCGGAGGAAGCCGGGCGCCGCGCCTCGATCGATCCGGAGCGCAACAGCGAGAAACCGGAGGAGATCCTGCTGCGCGATCCCGGGGTGCAACTCACCCTGGTCGGCTGGTTCCTGACCATCTCGGCCGTGGGTCTCGCCCACCACGCCGGCCTGCTGCAGGCATGAACGCCAGCCCGCAGCACGGCATGCATCGGCCAGCNTTCGTGCTGCGGGCTCTCGCCGGGCTCGTGCTCTACGTGGTGGGGATGGCCCTCTCGGGCTTCCTGGTGAGCGGCTTCATGAAGGTGGCCATCCGGCTCAACTACGACGAGTTCGGCTTCATCAAGCGGGGCCTGGTCGGCACCGTGCTGCATAGGGCGCTGGGCACCGGCATCGACCGGGCCGATCCCCGGCCGATCGCCCTCGTCTTCGGGCTGGTGATCGGCGTGCTGCTCAGCCTGCTCACGGCGGCCCTGCTCAGCCCCCCCATCAGGCGCCGGTTGCCTTCACCTTCCTGCTCTCACCCGCCACCCTGCTGCAGTGGGGCTACGGCTTCAGCTGGTTCGACGGCACCTGCGCCCTGCTCTTCCTGACGCAGGTGCTGCTGCTGCGTCACCGCTGCGGCCTCCCCCAATCGCTGCGGGCCCTGCTGATCGGGGCTCTTTGCTGGGTCGCCCTTCTCATCCACGAGATCTACGCCCTGGCCTTCCTGCCGCTGCTGATCGCGCTGCTGCAGCGTCACCTCGGGCCGCGCCAGCGCCTGCTGGTGGTGGCCATGGCCGCCCTCGCCGTGGCGGCGGTCGCCGCTTTCGGACGCTATGAGGCAGGGGCCGGCGCCCTGGCACGACAGTTGGGGGTCCCGCTGGAGCAGGCCCCCATGGAACTGGTGGCCTCCCTCCACGACAACCTGGCCGGAACCCTTTCGGCCCTCTGGGGCAGCAGCCTGTGGCGCGGCTCGATCCCCGGCCTCGGCTACCTGGCCGTCGTGCTCGTGCAGGCCCTGCGCGGCGGCGCCCAGCGCCAGCCCCGGCTGCCCTGGCTGCTGGTGGCCCTGAGCCCCNTCAGTTTGAGCCTGCTCGGGGTTGATCTGCCGCGCTGGATCGCCATGGCCGCCTTCAACGTGCTGCTGCTGGCATGCCTCGGGCTGATCCCCTTCCGCACCACCCCACGCTCCCTGCATGGGGGCCTGGTGGCGGCATTCGCGCTCTGCGGCCCGATCGGCATCTTCTGGCTGTCGTTCCCGGTGCTTACCAGCCATCTCGTGCCCATCCTGGGCGGGCTGTGGTGAGTCCGGCATGACCCGGCGCGCTGATCCAGCTCCGGCGCGGCGCTGGCCCCTGTGGGTCTCCGGGGTTGTGCTGGTGCTGGTGGGGCAGCTGCTCTCGGGCTGGAAGGTGCACCATTTCGCCCTCACGGCCCTGGCGCTCGACTACCACCGGCTCGGCTTCGTGAAGCGTGGCCTGCTCGGCACCCTGCTCGGCTGGCTCCTGCCCGAGCGCCTGCCCCTGCAGCAGGCCCAGGCGCTCTGGATCGGCCAGGGGATGCTGGTGGGAGCGGCGCTGGCCCTCCTGCTGGTGGGGCTGACACGGTGCCGCCAGGGCTCGCTGGTGCGAGTGGCGTGGCTGAGCCCCGCCCTGTTCCTACAGGCCGGCTACAACTTCTCCTTCCTCGACGGCCTGCTGCTGGTCTGCTGCAGCCTGGCTCTGCTCCTGCTCGAGGGCACTGGAGCCATGGCCCGCTGGCGGGGGCTCCTGGTGATCGCCGCCGCAACCTGCGGCGCCCTGTTCCATGAGAGTTTCCTGCTCGCCTTCCTGCCGCTGCTGGTGCTGCGGGCCTGGCGGAGGCGACCGGCGATCGCCCTGGCCCTGCTGGGCAGTGCCCTGCTCGTGGGCCTGCTGCTGGTGGTGCAGGGAGGCTTCGAAGCCGGGCCTGCGGTGCTGCAGGAGCGTCTCGCCGAGCGTTTCGCGGAGCCTTTCGCCGCCAACACGGTGGAGCTCACCAGCAGCCTCGGCCAAAATCTCACCAGCACGGCCGCGGCCCTGAAGACATCCGGTCTGATCAAGGCCCTGCCAGGCTTTCTCTACCTGGCCTTGCTGCTGGCCAGCGTCGCCACCTCGTCACGCCAGGCCACCGGGTTCACTCTTGCAGCCTGCCTCGCTCCGCTGCTGCTGCTGCCGCTGGGCACCGATTCGAGCCGCTGGATCGGTTTCGCCTGCTTCAACCTTCTGCTGATGGGCCTGGCCGGTGATCTGCAATTCCGCCTCCCGCCACGCCGGCAAGCCCTGCTGCTGATGTTCACCTGCCTGGGTCCGCTGGGAATCCAGGGATCCTTTCCGTTGCTGGGCTCTGCTCTCCGCAATCTGTACCCATTACCCCCTTGATGAAGTCAGACAGTAAACAATGAATCTCTATAGGCAAGATTTCCCCTTTCAACCCGCATGAAACCCATCTCGGCCAGCTTACAACGTCCATTGCTCACAAGGGCATCGGTCGGCGTGATAGGGCTTTCAGGCATCGCAATCCTAATGGCAGGCTTATTTGGCATCCCCCACGAAGACAGCGCTATTCTATATTCTTACTCCGATAATTTAGCGAATACCGGGGTAATTTCATTTTATCCTGGCGGCCCTCGAGCGGAGGGAGCCACCGACTTTGGACGGATGATCCTGATTGCTGCGTTGTCAGGATTAGGGATTTCCAATCATCTTGCTTCCGCTCTTCTGAATATAGCCTTTATCAGTCTACTCTGGTGGCAGTTTGTTCAGCACTTTACGCCTATATGTTCGAAGCCTGCTCGGAACAGCTGCTTCGCTCTTGCCGTATTTCTTCTGATCTTCTTAGGCAGCGGCGCCGCAACATCTGGCCTGTGGGGCTTTTCAACGATCGCCGTGTCTGCGTTAGCCTCGTGCGTACTGCTGATGGCAGCATTCACAGATCTTCCGCCAACCGGGATAGCAATTGGCATCAGCCTTCTCCTGATCAGACCCGATGGTATTGTATGGTACGGCAGCATCATGCTATTTGCATTGATCTCTCGTAGCTTCTTCGGAGATCTGCGCGGAAGGAATAATCTTAAAAGGCGAGCAACCGTTGTAGTCCGTGCCATATTACCGCTTACTGTGCTGGCCGTTTACTGGGCTGCACGATGGATCTATTTCGGCAACCCCTTCCCTTTGCCGTTTTACGTGAAGCAAGGGGCAGTTGACGGATTGGTCCCATGGATTCTTGCCTCCGCCAAAGACCTTGCCGTCAATCCGTATCAAGGGATGGCCTTGATTCTATGCATCTGTTGCTGGCAATTAAGCAGAATCTATATATCTCCGAACAATGTTGAGAGCGATCCGAAAGAGCTTTCAGCAACGACCACGAGCAGTTTGAAAGCAGCAGCACTGCCTGAGTTTTCCAGAAGACTGCCAATCCTCACAGCCATAACCGCAGGGTCAGTTGTCACACAATCCTTCTACCTGTCGAGATTCGTGCTTGAGCAGAATATGAACGATCGCTTTCACGCTCCCTCGCTGGCAGTTTCCGCAGCATTGCTCGGGCTATCAGCGGCAGCAATCATGGAAAGGTGTTCAACGCCAGGCATCAGGACACCCCGCCTATTTCTGCCAATGCTTTTACTAGTAGGCTGCTTGATGAACTATATTACAAATGCACGAATGACGATTGTTTATGCACTTGAAGTCATCACAGAGTCCACTCGAAACAACATTTTGCTGATTGCAAAGGACCTCGCCTCTCTCGGGAGGTCCGGACAGGCGTCTGATCGGCCTCTGCTTCTTGTTACAGAAGCGGGCCGGCTCAATTACTACTCAAAACTTCCAACTATTGATGCCTGGGGGCTAAACACTGCAAGCTACTCAAAAATGCCCCTGCTTGACCCGACAGATATCAGACGTCTCGCTCCAGACCTCATTGGCTTGCATGGGAGCTCCGGCAAGCCAAATTACGCATATGTCCTGGAAGCTTTATCCAAGTCCCCTCCACGCAGAGACTGGGAGGAAATGACCAAGGCCATCGTACAGGGAGCAGTGTTGTCAAAAAATGGGCTGTCCTATGACATTTACATGGTCCCCTTCTTTCGAACAGTGGATCAACCCCTGCATCGGTTTTAGATCGATCCTCGCGCCAGGAGATGTTCCTGGTGCGACGCGATTCATCGCACGCAGAGGCCATTCGGAAGATACTCGTGTCGCGATCTGGAATCCGTGTCGACCCGAGCCAACTGTCGTCCTTCACTCCATGATTTCTCAGTCAGGACTGCCTGCGGGTCGCTTTCCATTCACTCTTTCGCTATCCCTGCTGGTCTACGGCCTCGGAGCCCTGCTCACGCGCTTCCGACCTCCGCCGTTCTCGATCACCTCGCTGGTGCTGAGCTACCAGCAGTTGGGCTGGATCAAGCGCGGTCTGCTTGGCACGCTGCTGCACCCGCTCCTGCCTGATCAACTCTCTCTGACCACGGCCAAGGCGATCTGGGTCGTGCTGGGAGCCCTGGCCGGCAGCCTGCTGGCAGGCCTGATCGCGGCGCTGATCCGCCTCCGCTCCTCCGGCACGATCCTGCTGGCCGTGACCTCGCCCGCCCTGTTCATGCAGCTCGGATACACCTACTTTTATCTTGATATTTTCTGTTTGATTGCCTATGTGGGCGCCCTGCTGATCCTCACCGGCAGGATCTCGCTCACCGGCTGGTTCAGGCCCGCCAGCCTGCTCGTGCTGACAGCGGGCTGCCTGCTCTTCCACGAACTCTCCCTGCTGGCCTTCATGCCCACCCTGGTGATCGTGGCCTGGCGCGATCAGCGACGACTGGCGCTCGCCATGGCCGCCACCGCCCTGATGATCGCGGCGGGCCTGGCCCTCACCGGCTCCTACGCCCACGGACCCGAACAGCTCACCGCCGAACTGCGGGCCCGCTTCAGCGACTTCAGCGACGTGAGCACCTTCGAGCTCACATCCAGCCTCGCCACCAACACCCGCCTCACCTTCATCCACCTGGTGCGCCGGGGTCACATCCTGCCCGCGCTGCCGGCCTTCCTCTACCTTGGGCTCCTCGCAGGGGGCGTGGTGCACTCCCTGCCCCGGAGCCGCTTTGAGATCGTTCTGCTCGCCGCATGCCTCTCCCCCATCGCGCTCATCGTGCTCGCCGGAGACGTGAGCCGCTGGGTGGGCCTGGCCTGCATCAACATCTGGCTGATGGTGCTGGCCGGCCAGCTGCCCTTCGCGCCACGGCGCTGGCGTGCCGTCGCCCTGCTCGCCTGCTTCCCGCTCGGGCCGATCGGCATCGTGGCCGCCTTTCCGCTGATCCAGTCGAAGCTGCGCTGGTTGCCG
Organism: Synechococcus sp. GFB01; assembly: GCF_001039265.1. Lineage (GTDB taxonomy): Bacteria > Cyanobacteriota > Cyanobacteriia > PCC-6307 > Cyanobiaceae > NIES-981. Next base: position 14,712 of record NZ_LFEK01000024.1, on the reverse strand, counting down.
CTGTGATCCCACTGCGACCGGCTGGCCCTGCCGCCACACNCCCACGCCGCCACCGGCNTGGGGCGATGACGATGGCAGAGCCCTCGTCACCCACGGCTGCACCGCCACGGCTGCAGCGACAAGTCTGGCGCTGGCCGGGACTGCTGGTGGCCTGCCTCCTGGGCCTCACCCAGCTGCTGCTTCGCTCCGACCTGCCGCAGATCTACGCCTTCGCGGTGCGGGGCCCGCCTCCGCCGGCAAACTCGCGCTGCTCGGGCAGGCCCCCCTGGTGCTCGCCGACGATCCGATGATCACGATGCGGGCGGCCCTGTTCGTGCTCCGCACCGGCTGGCCCCAGTTCAACAGCACCGACCTGGCCCAGGCCTCCACCTCCTATCTGCTCCCCTACCTGGGTGCAGCCCTGCTGGCGGTGCTGCCGGCCAATCAAGCCATCCTGGCCCTCTCCCTGCTCGGCATCCTGGCCACCCTGAGCGTGCTGCTCACGGTGCTGCTGGCGGCGCACACGCGGCTCTGGGGGTCGTTTCTGGCCGCCCTGCTGCTGCTCACCAGCACGGTCGGCTTCAGCGGCCATGGCTGGGACCATGTGTATCAGTCGCCGCTGATCGTGGCCGGCTGCCTGCTCGCCCTGCAGCCCCGCTGGACCAACGCCACCGGCCTGGCCGCGGCCGTGCTGCTGTTCCTGGGCTGTGCAATGCGGCCCGATGGGGCACTGATCGCTGCGGCCGCCCTGCTCGGCCGTCTCCTGGGGGGAGGGGCCAGCCAGCGGCGGCCGGCCTGGCTCGCCGCTTCAGCGTTCCTGCTGCTCTCCCTGGGCATGCTGGCGATCAACCACGCCGTGTTCGGCCACTTCACCCCCACCACCTCGCGGCTCAAGCTGGGGGCCGCGGGCCAGATCGGCGGGATCGCCGACTACTTCATCCGCAATGCGGTGGTCTCCTACAGCGCCATGACGGCGGCGCTGATCCTGCTGGCGATCCTCTGGCTCAACCGTGCGCGACTGGATCGAACCGCCCTGGTGATCACGGGCGGCTGCGGCCTCACCCTCGCCTACGCCATCCTGGCCAGCGATGCCTTCGGGGGCTTCCGCATGGCCTGGACCCCGGCCTGCGTGCTGGCCCTGGTGGCCGCCCGCCGGCTCGATCCACCGCTGCAGGTGATCTCGCCGCCAAGCACCACCCTGGCGCTCACCGCCCTGCTGCTGGTGGCCTGCCTCAGCTTCCCGGGTCAGATCACCGACCGGATCAGGGCCCTGCGCCAGGTCTCGCCAGGCTCCGAAACCGCCCAGCAATACCTCCTGGCCCGCTGGATCGACACTTACCTGAGCCCCTCCGATGGAGCGATCGGCTGGTATCAGCTGGGCACCGCCTTCTTCCTGCCCCGCTTCGAGGCCGCCGATTTCCTCGGCAAGGCCGATGAGGCCATCGCGGCTCTGCCTCCCCATCCCGGTCAGCTCGTGGGCCACAACAAGTGGGATGTGGCCACGACCATGGCCAAGTGGCGGCCCCAGGCCATCCTCCACCCCTGGGCCGGCGACCTGGCGATCGGCGGCGAACGCCGCCTTCGCACCCTCCAGCATGCCCGCGATCAGCTCGCGCTCAACAACTACACCGCCCATACCCTCGTGGATCCGGCCGTGCGCGCGGCCTATCTGGCCTGCCGGCCGGCCGACGCCCCGGACAGCCTGGCCTGGGGGCTGCTGCTGCGCCGCGACCTGGCCGCCAGCCATGCCGATGCCCTGCGCTGCCTGCCCCTGGCGCCCGGCCCCTCCTCCGCCACGCGATGACCACGACCTGGCTGGCGGTGTTCGATGTGGACGGCACCCTGCTGCGGGGTGACTGCCTGGTTGTGGCGGCACGACGCGAGCATCCCGGGCTTCGCTTCCTTTGGCTGGGCCTGGGCTTCCTCCCTTCCCTGCTGCTGCGAGGGCTCAAGCGGCTCAGCACGGGCCAGCTCAAGGAACGGTTTCTGGCCCGGTTCCTCAGCGCCGACGACGGCTGCATCACCCCGCTGGATGAGGCCTTCGTGGATCAGCTCTGCAGCCGGCTGCACCCCGAGGCCCTGGCGCGGCTGCGCTGGCACCAGAGCCGCGGGGATCGGGTGGTGCTGTGTTCCGCCTCGCCCCGCTGTCTGCTGCAGGGTCTCGCCGATCGCCTCGGCGTGGAGCTGATCGCCACCGAGCTGGAGAGCCGCGCAGGCCGCTGGACCCCAAGCCTGGCCGGCCCCAACTGCAAGGGGCCCGAAAAGGTGCGCCGCCTCGAGGAGCACCTCGGCGGGCTCGAGGGTCTGTGCATCGAGGCCTACGGCGACAGCTCCGGTGACCGCGAACTGCTGCAGCGCGCCGATCGGCCCCATTACCGCAGCTTCTCCCACGGCGTGCGCCCCTATCCCGGCCCCGGGCTGGGGGCGCTGCTGCCGGTGATGGCCGTGGCGCTGCTGGCCTACGGCCTGCTGGGGGTGTGGAGCCAGGGGGGCGCCCTGGGGCCCCTGCTCACCCGTCTGTGGCCCACGATCGCCGTGGGGCTGCTGCTCGTGCTGCTGGGCTACGCCATCCGTTTCCTGCGCTGGCGCCTGCTGCTCGGGGCCGTGGGCCAGAGACCCCCCTGGCTCCCGATGCCCGGATCTGGATGGGATCGTTCGCCTTCACGGCCACGCCGGGCAAGGCTGGCGAGGCCGTGCGATCCCTGCTGCTGCGCCAGCACTGCGGCACCCCGGCTCCCCTCAGCCTGGCCGCGCTGGTGATCGAACGCCTCACCGACGGCCTCGCCGTGGTGCTGCTGGTGATCCTCAATCTGCCGCTGCTGCTGCGCCTGCGGATGCCGCTGATCGTGCCGCTGCTCGGCGCTCTGGCGCTCGGCCTGGCCGCCGCCTTGCTGCTGCGCCCGGCCGGGCGTGCGCGGGCTGCTGCGCTCGCTCCTGGAACGGTCGATGCCGCAGAGCCTGGCCGCGGCCTCGCGCGACGGCGGCCGGGCGGCCTTCGCCCTGCTGAGACCGGGCCTGCTGCTCACGGCCACCCTGATCGGTGCCCTGGCCTGGTCGATCGAGGCCGTGAACCTGGCCCTGCTGCTGCAGCGGATCGGCGTTCCGGCGGTGAGCTGGGGCGGAGCCATCCTGGCCCACACCGCCGCCGGACTGATCGGTGCCCTCTCGCTGCTTCCTGGTGGTCTCGGCAGCACCGAGGCGGGCACCGTGGGGCTGCTCTCGCTCCAGGGCGTGCCGGTGGCCGCCGCCACGGCGGCCACGCTGCTGATCCGCCTGATGACCCTCTGGTTCGCCACCGCCCTCGGCGTGCTCTGCCTGCTGGCTGCGCCGCAGCGGCACCGTCCAGCAGCCYYGAACCCGCCCGCCGGCTGCGGCCCTCAACCCCCATGGACCCTCCCTCCAGGATCTCGCGGGCTACCGACTGCCGGCCACCTGGTCGCCGGGCGCGCCCCGCTGGCGCCAGGCGCTCTGGCAGCTGATCGGCCTGCCCCTGCTGGCCGGCCACTGGCCCGGCACACCCTGGCGGAAGGCGCTGCTGAGGGCCTTCGGGGCCCGGATCGGCGCCGGCGGCCGCCTCAAGCCCAGGCTGCGCGTCAAGTTCCCCTGGCGCCTGGTGATCGGCGAACACTGCTGGCTCGGCGAGGGGGTGTGGATCGACAACCTGGCGCCGGTGACCCTGGGCGACCGGGTCTGCCTCTCGCAGGGGGCGTTCCTGTGCACCGGCAACCACGACTACCGTTCGCCGGGTTTCGACCTGCGCGTGCAGCCGATCAGCATCGCCTCCGATGCCTGGATCTGCGCCGGCGCCGTGCTCGCCCCCGGCACCCGGGTGGGCGCCGGGGCGGTGGTGGCCCTCGGCGCCGTGGCGCGAGGGGAGGTGCCTGCCGGCACCATCCTGCAGGGCAATCCGGCCGTGCGGGTGGGATCCCGGCGGCGGCCCGGCCCTCATCCTGATCCCCCTCTCCGCGCAGCCAGCCGCTTGCCAGCCCCGATCCTGCTGATCGTTCCCACGCTCGACTCCCACCAGTTGCTGGATCGGCTGGTGGAGTCGCTGCAGCGTCAGAGCTACCCCCACTGGCGGGTGCTGTTCATCGATGGGCCCAGCCGGCCGGAGCATCGCGCCCGGCTGGAGGAGCTGGCGGGCGCCGACCCGCGGCTGTGCTGGCAGCCCCAGGATCCCGCCCTGCCCGGCATCTTCGGCGCCATGAACCAGGGCTTCAGCGCCGCCCGCCCCGACGAGTGGCTGCTCTTCTGGGGAAGCGACGACTGGGCCCCCGCTGCCGATGTGCTGGAACGTGCCGCGGCCACCCTCGCCGAGGGAGACTCCTGCGATCTGCTCGTCTGCACCGGGCGCTACGTGCGCCACGGCAGCCCTGGCCGTCCCTCCCGCTTCCGGCGTCTCGGCAGCTACCGCTGCAGCCTGTTCCTGGGATCCACCCCGCCCCACCAGGCCACCCTGATCAGCCCTCAGGCGCGCAGCCTTGGCCTTCGCTACTCGCCGCTGTTTCGCCTCTCAGGCGACCTCGACTATTTCCTGCAGCTCTCCAGCCACGGCGATCTGCGCGTGCGATCGCTCGACCTGGTGCTGGTGCACATGGCGGCGGGCGGCGTGAGCGGCGTCCAGCACCGGCGCCGGCTCCGGGAGGTGCGCCTGGCCTACCTCCGGGCCTTCGGCAGCCTGTGGGTCGTTCCATTCGCGCTGCGCTATCTGCAGCGGGCGCTCAGCCTGCTGGAGGGTCGTTCGGTCGCCTAATCTGCCGCGACCCGCCCTCGAGCCCCGGTGCAGCGACCCACCCTGGTGGTGTTCGGGGCCTCCAGTCTGTGCGGTGCAGCCCTGCTGGAGCAGCTACCGACCACAACGCCGCTGCTCTGCTTATCCCGCCACCCCCCGCAGGAAACCATCGGCCCTCCTGGCGGCACTGCGATCTCACCGCCACCACCCCCACGGCCCTGGCCGAGGCAGCGGCCCTGCTGCCCTCCGGCCCCCAGCTCTGGCTGAGCTTCAGCCACCTCTGGCTGCTCGCTCCGTTCCTGAGCACGCTCGCAGACCACCACCCGGAGGCGCTGAACGGTCTGCGGGGGATCGTGGCCTGCTCGTCGTCGAGCGTCGTCACCAAGCGCTTCGCCTGGAATCCCTACGACCGCGCCCTGGTGAAGCGGCTTGAGGGCGCCCGGCTGCAGCTCGAGCAAGCGTGCCTGGGGCTCGGGGTTCCTGCCTGCATCCTCGCCCCCACCATGATCCATGGGCACTGCGGCGACACAAGCGATCGCAACGTGGAGGCGCTCCGCCGCATCCTGCGGCGGCTGCCGCTGCTGCCGCTGCCCCGGCACACGGGTCTGCGCCAACCCATTGCCGCTGGCGATCTCGTGGCCGTGGCGCTGGATCGGCTGAAACGCCTCGGCAGCGAGGCCGGATCGGACGGTGCGGCTGAGGGGCTCGTGTGCCAGCTGCTGCTGGGCGGCGATGAGCAGCTCAGCTACCGGGCCCTGCTGGAGCGCATCCAGACCATCGACCCCGGCGCCGCACGCTGCCGGCTGATCCCCCTGCCCAACCGCCTCTTCCAGGCCCTCGCGGCACCGCTGCTGCTGATGTCCCCACGGCACTACGAGGCGGTGCTGCGGCTGAGTGCGGATCTGGCCGGTTTCGCCACCGTGGCCGACCTCCTCGATCGCGACGCCCGCCCCTTCCACCCCGGTCCATGGCTCTGACCCCCCTGCTCAGCGCAGCGCTTCCGGCGGCCCTGCTCAGCTGGGCCGCCACCGGCCTCATGCTGCCCTGGTTGCGGCGCTCCCTGCTGGATCACCCCAATGCGCGCAGCGCTCACTTACAGCCGACCCCACGAGGCGGCGGACTGGGCTTCGTTTTGGTGAGCAGCGCCTGGGCCCTGCCCCGCGTGCCTCTGCTCTGCCTGCCGCTGGCCATTGTGGGGTTTCTCGACGACCGGGTGAATCTTCCGGCCAGCTGGCGCTACAGCGCCCAGCTGCTCACCGCGATGGCACTGCTTGCCAGCGCGGCCCTGCCCCTGCCCAGCGGATGGCTGAGGCTGCCGCTGCTGCTGGTGCTGCTGGTGGCGATCACGGCGGTGATCAACTTCGTGAACTTCACCGACGGCCTCGATGGACTGGTGGCCGGCTGCGGCGCCGTGCTGTTCGCTGTGGCGGGTCTGAGCCTTGATCTCAGCTGGGCCTGGGTTCTGGCCGGCAGCCTGGTGGGATTCCTGGTGTGGAACTGGAGCCCGGCGAAGGTGTTCATGGGCGATGTGGGCAGCACCTACATCGGCGCGGCGTTTGCTGGTGCGGCCCTGCAGGCCCCTTCCGCCCTCCAGGCTCTGGGGTTGCTGCTGGTGGGATTTCCGCTGCTCGGTGATGCCTGCAGCTGCGTGCTGCGCCGGCTTGCCGCCGGCCATCCGGTGTTTCAGGCCCACCGTCTGCATCTGTTCCAGCGGCTGCATCAGGCGGGCTGGGCGCACCGCCGGGTCGCCCTGCTCTACATCGGCGCCACCACCCTGCTCGGGGCCGGCCTGCTGCTTGGGGGGTTTACAACATTGCTGGGCCTGATCGCCCTCGAGGCGCTGGTGGGTCTGGCCCTCGATCGCTGGGTGGCCGTGCCCTGGCAGAAGGTGGCTTAGGAGCTCAGGGAGAGAGGCCTCCTTGGAACAGCGCCCAGGAGCGACGACTGATCAACGCGGACAGCCGCAGTTGTAGAGGGCCCATGCGCAACCATTGGGCTTGAGCTTGATGCGCTGCACCTCGCGACCGGAGCTCTGTTCAATGAGCTCGGCCTTGTCGTCTGAAATGGTGAAGTAGTGACTTGCTGGAGCATCGACAGCCAACTTCACATCGAGCCGCTTCGAGGGCTGACCAACCGTTGCATGATACCACAACGCCCTGCTGAGGCTGTAGTCGGTGCTCCCATCGATGAAAACGCTGGCCCCCTCGGGCAACACGCTGACGATCTCACGCGCCTTGAGGTCGATCGGATTGTCGAAAAGCTTCAAGGATTTGTAGCCCAGATAGAGCTGCGCTGAAAGGGTGGCGACGAGACCGACCACCACCAGCAGGCGGCCCTGCCTGGGATTGGCGAAGAAGCCAGACGTCAATGCCTCTTCAACGGCGGACATCGCTACTGGAAGGAGCAGGGCATATGGCACCAGATAATAAACCCGCACATCATGAATCGGGTATGAGATTGCATACAGAATATGACCGGATGCAGCCACAACCAGGAGCCACCGAATCTGCTGCGACGTCACTCCGTCCTGACGGGAGCGATCGTTCACCAGCTGGCAGCGACCCTGCCGCAGCGCCGAGATCAGAGAGCCGAGGTTGGCGATCAGGGTGTAACCCAGCAGGAGGGTCAGGGGCAGACCGAAATCCTGCAGCGTGATTCTCAGAACCTGAACCACGGAGCCAGCAAACAACCGTGGAGACAGATAAGTGGACCCGATAAGACCCTTGAACTGTCCTCCCAGCACATAGTCAACAATCCTGGACACACTGGCGTCTCGACCCACATACTCGAGATAGGGACCTCCTTGATGCGACAAGTAGTAGATATAGACATACTGGCCAAGGCCGAATAGCACAAGAAGAGGCAGAACCAGGATGACGGCGACAACCGCGCGGCGCCTGGTCGGCGACAGCGCCAACGCCAGGAAGAAAGCNGGCATGGACATCAAGGTTGTCAGATGATTACCGAAACTCAGGGAGTAAACACATAGCGACAGCAGCAATAGAGACAGCTTCTGAGCAGCGATAAAGCGGCTCAGTAAATAGATACTGAGACTTGAAAGGAAAACGGCTAGGGTATAGACTTCCGGCTCAGTTGACTGCGACCAGTAGGTCATTGACAGCCCCAGAAGAGCCGGGGCGGCCAGCCGAAGCAACGGAGATGCGACAAGCTGCCGTGTGATCAGATACACAGGCAGCAGTGAGCCCACACCAAAGGCCAACGAGACAAGCGAGATTCGCTGATAGGGCGGGAGCCAGACAAGTGACTCCCCAAACAGCCTGGAAATCAGCAGATACAGCGGATATCCAGTGGAATGCGGCGTGCCTCCAATCGCCCACAGGAACTGCCATTTAGCTGAGTCGCCATATTCAACTCTACCACCAATACCAGGATACAGAGTGTGCCAATAGAGCAGGCAGAAAGCCAAGCTGAGCACAACAAAAGCGAGCCACTCAGGATCAGCTGGTACGGCCAACCACCCCGACGAAGACTTCCTGAATGAAGACCTCAAGGATGCACCCCTGAATGCCGAGTTCAGCACGTGATACGTCTATCGTAATCATAGGATCATACCACTACAATGCAGCTTCAGAGAGTACCCAACAGGGTCAGGTTCTGCGGCGTCTGTGACACCATCAACGGTTCATGACGGCATGAGTTGTGTTGTCGTGGCTATCCACCGCTGCGGGCCTGTTTCAGGATCTGCACGGTCAGGGAGCAGGCCAGGGCAGCCTGTTGATGGCCTCCCGATACTGACTGGCCAGCCAGCGGGCACCGGCAGCGGAGAAATGGCAGCCGTCGTAGCGCCAGCGGCGCTGCGCCGGGATGGCGTCGCTGTCGGCGCTCAGGAAGGCACCGGGCAGGCGGGCCGCCACCGCCCGCTGCGCCGCCCGCACCGGCTCCCAGCCTGCGGGATTCTGCAGCGAACAGGCCGACGCCACGGCAATCCCGAACGGAGCTTCTGGATAGACCCGCCGTGTGCGCGCCACCACCGCCTCCAGGGCCTGCTCGTAGTCGCGCTGCCGCATTCCCGGCCTGGTGACGGCAGTTCCGAGCTCCAGTCCGCCGGCGTCACTTTCGCCTGATGCCAGAGCACCAGCGGCGTGGCCAGGCCCGCCTGCGCCATCGCCGCCAGCACCTGATCATGGCGGTGGGAGAGATCGCCATAGGCCCAGCTGAGAATGCTGGATGACCCCTGGGCGAAGGGAATCACGATCACGGGCGCCCGGAGCGGCGTACCAGATCAACCGCCAGGTAGGTGATCACGTTGCCGCCGCTGCCATCGGCGCCGATCAGCGGCTCGCTGTAGGTGAAACAGCGCCCCGAACGCCAGTCGAACTGGAGCAGATTGGCAGGAATCGGCAGACCGTAGTAGGCAGGTCGCACGCTGTTGGCGGCGTTGCTCTGGCCGAAGCTGGCCACGGCGAGATGTTCCCGCGGGCACGGGCGGGGCTGGGGCGCTTGGTGGGGCAGCGCTGCGAGGCCTTGCCGCGCGATCCAGTCGGCGAGGGAGCGCAGCGGCCCATGGCCGGGGGCCTGCGGCACGTACCAGCTGCGTGCCACCAGGCCACCAGCGGCAAACGACAGAGCGGCGAGCAGGAGGGCGCCGGTCACCCATGCCACCCGGCGCCGGGCTTCAGGCTNCCTGAGCACAGGCTCCGGCAGCCCATTCGCGCAACACCTTCAGCTGTTGGGGCAGGGGGTTGGTGGGCGGGTGAACCTCCCGCACGTAGTCGAGCGCGCGCTGCATCGACAGCCCGCGGGTGTGCATCAGCCAGCCCATTGCCACCAGGGGCGAACGTTCGACCCCGGCCACGCAGTGCAGATAGACGGGGCCATGGGCCCGCAGCCTGGCGAGCCGATCCAAGGCCCTGGAGAGCTGCCGGTGCTGAAGCCAGAGACCCGTGCGGTGATCGGGAAGCACCAGACGATCGCAGACGAAGCGCCCGGCAAGGTCGGGGGGTGGAGGCACCTCCTCAATGCTGCAGAGACTGAACACGGCACGGATGCCCTCGCTCTCCAGCGTGGCCACGTCGTGTTGATCGGCGGGCGCGGTGCCGACGACCAGCTCATCCACGAGCAGCCAGCTCAGATACAGCGGCATGGAGTTGGGGAATTCGGGATGACGCGTTAGTTGTTGTTGTCGTCGAGCAGCCTGAACAGGGTCAGCACATTCACCAGGCCGGTAATCGGGGTGGTCACGGCTCCCAGCGCATCCGAACTCACGGCATACCAGTTGCGGTTCACGATCACCGTGTCGCCATCCACGAGGGGCGGGTTGGCATTGTTGGCCACGCCTTGGTTGTAATCCAGCTGAAAGGTCTTGCGGAAGGCGCTGCCGTTGCGATTGATCCGCACCAGCTCGATGTCGGCCTTGTTGGCACGCCAGGTGCTCACATCACCGGCTGCCAGAATGGCCTGCATCAGGGGGGTGTTGGCCGGCACCGAGAGGCGTCCCGGGGCTCTCACCTCACCCACCACATTCACGGTGATCGCCGTGGGAGCCAGCGTCGTTGACGCCAGTTCATTCACGGTGGATGCCACCGGCCGGGTCACCCGCTCCACCCGGATGGTGTCGCCATCGAACAGCAGCGGGTTCTGCAGCTGATCACCCTCCCGCACCAGGGCGAGCAGGTCGAGACGGGCGCGCTTGAACTGGGCTCGTTCGCCGGGCAGGCGGCGCTGCAGCGTCACCATCGAGAGATTGGCCATCGTGGTGATCCCGCCGGCTTTCTGGATCGCATCCACCAGGGTGGGCAGACCGGAGATGGAAACGGCGGCCTCGGTCTTGGAGGCTTCCGTGGTGGTGAGGGTGTACAGACCCGGCTTCTGCACCTCACCCACCACGNCAACGCGGAGCGGCCGAGCCCCTGAAACGGAGAGAATCAGATCCGGCCGCTGCAGCTGGCGGCCGTAGATCTGCTGCAGCCACTGCGTGGCCTGGGAGATGGTGAGACCGGTCAACCGCACGGAACCCACCAGGGGCATGGTGGCCGTTCCGTCATTGAGCACCGCGAAATCGCCGGAGAGATCGGCAGCGCCCAGAAAGCGGATCGCCAGTCTGTCGCCGGGACCGATGATATAAACGTCTTCCTGAAGAACGCTGGGAGGCGGAGCATCGGTGGGCACGGGATCCAGTCCCACAGGGCCCGAGCCGGTCTGCAGGGAGACCGGAAGATCGGCGGCCCGGCCGGTCTGGGGGGCAGTGCCACGCACCGACTGCAGTGCCGAATCCACCGCGGCCTGGGAACGACCCTGAGCGGGATCGGCTAAAGCCGGCGCAGCGCCGACAGGGATGGCCAGTGTTCCCATCAGCGGCACGAAACCGGCAGCCAGAGCGCGAACCGGGCGATACATCATTCTCCTCTGTTCTCCCCGGGGGAATGCAGACGCCCTCATCGGAAAGGACATGGACGACGAACGCAGACCTTATGGATTGCGGGCACCCTAAGGCATGCGCGCCAGTAACACCAGACACCCGACAACCCACGCTTGTCTGGTGTTCAAAAGACAGTATGCTCCCGACACAATGCCAGTTGACCCCGGGCAATGCCACAGCCAGGCGCAGCCTCGAAGCCAGCCGGCATGGTTCATCCAGCCCTGCGGTCTCTCTATGCAGTGGGGGCTGCGCTTTGGACGCTGATCCCTGGCCTCGCACCCCAGGCGTTTGCCCAGCCGCAATGGGAATACGTGGGTGATGCGCCTGTCAGCGATCCCGCAACTTTCACGACCGGTTCATCAACTGGCCCAGCATGGGTCTACGTACCTGAGTCCGAGGTGATGGATCAGGATCGGGTGGTTCAGGAGTCTGGCGATGGTCCAGAGCCTCCGCCTCTGGAATCACCCCCACTTCCGAGCGTTTACAACGTTCGGGGCCTTGCCCGCGGCATCACGGTGAACGGCCGGCCTTACCCCGATGTGGGCCTCTACGTGCCGAACGCCTTCGCCCAGGATGCCGGCTTCTTCATGTCGACCACGCTCGACTGGGTGAACCGTACCCGCTTCTGCGAGGTAGCCGATGGTGGTGACTGGACCGACTGCGCCGATGGCGTTGCCTACTTCGATTTCACCCCCTTCAAGTCCAAGAATGCCAGCCTGGGCTTCCAGTGGGCAGTTCAGAGTCTGTCAGGCCGGAACAACGGCACCGGCGCACTCGCAGGCCAGAGCCTCGGATTCCGAACTGCCTGGAACATCACGCCCACCACCGCCGTGGCTTTCGGCGGCGAACACATCGTTCAGCTCGACTCCTCAACTGACCTGGGCCGCAATTTCTATCTGGTCTTGTCTCAGGCAGTGCCGCTCAATCGTGCTCACAAACCGATCGTCATGGTGGCCACAGCTGGGATCGGATCAGATTTTTACGGCTATGCCGGCAATGGTTTCGGTTCCACCAACTGCCTGAGCGGCAACAACATCAGCAGCACTGACTATCCCGAAGGAAATGACTGCTGGTGGGGTCCCATCGGCTCACTGAGCGTCAGCTTCGGCAGCCAGTTCTCGATCGGGTTCGAAAGCTTCGGCTATGGGATCGGGGCAGGAATCTCGGCCAGGCCCTTTGACGGCATCCCCCTCACCTTTTCACTCTACGTGACCGATTTTCTCGGCAACTACCCCGACTGGATCGATACCTTCTGCACGGATGACCCCTGCGAGCCCCGCTATTATGGCAGGGTGACCCTGTCCTTCTGAGCCTCCGGGCGAACTGTGCAATCCATCGGCGCGTGATTCAGTAGTCACGAATACGAGATGTTCCATGATTGGGATTGATCAGCTATAGTCGCATTCCCTCCTTCCACGCCGATCAGCGGCTCTCGGTTCATGCGGCTCACCCTTCCTCTGGCGCTGGCCACCGCCACAGCCTTTTCCGTCTACACCCTGCCCGTGCGCGCCATGCCACAGGCGGGCCTCAACCTGGTGAGGATCGACAACGAAGGCGTGCAGCCCCTGCCGGATCTGCAGAAACTGTCGGCAGCATCCCGATCGGCTCTGCCTTCAGCCGGCGTTGCGATTCCAGCCGATGGGCGACAGGCCGATCCCCTGATCAGCCAGGCTGCCAGTGGGTCGGGAACAGCCGCCTCCGCCACGGATAAGGATGCCAAATTGCTACCCACAGGCAAGGAAGATTGGACAATCTGCTACAACGGCCCCCTTCCCAACTTCGATTCTTTCGAGTATCTCTCGATCCGCAATCCAAAGAATGGAGAAGAGGTTGAACGGATCTCCCTGACATCCAGCAGGATTTCCTATTCTCAGGATCGCACCTGCATGACGATCGATCCTGAGACTGAGATCGAGATCGGCGAGAAATTCTGCGCCCTGCTTCCTGATGGACCCAATCCTCTGCCTTCAAGGCGGGATCAGGAGCCTTGCTGTTTCACTGTGGCGCCCCCTGCTGCGGCTGCAGCTCCCGCCGGTGGCGGCCCATGGTGGCTTCTGATTATTCCGGTTGCCGGAGTGGCGATCTGTGCCCTTGCAGGCTGCTTCAACGGCGGTGGTGACGGTGGCGGTGCACGCAGTTCTCGCTGAGCCTCCGAGCTCCCCCGACAATCTCCAGATCCTTCATCCAAAGACAACCTCTTCACCGTTACACCTGCCATGACTGGCCTTCCATCCGCATTCATCCCGAGTGTTCTCGGTTCTGTCGCCCTGGCTGCCGCATCCTTCTCGGCTCCTGCTTTCTCCGGGGAGGTCGAACAATCTCCCTGCCTGCGTCAACGCACCCTCGCCGCAACCACCCCTCCGGTGCAGACCCATGTTGTGGAGGCGCGTATGCCGGGTTCAGGTGGTGAACTGATCGCGCAGGCTCCCACCGGACGGGTCCTCCCCGCCGACTTCCCGGCCTGCACCTATCGCGTACCGCCGGTTCCCCAGGTACCCGTTCAGGTGCCCATTCGCGGTCTCTACTGATCCCGTCTGCTGATCCGAAAAAGGTCCAGGGAGGAAGCCCTGGCGAGTACCGTGCCGCCAGCGCTGTTCTCACCGGGCTTCCCTTGACCCTGAGGCTCACCAACACGCTCACCCGCCGTCTCGAGGAGTTCCGGCCCCTCCGGCCGGGGCGGGTGAGCATCTACTGCTGCGGCGTTACGGTCTACGACCTCTGCCACCTTGGTCATGCCCGCAGCTATATCGCCTGGGACGTGCTGCGCCGCCACCTGATCTGGAGCGGCTACGCGGTGACGTTCGTGCAGAACTACACCGACATCGACGACAAGATCCTGGGCCGCGCCGCCGAGGAGGGCAGCTCGATGGAGGCGGTGAGCGAGCGCAACATCGCCGCCTTCGTGGCCGACATGGCCCGGCTCAACATCCTGCCGGCCGACCACATGCCCCGCGCCACCGGCAGCCTGGCCGCGATCCGCTCCCTGATCCAGGAGCTGGAGGAGAAGGGGGCGGCCTACTCCGCTGATGGCGATGTGTATTTCGCCGTCATGAAGCATGCCGGCTACGGCAAGCTCTCCGGTCGCGATCTGGCCGAACAGCTGGAGGGTGCCTCGGGGCGCCTCAGCGACGAGGAGGAGGCCCGCAAGCGGCACCCGTTCGACTTCGCGCTCTGGAAGGCCGCCAAGCCGGGCGAACCCAGCTTCCCCTCCCCATGGGNCCCCGGCCGGCCCGGCTGGCACATCGAGTGCTCGGCGATGGTGCGCGAGGAGCTCGGCGACACGATCGACATCCACCTCGGCGGCGCCGATCTGATCTTTCCCCACCACGAGAACGAGATCGCCCAGTCGGAGGCGGCCACCGGCAAGCCGCTGGCGCGCACCTGGCTGCACAACGGCATGGTGAATGTGGGCGGCGAGAAGATGAGCAAGTCGCTCGGCAACTTCACCACCATCCGCGCCCTGCTCGATTCGGGCGTCTCACCGATGACGCTGCGGCTGTTCGTGCTGCAGGCTCACTACCGCAAGCCGCTCGATTTCACCGCCGCGGCCCTCGAGGCCGCCGCCACCGGCTGGAAGGGGCTCAACGCCGCCCTGCTCCTGGCCGGTGGGGCCTCCGTTGCC
>NZ_LFEK01000023.1 GCF_001039265.1 Synechococcus sp. GFB01 | reverse complement strand
GCTGGCCGACGGCACCGTGCTGCGCGGTCTCTCCTTCGGGCGACCGGCACCGTGTGGGTGAGGTTGTGTTCAACACCGGCATGACCGGCTACCAGGAAGTGATGACCGACCCCAGCTACGCCGGGCAGCTGGTCACCTTCACCTACCCGGAGCTGGGCAACACCGGCGTGAACCATCACGACCAGGAAGCGGAGCGGCCCCATGTGCGCGGTGTGATCGCCCGGCAGCTCTCACCCCGTGCCAGCAGCTGGCGTGCGGAGGCGGACCTGGAGACCTGGCTGCGGCAGCACCACGTGGTGGGCATCCGCGGCATCGACACCCGCTCGCTGGTGCGCCACCTGCGGGAGGGCGGTGCCATCAACGGCGCCATCAGCAGCGATGGCTCCGACCCCGCCCAGGTGCTCGAGCAGGTGCGCGCCGCTCCCTCGATGGAGGGGCTCAACCTGGCTTCCACGGTGACCACGACGGAGCCCTACACCTGGCGGCAGCCTGCGGGGAAGCCTTCGATGCCCGCCTGCAGGCCCGCCCGGACCGGCCCTACCGGGTGGTGGCGATCGATTTCGGCATCAAGCGCGCCATCCTCGAGCGCCTTGTCGCCCACGGCTGTGAGGTCACGGTGCTGCCCGCCGATGCCAGCCTCGAGCAGGTGCTCAGCCACAGGCCGGAGGGGGTGTTCCTCTCCAACGGCCCCGGCGACCCTGCGGCGGTGACCACCGGCATCGCCCTGGCGGAGGACCTGCTGCAGCAACCCGATCTGCCGGTGTTCGGCATCTGTCTGGGCCACCAGATTCTCGGTCTGGCACTCGGAGGGCGCAGCTTCAAGCTCGGCTACGGACATCGCGGTCTCAACCACCCCTGCGGCAGTCCCGGGGAGGTGGAGATCACCAGCCAGAACCATGNCTTCGCCATCGCTGCCGATTCCCTCCCCGCCGACCGGGTGGAGGTGACCCATCTGAACCTCAACGACCGCACGGTGGCGGCCCTGGCGATGCGGCACCAACCCGTGTTCGGCGTGCAGTACCACCCCGAGGCCAGCCCCGGCCCCNACGATGCCGATCACCATTTCGCCCGCTTCGTGGCGCTGATGGCCGAGCGGCGTCTGGCCTGAGCTGCNGAGCCCCCGCCTGTGCCACTTCTGTTGCGAGTGATCCAGATCCTGCTCTGCTCCCTACACTGCCCGCCTGAGGTGATCCGGGAGCGGGAGCCATTACCGAACTGCAGCGCCTGACGGTATCCCTGCGGGGGGGCTTCGAGCAGCAGCCCAACTGTCAGTTGTTCCATTTCACGGGCCAGCTCGACGCCTATTCCGACAAGCAGTTCGGAGAGTTCGTCGCCAGCCATCGCTCCCCGGCGCTGCCGCTGGTCGTCGACCTCACCCACATCGACTTTCTCGATTCCTCCGGTCTGGGCGCCCTGGTGCAACTGGCCAAGCTCTGCAACGCCGACAACCAGCGGTTCGTGGTGGTGGGCAATGCCCGCGTCGTGCAGACCGTGAAGCTGGTGCGCCTGGAGGAGTTTCTGCACCTGCAGCCCGACCTGCAGACGGCCCTTGGCAGCATCGCGGCCTGAGCAGGGCCGCAGCACCGCCTGGCTGGCGGCCCTGCGGGCCGATCCCCCCGCCGCCGAGCTGGGGCCCTTGCAGCTCGCCTGGCTGGGTGATGCGGTGTGGGAGCTGCATCAGCGCCGCCGCCACTGCCGGGCCCCGGCCCGCTCCCAGGATCTGCACCGTCAGGTGGTCGGCAGCGTTCGCGCCGAGGCTCAGGCCCGGGCTCTGCAGCACCTCGAGCCGCGGCTTCAGGCTGCCGAACTCGCCCTGGTGCGGCGTGGCCGCAACCGGGCCGGACGGGGGCCGCGCCACGGCGATCCCGCCCTCTACGGCCTGGCCACCGGCTTCGAGGCCCTGCTCGGCTGGCTCTTTCTGCACGATCCCCCCCGGCTGGTCGAACTGCTAGATCACTTGGAGCAACACGATCCGTCCGCGGTCCCGCCATGAGCCCTCGATTCGAACGCCGTCCGGAGAAGCGGACGGGCACTGGGGGGCGCGGCCGTCGCTTCGGCGGCGACGGCGAGAGGCCGGCCGAGCAGGACCGCCGCGCCCGTGCCGCCGGGCCGTACCGGGTGAGGCCGCGACGGTCCGAGGAGGAGCGTTCCCTCGGCGGCGGCCGGGGCGCTGCCCGTGGCGGTGCCAGGTCCGATTCGCCCCGCCGCACCGGCGACTCCCGCCGCGACTGGGGTGAGCGGCCGCGCGGCGAAAGGGGCCGCGCTCGCACCCCGGAGCGGCGCTCGCCGATGCCGCGCTTCGTGCGGCCGCGACCCCGCTCCATCGATGCGGCGCCGATCGATCGCGATCGGCCGGCGCCATTGGCTGAGGGCGAGCGCGATTTCGCCGAGCGCCACGGCGAGGATCAGCCCACCGATCTGATCTGGGGCCGCCATGCCGCGGCCGCCGCTCTGGAGAGCGGCCGGCCCATCCATCGCATCTGGTGCACCACCGAGCTGCGCTTCAGGCCCCCGTTCCTGCAGGCTCTGCGGGAGGCCAAGGCCGCCGGCGTGCTGGTGGAGGAGGTCACCTGGGCCCGGCTGGGGCAGATCACGGCGGGAGCCGTTCACCAGGGCATCGTGCTGCAGCCGGCCGCCGCCGACACCCTCGATCTCGCCAGCCTGATCGAGGGCTGCCGGGAGCTCGGCGAACCACCGCTGCTGATGGCCCTCGACGGCATCACCGATCCCCACAACCTCGGCGCCATCGCCCGCAGCGCCGAGGCCCTCGGGGCCCATGGCCTGGTGCTGCCGCAGCGCCGCAGTGCCGGTCTCACGGGATCGGTGGCGAAGGTCGCTGCCGGTGCCCTCGAACATCTGCCCGTGGCCCGGGTGGTCAACCTCAACCGCGCGCTCGACAGCCTGCGGCAGGAGGGATACCGGGTGGTGGGCCTCGCGGCCGAAGGCAGTGTCAACCTGCCCGAGGCCGATCTCGAGGGCCCCCTGGTGATCGTCACCGGTTCGGAGGGTGACGGCCTCTCGATGCTCACCCGGCGCCACTGCGACACCCTCGTGCGCATCCCCCTGCGCGGCGCCACGCCAAGCCTGAACGCCTCGGTGGCCACGGCGATGGTGCTCTACGAAGTGGCCCGCCGGGGCTGGATGAAGGACCTGCGCGGTGGTCAGCCCGCTCCGCGCCTGCAGCGCCCGCGGCTGGCGACCGCCGCCGGCGGTCCCTCCGGCGCCGCCGCTGCCGACGACCTCGCTTCCGCACACTTCGCCGACGGGGAGCCTGATCCAGGCCCCGAAGCGGGCACAATGGGCTGACTCCAGGTCCCTCTCCGATGAATCCGCTGTCGTGGCTGGCCCGCAGTGCTGCCAACGGGCTGGGTCTGGCCTGGTGGGCCCGGGTCGAGACGCGATCGCCGGACTGCGTCTACTGGTTCGGTCCGTTCACCCGTCGTGGCAGCCTCGAGGCCGAGCTGCCCGCTTTCCTGGCCGATCTCCAGAGCGAGTCCCCCGGCGCGCTCGAGCATCAGGTGCTGCGCACCCGCCGCGGCGAACCCCTCACCGAACCCGGCTGAACCGGCTGATAGCGTCCAGACCAGCTGGCAACCAGGTGGATGGGGATCGCCGAATGGCGTGAGCAACTGAGGCGCGGCGAGGTGTCGGCCCGTGAGCTCACCGACCAGCATCTGGCCCGCATCGCTGCGGTCGAACCCTCGCTGCACGCCTTCCTGGAAGTCACCGCCGAGCGCGCCCGCGTCGATGCCGACCGCATCGACGCCGCCCGGGCCGCCGGCGAGGACCTCCCCCCCCTGGCCGGCATCCCGCTGTCGATCAAGGACAACCTCTGCACCCGGGGGATCCGCACCACCTGCTCCAGCCGCATGCTGGAGACCTTCGTGCCCCCCTACGAATCCACGGTCACCGAGCGCCTCTGGAATGCCGGTGCCGTGCTGCTGGGCAAGACCAATCTCGACGAGTTCGCCATGGGCAGCTCCACCGAGACATCGGCCTTCGGCCCCAGCCGCAATCCCTGGGATCCCGAGCGCGTGCCGGGGGGGAGCTCCGGCGGCAGCGCCGCCGCCGTGGCCGCCGGCGAGTGCATCGCCTCGCTCGGATCCGACACCGGCGGATCGATCCGCCAGCCAGCCAGCTTCTGCGGCGTGGTGGGTCTCAAGCCCACCTATGGACGGGTCAGCCGCTGGGGCCTGGTGGCCTTCGCCAGCTCACTCGATCAGGTGGGCCCGTTCAGCAGCTCGGTGGCCGATGCGGCCGAGATCCTCCAGGTGATCGCCGGAGCCGACCGCCGCGATGCCACCTGCCTCACGGCCCGGGTTCCCGACTACCGAGCCGCCCTGCAGCAGCCGGTGGCCGGCCTGCGGGTGGGGCTGGTGAAGGAGTGCTTCGAGGCCGAAGGTCTCGACTCGGAGGTCCGGGCCTCCGCCCTGGCCGCCGCCGACCAGCTGCAGGCTCTCGGTTGCGAGCTCGTCGAGCTGAGCTGCCCCCGCTTCAACGACGGCATCGCCACGTACTACGTGATCGCACCGTCGGAGGCCTCGGCCAACCTGGCCCGCTATGACGGCGTGAAGTATGGCTATCGAGCCACCTGCGACGATCCGGCAGCCGCCAGCCTGGCGGAGATGACCGCTCGCAGCCGTGCCGAAGGCTTCGGCGACGAGGTGCAGCGCCGCATCCTGATCGGCACCTACGCCCTCTCGGCCGGGTATGTGGACGCCTACTACAAGAAGGCCCAGCAGGTCCGCACCCTGATCCGCCGCGACTTCGAGCGCGCCTTCGCCAGCGTGGATGTGTTGCTCACCCCCACCTCCCCCACCACGGCGTTTCGCTTCGGCGCCCATGCCGACGATCCCCTGGCGATGTACCTGGCCGACCTGCTCACGATTCCGGCCAACATGGCCGGCCTGCCGGCGATCAGCGTGCCCTGCGGCTTCGATCGCAGCGGGTTGCCGATCGGCGTTCAGCTGATCAGCGGAGTGCTGCAGGAGGAGCGGCTGCTGCAGGTGGCCCACCACTATGAGCAGGCGGCCCGGGTGATGGAGCGGAGGCCGGCGGCACCGCTGGTGGCCTGACACCAGATCTGGCGGTAGCCCCTAGGCTGGTCTCGTCTCTGCCGCTACCTGTGGCTTTCGTCCCGCTCCACAACCACAGCGACTACAGCCTCCTCGACGGCGCCAGCCAGCTGCCGGCGATGGTGGAGCGCGCCGTGGAGCTGGGCATGCCGGCCCTGGCCCTCACCGACCACGGCGTCATGTACGGCGCCATCGAACTCCTCAAGCTCTGCACGAAGGCCGGCATCAAGCCGATCATCGGCAATGAGATGTACGTCATCAACGGCTCGCTTGATGACCCCAATCCGCCGAAGAAGGAGCGCCGCTACCACCTGGTGGTGCTGGCCAGGAACGCGGTGGGCTACCGCAACCTGGTCAAGCTCACCAGCATCAGCCACCTGCGCGGCATGCGCGGTCGTGGCATCTTCGCCCGGGCCTGCATCGACAAGGCCACCCTGAAGGCGCACAGCGAAGGCCTGATCGTGGCCACCGCCTGCCTGGGAGGCGAGATCCCCCAGGCGATCCTGCGTGGCCGCCCGGAGGTCGCCCGCGAAGTGGCCCGCTGGTACCAGAGCGTTTTCGGCGACGACTTCTACCTCGAGATCCAGGACCACGGCGGCATCGAAGACCGCATCGTCAACACCGAGATCGCCCGCATCGGCGAGGAGCTCGGCATCGAGCTGATCGCCACCAACGATGCCCACTATCTGAGCGTGGGCGATGTGGAGGCCCATGACGCCCTGCTCTGCGTGCTCACCGGCAAGCTGATCACTGATGAGAAGAGGCTTCGCTACACCGGCACCGAGTACATCAAGAGCGAAGCGGAGATGCTGCAGCTGTTCCGCGATCACCTGCCTGATGCGGTGATCCAGCGGCTGTGGCCAACACCGTCCGGGTGGCCGAGAAGGTCGACGACTACGACATCCTCGGCCGCTACCAGATGCCACGCTTCCCGATCCCCGAGGGCCAAACGCCGGTGAGTTACCTGCGGGAGGTGAGCGAGCAGGGGCTGCGGTCTCGCCTGGGGCTGGCCGATGACGAGGCTTGTGATGCCACCTATGGCGAGCGGCTCAGCTTCGAGCTGCAGGTGATGGAACAGATGGGCTTTCCCACCTATTTCCTGGTGGTGTGGGACTACATCCGCTTCGCCCGCGAGAGCGGCATTCCGGTGGGGCCGGGTCGAGGCTCCGCGGCGGGTTCCCTGGTGGCNTATGCCCTTGGGATCACCAACATCGATCCGGTCACGAACGGGTTGCTGTTCGAACGCTTCCTCAACCCGGAACGCAAGTCGATGCCGGACATCGACACCGACTTCTGCATTGAGCGCCGCGGCGAGGTGATCGACTACGTGACCCGTCGCTATGGCGAGGACAAGGTCGCCCAGATCATCACCTTCAACCGCATGACCTCGAAAGCCGTGCTCAAGGACGTGGCGCGGGTGCTTGACATTCCCTATGGCGATGCCGACCGGCTCGCCAAGCTGATCCCGGTGGTGCGCGGCAAGCCAGCCAAGCTCAAGGAGATGATCGGTACGGACTCACCGGCGCCGGAGTTCCGCCAGAAGTATGAGCAGGACCCCCAGGTCAGGCACTGGGTGGACCTGGCGATGCGGATTGAGGGCACCAACAAGACGTTCGGCGTGCATGCCGCCGGTGTTGTGATCGCCGCTGATCCACTCGATGAGGTGGTGCCCTTGCAGCGCAACAACGACGGCCAGGTGATCACCCAATACTTCATGGAAGACGTGGAGTCGATGGGGCTCCTGAAGATGGATTTCCTCGGTCTCAAGAACCTCACCATGATCGACAAGACCGTCGACCTGGTGGCTCAGAGCTCGGGCGAGACCGTCGATCCGGATCGCCTGCCTGCCGATGATCCAGCCACCTACGGCCTGCTCGCCCGTGGCGATCTGGAGGGCATCTTTCAGCTGGAGTCGAGCGGCATGCGTCAGATCGTGCGCGATCTCAAGCCGTCGTCGCTGGAGGACATCTCCTCAATCCTTGCCCTCTATCGCCCCGGTCCGCTCGATGCGGGGCTGATCCCCAAGTTCATCAACCGCAAGCACGGCCGCGAGCCGATCGATTTCGCCCACGAAAAGCTGCAGCCGATCCTGCGTGAAACCTACGGGATCATGGTGTATCAGGAGCAGATCATGCGCATCGCCCAGGATCTGGCCGGCTACTCCCTCGGTGAGGCCGATCTGCTGCGGCGCGCGATGGGCAAGAAGAAAAAGAGCGAGATGGAGAAGCACCAGAGCGTCTTCGTGAAGGGAGCCACCGAGCGGGGCGTTGACCCGAGGATCGCCGAGGGTCTGTTCGAGCAGATGGTGCTGTTCGCCGAATACTGCTTCAACAAGAGCCATTCCACCGCCTATGGCGCGGTGACCTACCAGACCGCCTACCTCAAGGCCCACTATCCGGTGGCCTACATGGCGGCCCTGCTCACGGTGAATGCCGGCGACTCGGCCAAGGTGCAGCGCTACATCGCCAACTGCAATGCCATGGGCATCGAGGTGATGCCGCCAGATGTCAATGCTTCCGGGATCGACTTCACGCCTGTGGGTGACCGCATCCTGTTCGGCCTCTCGGCCGTCCGCAATCTGGGCGAGGGGGCGATCCGTCTGCTGATCGAGTCGCGCCGCAGCGACGGACCCTTCGCCTCGCTGGCCGATCTCTGCGACCGGATCCCCGGTCAGCAGCTCAACCGCCGTGCCCTTGAGGCGCTGATCCATTCCGGCGCCCTCGATGCCCTCGAACCGCGGGCCAACAGGGCTCAGCTGATGGCCGATCTGGATCTGGTGCTCGACTGGGCCAGCTCCCGCGCGCGCGACCGGCTCAGCGGCCAGGGCAACCTGCTCGATCTGCTCGGCGCCAGCGCTGCCGCAGCGGGCGAGCCTGCGATCAGCATCGCCCCGAAGGCCGCCCCGGTGAGCGACTATCCCCCCACCGAGAGACTCCGGCTGGAGAAGGAGTTGGTGGGTTTCTACCTGTCGGATCACCCGCTCAAGCAGCTGTCGCCGAAGCTGAAGCTCCTCTCGCCACTGGCGCTCGGCAACCTCGAGGAGCTCGCCGACAAGGCCCGGGTGAGTGCGGTGGTGATGGTGCCCGAACTGCGCAGCGTTACCACCCGCAAGGGTGATCGGATGGCGGTGCTGCAGCTGGAGGATCTCACCGGCAGCTGCGAAGCGGTGGTGTTTCCGAAGGCCTATGCACGCCTGGCCGATCACCTGATCGTGGATGCGCGCCTTCTGGTGTGGGCTTCCGTCGACCGGCGCGACGACCGTGTGCAGCTCATCGTTGACGATTGCCGTTCGATCGACGACCTGCAGTTGCTGATGATCGAGCTGCCGGCGGAGCAGGCTGCCGACATCGCCATTCAGCATCGCCTGCGCGAATGTCTGCACCGCCACCGTCCCCCCCAGGATGAGGCCGGCAACCGGGTGCCCGTGGTGGCACTCGTGAAGCAGGATGACCAGACCCGCTTCGTGCGCCTGGGCAGTCAGTTCTGCATCGACAACCCGGAAGCGGCGATCGCCACCCTCAGGTCAGCCGACTTCAGCGCCCGGGTCAGTTCACCGCTGCTGGCCGCCTGAACCGCTCCGCATCGAGCGCACCGACTGTCTGAGGCGGCCGAGGTTGACCCCCAGCTGCTCGGTGCCGAACAGGCTGCCCGGCTGTTCTTCCCAGCTGGCCGAGAGCACCCCGTAGCTCAGACCGATCACCCCGAGCAGGAAGCAGGCGCCCGAAGCGGCCAGGGTGGCGCCGGGCGGCACATCGAGGATCTCACGGCTTACCAGCAGGTAGCTGCCGATGAACACGCCCATGCCCAGCAGGGTGGGCACGCCGGTGGCCACCGCGATACGGCGAGCCATCCGGTTGGCCACCGCGTCGGGAATGGCCTGGCTGGCCTGGGGCTGGGGCCGGTTCGGCTTGCTGCTGCGACCCTTGCCCGGGCTGATTCCCTTGCCGGCCATGAGGTGGGCTCAGCCGCGGATGCCGAGCTTGGCGATCAGGGCGCTGTAGCGCTCCTGGCTGATGCCGCGCAGGTAGCCGAGCAGCCGCTTGCGACGGCCGATCATCTTCAGCAGGCCCTGACGCGACGAGAAATCGTGCTTGTTGTTCTGCAGGTGGCCGGTGAGCTGGCTGATGCGCTCGCTCAGCATCGCCACCTGAACCTCCACCGATCCGGTGTCGGTGCCGTGGGTCTGGTGGGTGTTGATCAGGTCCTGCTTCTGGCTGGTCGTGAGCGGCATGGAGAGGGAAGGGAAGGGCGGAGGGCCAGCGGGGCCGAGCCGGTGCAAACCAACACTTTAATCCTCGGCTGTCAGGCCGCCTGCTGACCCAGCCACTGCAGGCAGGCCCGGATCCAGACCTCGGCATCGGCAGCGCTGCCGAGACCCGCAGGGGCGGCAGATTCGAGGGCGCGGCGGATCTCCAGAGGCTCGTAACCCAGGGCCGTGAGCGTGAGCTGCACCTCATCGAGGCTCTCCGGAGGAAGCGCCTGGCCCGCGCCGGCCTCGGCGCCCGATCCATCCACGCCGGCCAGCGGCGGCGGCCGATCCAGCCAGCGCTGCTCCAGTCGGCTGCGCAGCTCCACCGCCAGCCGTTCGGCCGTGCGCTTGCCCACGCCGGGAGCCTGAGCGAGGCTGCGCAGGTCGGCCCGCACGATGGCCTGCACCAGCTCCGCGGCCCCCATGGCGCCGAGCAGGCCGAGGGCCATCTGGGGGCCCACGCCGCTCACCGCCACCAGCTCGCGGAACAGATCGCGCTCCCGCCGTTCGTCAAAGCCGTACAGCGTCCAGCCGTCGTCGCGGATCGCGTGATGGATCCAGAGGCTCAGCCGGCTGCCAGTGCCTGGAAGCCGCTGCCACTGTCTCTGACTCACCTGCACTTCGTAACCCACCCCCTGGCAGATCAGCAGGAGGCCCTGGCGCTTGTCCTGCTGCCACGGATCGGCCAGTTCCCCTTGCAGCCAGCCGATCATGGGTGGAGCCAAACGCCCCCCATGCTGCCCGCCCTGCGGACCCTTGCCCAGCGCTTCGGCACTGCTCTCGCTCGTGTCGGTCGCGGCCTGGCCCTGCCCCTCTCCCTGGTGTTGCTGCTGCAGCTGGGCGCCTGCTCGGGCGTCGGCCAGCCTCCCCGCGCCACGCTGCTGGCCGCGCTGGCGCTCCAGATCGAGCTCACCCAGGGATCGATCGCCCAGGCCCTGCAGCTCGAGCCGGGTGGTTCGCCGGAGGTGAGCCGGGTTCGGGTGGCGGAGCAGCAGATGGTGCCGATCGGCGACGGCAAGGGGCTCCGCCTGGTCGGTCAGTTCGACTGGCGTCTGCCTGGAGATCCGATCCGGGTCGACAGTCCCTTCGAGCTCTACCTGCAGCGTGGCGAGCGGGGCCAGAGCTGGCGGCTGGCCCGACCGCTCAGTGCCGCTTCCGGCGACCCTCCCCAGTGGCTGATCGACCCCCTGCCCCTGCGGAGCTGAGACTGATCAGTGTGGCCAGCAGCACCAGGCCGGCCCCGGCGATCGTGCCGCCGTCGATGCTCTCACCGAACAGCAGCCAGCCCCACAGGGCCGCGAACACCACCTGCACGTAGCTGATCGCCGTGGCCCGCGCGGCCGGCAGGGCCATCAGCCCGCGGGTGAGATACACCTGGCCGAGCTGGGTGCACAGGCCCACACCGAGGAGCCAGAGCAGTTCCGTCGGCGTCGGCAGCACCGGATCGAGCAGCACCAGCGGCAGGCTGAGCGGCACCGCCACCAGCGGGAAGTAGAACACGATCACCAGGGGATGCTCCGTGCGCCGCAGCTGTCGCACGCTCACGTAGGCCACGGCCGTGAGCACCGCCCCGACCAGGGCGGTCAGCACCGCCAGGGGCGGCAGGCCGAGCGAACCGGCGCCGCCGCCGCCCCCCAGCAGACGGCCAGGCTGGGCCACCAGCACCACCCCGCTCCAGCCCAGCGCCACGGCCGCGAGCAGTCGCCGGCTGAGCGGCTCGCCCAGCACCAGCCAGGCCAGCAGCGCCGTGAGGGTGGGATAGAGGTACTGGATCACGGTGGCGGCGGCCAGGGGCAGCCGCACCAGGGCGGCATAGACGCACAGCAGGGCCAGGCTGCCCACCAGGCCGCGCCAGATCAGCAGTCGGCGCCGCTCCCCCCAGGGATCGACCCCGGCCCGGCGCAGCAGCCACCAGCTGATCGCCACGCTCACCAGGCGCGGGCCAGCACCACCTCCGCCACCGGCAGCCGCCCACCCACCTGCTTCACGCACACGCCCATCAGCGAGAAGCTGAGCGCGCTGGCCACCATCCACAGCGTTGCGGTGGCCGGGCTGCCGCAGGGATGGTGGTTTGCAGCAGAATGGGCCATGGCGCCATCGTCGCCTGCCCCGCCCCCCTTCCATGGCCTCCCCCCGCCTCCATCCCCGCACGATCGAGGCGGTCAAGGAGAGAGCCGACATCGTCGACGTGGTGGGTGAGCACGTGGTGCTCAAGAAGAAGGGCCGCGAGTTCGTGGGCATCTGCCCTTTTCACGACGACCGCTCACCGTCGATGACGGTGTCGCCGGCCAAGCAGTTCTATTACTGTTTCTCCTGCGGGGCCGGCGGCAACGCCATCAAGTTCCTGATGGAGCTGCAGCGCCAGAGCTTCAGCGAGGTGGTGCTGGAGCTGGCCCGCAAGTACCAGCTGCCGGTGGAGACCCTCGAGGGCCCACAGCAGGAGCGGCTGCGGCAGCAGCTTTCCCGCCGCGATCAGCTGCACAGGGCCCTGTCCCTGGCCGCCGGCTGGTTCCGCGCCCAGCTGCGCAGCCCCGAGGGCGGCTCAGCGCTGGCCTACCTGCGCGACAGCCGCGCCCTCTCCGAAGCCACGATCGACGCCTTCGGTCTCGGCTTCGCGCCGGATCGCTGGGACGCCCTGCTCAGCCATCTGCAGCAGGTGGAGGGCCTGGCGCCGGAGTTGCTCGAGGCCGCCGGCCTGGTGGTGCCCCGCAAGGGCGGCGATGGCTTCTACGACCGCTTCCGCCACCGGGTGATGGTGCCGATCACCGACCGTCAGGGGCGGGTGATCGGCTTCGGGGNCCGCAGTCTCGACGGCGCCGAACCCAAGTACCTCAACTCCCCGGAAACGGAGGTGTTCGAGAAGGGCAGGCACCTGTTCGGCCTCGACAAGGCGGTGAACGCCATCCGCAAGGACGACCGGGCCGTGGTGGTGGAGGGCTATTTCGATGTGATCGCCCTCCACGCCGCCGGCATCACCAACGCCGTGGCCGCGCTGGGAACCGCCCTCAGCAGCCAGCAGATCACCCAGCTCTGCCGCTGCTGCGACAGCCGGCGGCTGATCCTCAATTTCGATTCCGACGNCGCCGGTGTTCGCGCCGCCCAGCGGGCCATCGGCGAGGTGGAGCAGCTGGCGCTGCAGGGCCAGCTGGAGCTGCGGGTGCTGCACCTCCCCGCCGGCAAGGACCCGGACGAGTTTCTGAGGCAGCACGGGGCCGGCGAGTATCGCGCCCTGCTGGATCAGGCGCCGCTCTGGCTCGACTGGCAGATCGAGCAGGTGCTGGAGGGCCGGGACCTGGCCCGCGCCGACCAGTTCCAGCAGGCGGTGAGCGGACTGGTGGCGCTGCTCGGCAAGCTGCCCCAGAGCGCCGTGCGCAGCCATTACCTCCAGCAGGTGGCCGAGCGCCTCTCCGGCGGTCAGGCACGCCTGGCGCTGCAGCTGGAGGACGACCTGCGCCAGCAGGTGAAGGGCCAGCGCTGGCACGGCCGTTCCCAGAAGTGGGAGCAGCCGGGTGAGGCCGGTCTGCGGGAGCGTGCCGAGGCCGAGCTGCTGCGCCTCTACCTGCACTGCCCCGACCAGCGCGGGGCCATCCGGGCCGAGCTGCGCCGTCGCGAGCTCGACGATTTCGCCCTTTCCCACCACCGCCAGCTCTGGGCGGCGATCAGTGCCCTGGAGGAGGGCAACCTCGGCCCCGATCGGCTGGAAGCCATCAACCGCGGAATCGATCCGGGCTGTGATCTGGCCGATCTGGAGTTGCCGCGGCTGCTGGCCGATCAGCTCGTGGTGGATCAGAGCGCTCTGCTCAGCCGGCTCACTCCCCTGCTCGAGCCCAGTGAGGTGCAGCGCCTGGCGCTGGCCCAGCCGCTGCTGCAGCTGCGCGGCGTCACAGCCGCCCTGGAGCGGCAGAAGTGCCTCAAGCGCTGCCGCCATCTGCTCGATGCCTGGAGCTCCCAGCGTCTCGAGACCCTGGAGCGCTGCATCGCCCGGCTCCTCGATCCCGAGGCCCCCTCCGCCTCCCAGGAGCCCGGCGCGATCGGCTGGGTGGGCGACATGGAGACCCGCATCGAAGCGCTGTTCGGCGAGCTCAATGCCGATGCGCTGCGCTTCCAGGAGCTCTACTACGCCGAGCGCCGTTACCTCATCGAGCTCGACGAGCACCGCCGGGCAGGCTTCGGCGCGGCGGTGGCGTCAACGCCGGGCGCCGCCGCGGCTGCTGCCCCGCAGGCCGCCTGAAGCCTCCCCGCCCCCGATAGTGTGAGCGCAGGTGCACGCCGGCTGCCGGCGCGATCAGCCATGCCGTTTTTCGAGGTGCTCTGGCATGGCGAGGCGATCGGCGACGGCGGCGATCTCGCCGAGGCGCTGCAGGCCTACGCCACCGTGAAGCCGGACGACGGCGACTGGCAGGCCGCCTGCAGCAGCCCCGGCGCCGAGCCCTGCATCCGCCGTTACGCCTCCTTCGACGCCTTCCTCGACAACGCCGACGAACTGGAGACGATTCCGGTCACGGCGGCGATGATCGCCGAGGCCCTGCCGCCCCAGGGCTGAGTCGTGCTCGGACACTGCACGTGCAGCCGCCGGCAGAGACCCGGGCGGCCGCTGTGTCTGTCGCCATGCCTGTTCTTCGGCCCATTCCAGCCGGTTCTGCCGAGACAGGTCCAGGATTGTGCCTCTGGCTGAGCCCTGCGCACCGTTGTGGGGTCCCTCACCCCATCACCTCGTAGAGGATTTGGAGGAACCAGCCTCCGGACACGGTGCGGCCGCTTCTGCTTCAAGGGAGTGGCACCACTCGAAACATGCAGTCTGGTCTGCTGCCAGAATATTTGCCGCGCGATTTTCGCGGGTGGCCATGGCACAGGAATGGATCCAGTGCTGCACGCCATAGCCGATGCACGCAATGGCCGATGTACGCAATGGTTAAGGAATCGTGTTTGTCGGACCGGCCTGTCTGCCTGGAGCCGGCCTCCCGTTGCTTGGCCGGGTGTTCCTCGGGTAGATCACTACCTTCTGCTCACTTGGCACAAACTGGCGGGGAAGGTTCGGCCCCGGACCAGGCTTCTTCCTGATCGCCTGTTCATACATCTGCAGCACAGCTGGATCCGGCTGCACCGCTGAAGCAGGCAAGAACACAACGGTGCAGGAGCGCGGATCGAATCCAGCACCGGCCAGCAGCCGCAGCGCCTCGTCCTGGGCCTGTTGTTGCTGTTCCTCGATCACCTCCTCCCGTTCCTGGGCGGCGACACCGAACCAGCCATCGATCAGGCCCCAGGCATCACCAATCCTTGACGCCGGTAGCCNTTTCAGCTCGTTCAGGGAAGCCGTCACGGTTGGTGCATGACGCTGCAGCACCTGCCAAAGGGGAGATTCGGCCAGCCTGGCATTGGCCCAGTGGCCCACATTTCGATCTGGGATATTGATTAGATAATCACCTATGGCTCCACCATATCCCATTGTGAGCACGTCTGCTGTCAAAGACTGCAGAAACGATGGGGGTCTGGGAGCCTGAACAGCCACTGTGTGGATCCGCTCCGCCAGCAGGATGTGAATGCGAGTGAAGCTCTCCTGGCGCTGCTGCGGCTGCTCCAGCTGAATGGAAGCGAGTTCCTGGGCGATCCGGCAGATCGCTGCGGGTGGCAGACCTGAGGCCGGTTCCTCCCGCTGCTGCTTACCCGGTGGCTCAGCCGGCTTGACCAACTCCAGACCTGTGGCATTGAGCAGGATCGTGCGCTGCTTGATCGAGGCTGAGTGGCGTTGCGGATCGCTTTCTGGGTTGGCCTGACGCTGCAAGGCGACTACGAACGGCGTGAAGAACCCCTGGCTGGCATGGGGCGGGAGCTTGAAGCCGCTCAGACAGACGGCCGTCGCTGATGACGGCTGCTGGGTGGGTGCAGCCTTCGTGCGGGATGCCGGATCGGCCTCCGGCGGCGGGCAGACCGGGCCTCGGAAGGGGCGCACGATCAGGGTGATCGGTGCTTCGATCGAAGCCGCTGCCATCAGCCGAACCAGCACCTGGGTGGCCGCCAGCAGCTCCGGGGATGGATCGTTCGCCGCAGTGGGCGCGGCAAGGCATGGTCGTGCACCAGAGGTGAGTAGCACCAGGGAGATCACCACACCGAGTTGCCGATGCCAGGACGCCATCGGCTCCTCGCTTGCGTTGGCCTCCTCTTGCCTAATACGGCGGATGCTGCAGCCGTGGGCATCGTGATCATCAGCCACGGGAGTGAATCCCGGATACCGCCAACCCAGTCCAGCTCCTTGCGGCATGGATGCCTCTAGCACTAGGCCAGCGCTTTGGCATGCTGAACGCCATCGGGGATGGGTTTGCATGAGCCGTTTTGCGACCTTTGTCCCAAGGATCCTTGCCCTCTCCGTCGCTCTGGGGGGCCCATCTCTGGGATACGCGATTCAGGCAGAGACCTTGTCACCGTCACATCCGCCGCCCAGCGGTGAGGTGCCTCCCAAGGAGACCCCAAGGTCTGCGCTGTCACCAGTTGCCGTTGCCACTTTTACGGTCAAGCGGTACAAGGTCAGGTTGAGAAGGTTTGATTTCGGTAGGTTCGATTCGGGCCCCAGGGCTTTTGAATCCTGGATCGTGTTCGACGTGATTGGAGACGCGACGATCATCCTGTTGAAACATGCCACCACAAATGGCTATGGGAAGTGGTGGGATCATCCCCTCCTTTCAAGCAAGGCCTGCCGGATCATCCAGGCCGACGGCGGCGACAGTCTGGTGGACTGTCAACGGGTTAGGAGTGCCGGCCGCGGAGAACCGCTCCGGATCGTGCTCCCACAAGGCGCATTCCTTCACGATTGCCTGATCACCTTCGCCTGGGAGGAAAGTGGCAGGATCCAGGAAGGAGTGCTCCGTATCGAAAAGGGGCTCATCCCCGACATGCGCCGCACGGGTGAGAACCAGAAACCCGAAGAGATCAGACAACCTCGCGTCGATTCAAGTCAACGCGATGGAACCGCGCCGCCCGGAATTCAACCAAGAGTTGCCGACTCCAGGGGTTGGCGCTATAAGGTCAAGCTCTCGCCTGGGAGTGCCTGGCGGAATCTCCGGCCCGAATCCTGGGTGGTATTCGATGTGATCGGGGGCGCCACAATTACGCTGAGGCACAGCACTAATGTCATGAATATCATCACAGGCTTCAGTCGATGGTGGGATCATTCCGTTCGTTCGATCACGGCTTGTCCGCTCTTTGTAGCCGATGTTGATAACCGTCAGGCTGGCTGCCTGATTGGCAGCAGCGCATCCCCCGGAGGGCCTCTGCAGATCATGCTGCCGGAGGGGGCTTCGATTCATGATTACGTATTCACCTTCACGTGGGAGGAAGGCGGCAAGATTGAAGAGGCCGTCACCAGCGTCGATCGCATCGTTGAGCCCATCCCGATACCGCCGCGCTGATCCCCCTGGAGGTCATCGCATCAGCGCGTAGTGGATATGATGGCGCATCAGCACCCAGGGTGCCGACTCAGAAGCCTCCGCCGCCGCCGCCGCCATCGCCGCCGCCGGAGCTGCCGCCACCCGAGCTGCCGCTGGAGCTGGAACTGCTCGGTGACGACTGCATGGCGCTGCCGGTGGTGCTGCAGCAGTCGTCGATGCTGGAGCCGAAGCCACCGATGTCGAAGTGGTCGCCGCTGCCCTGATACCAGCTCGGCGGTGATTCCACGATGCCCTGGAACGCCGCCGCCCAGTGCTTCGTCAGCCCCGCCACCATCGCGTAGGGCAGGAAGCGCTCGAACAGCTCCGGTGTGAGGATCACCTTCTTGAAGCGGGGAGCGTCGACCCGGCGGAGGAACTCCTGGAATCCCAGGATCTGACGCAGCACCTCCACTCCCTTGATCGTGCGGCTGGGCATGATCCAGGCGAACACGATGATCAGCACGAGGGTGGCCAGCAGGGCGAGGCCCGTGAGCAGCGGATCGGCCACCGCCTGCAGCTCGGAGAGATCGTGCGGCAGCAGCAGCTTCGCCAGCACCACCGATACCACCGCCGCCCCGATGCCGGCCAGCAGAGTGACGGAGCGCACCGTACCGGGCCAGCGCCGGTAGAAACCCTCCTCCAGCACCGCCTCACGCACCAGCTTCTCGAAGCCGGGCACGTGAACGTAGAAGTGGTCGCGCAGTTCGCGGGTATCGACGCTTTCGCCCACCCTGCGGGAGGGGAACAGGCGCTCGAGCAGATAGACCTCGTGGGGTGCCAGGTCCTTCCACTGCGGGGTGGTGGTGAGCAGGGTGAAGCGGTAGTGCTTCAGGACCGGCAGGAGCAGCACTTTCTCCTGCACTTCCTTGATGCGGAGATGCCCCTTCACCGCCAGATCCACCAGCGTGGCCCCNAGGCTTTCGCTGCCCACGCTCTCCTGCGCCAGGCTGCCCAGCACTGCGGCCGGCAGGCCGCCGGGGGGTTCGTAGACCACCGGTACCGACCCCAGCGCCGGATCCCGTCCGAACAGCCACCAGATCCGGCCCAGGATCAGCCCGGTGACCAGCGGCAGCAGCAGGGCCAGCCGCCCCTGCAGCCAGCCCAGCGCCCGTTGCAGGGCTGAACGGGGCGTCACGAGCCCCTTGTCGAAACCCACCGCCAGGGTGAGACCCTCGCCCGGTTCCAGGCGCCGGCTGCTCACGGCCGTCACCTCCCGCTCGCCGATGGCCAGGCGGGCGTCCTGGCCCCGGGACCCCAGCGGGCCCGTGTACACCGAGGCGTGCAGCCCCTGCACT
This sequence comes from Synechococcus sp. GFB01, assembly GCF_001039265.1. GTDB lineage: Bacteria > Cyanobacteriota > Cyanobacteriia > PCC-6307 > Cyanobiaceae > NIES-981. Next base: position 11,051 of record NZ_LFEK01000023.1, on the reverse strand, counting down.
CCCTCGGGCAGCTGCACGCGTGCGCTGACCCGATCGATCGGGATCTCCCATGCGTTGCCCGTCACGTTCCAGTTGAGCTCGTCGTGGTCCGGGTAGAAGCGCACACCGTTGCGCACCCTGTAGCGCAGCACCACCGTGCGGGTGGCGTCCTCGGCGCCGGGCACGAAGATGCGCAGATCCAGGTCGCCGCCGAGTCGGCGCGTTTCGGTGCGATAGGGATGGCCAGCTTCATCGCTGGCCGAGAGCAGCGTCAGCCCCAGAGGTTCGATGCCGTCGGGGCGGTTCGCCAGCACGGGGATCTGCCGCCGCAATCCGTTCCATTTCCCCTGGAAGTGGGCGGTGAGCGTCTCGCTCACCTGCACCGACCCATCCCGCGCCACCTCAGCCACCATCTGGAAGCCCTTGAGCTCCAGCTGCCGTTCCGCCGCTCCGGCAGCAGCACCACCGCCCGGCATGGGCAGCGGCAGGCTGAGCCCCATGGCCAGCAGCAGCCCCGCCAGCAGGGCACCCCATCGCTGGATGGCCCTGCGGTTGGGGACTGGCCGGCCCTCAGCCACGGAAATCGACTCTCGGAACGCTGGCCTCGGAGCGGTCCGCCAGCTCGAAGAACGGGCGCGCCTGGATGCCGAACCCGCTGGCCACGAGGTTGGAGGGGAACTGAACGATCGCCGTGTTCAGATCCCGCACGACCGCGTTGTAGTAGCGCCGCGCGCTCTGCAGCGCCTCCTCGATCCCGCCCAGATCGTCCTGCAGCGAGGTGAAGCTCTCCACCGCCCGCAGGGCCGGGTAGGCCTCAGCCAGGGCGAACAGCTGGCCGAGCGAGGCCCCCAGCTGCCGCTCCGCCTGCTGCTGCTGGGCCGGGCCACGGGCGGCGATGGCGGCGCTGCGGGCCTCGATCACGGCCCGGAAACTCTCCTTCTCATGGCTGGCGTAGCCCTGCACCGTCTCCACCAGGTTGGGGATCAGGTCGTGGCGCCGCTTCAACTGCACGTCAATGTCGGCCCAGGCGGTGTCGGCCTGCACGTTGAGCCGAGCCAGCCGGTTGTAGACAGCGATCAGGCCCAGGGCCAGGATCGCCGCAACGGCCAGCAGCAGCAGGGCCATCGCTCCATCGGCGTGGTGAACCGAGCCTAGGAGTTTCTGGTCAGTTGAGCTGGCGCGCTACTGGGTGCGCCGCTGGCTCGCACGAACTGCTCGCTTGCCGATCCTCTGGCCGGTGGATGGTGTGGCCGTGGTCATCAGGATTCACGCTCCTTGCGCACCAGGAGACGATCGCCTGGCCTGCGCCGAAGCACGCTGGTGCACGCGTTGACCGATACGCATCATGGTCTTTCCCTCCATCTTCTCGCTATCTTTTTTACCTGCATCCCGTTGCTACCCATCATGAGGTAGAAGTGCGTCTGCGTTGCGACTGATTAACTTGTCATCATCCATGCTGTTGATCTCATCGGGCCCTGCATCGCTTCACCACGTTCTCTTTGGCGGTGAGTCGCCGTTGGTTGAGCGATGCAAGACTTCAGCATCACCAGAGTCATCCGTGGCGTCGTGATCGGCCTGCCTCTTGTGATGTTGCTGGCTCTTGCGAGCTCTCTGCGCCCGTTCAATCCCGACCCTGCCTCACGCCTACCGGCCGACCTGCAGTTCCCCTCCGATTCCATCGCGGTCACCCCGGAGGTTGACTGACATCTGCGCTCGGCAATTCGCGTCGCTATGACCGGCGATCGTGATTCTCCCCCTTCATCCACCGTCGGGTGCTTTTGGGTCTGACCTCGACCCCAGAGATCGCTCCAGGGCGCATTAGCGTCATCGGCCGGCCAGCACGAGCGGAATGTCGGCCAGGCGGGTGGTGGCGGCCCGCGACAGCCGGCTGCGCCGCATCCGCCAGGGGGCCTGCAGACCGCAGGCGGCCCACTGCACCGTGCCGCTGCCGTAGCGGCGGTTGAGCCGATCGATCGTGGCCAGCAGGCGCGGCGTTGCCGCTGGCGCTCCGGCGGCAGGGGCACCAGCAGGTGGTGCTGCAGGATCGCCTCGTCTTCCAGCTGCTGCAGCACCACACCGGCTTTCTGCAGGGGCTTGTGGGGGCGGAACAGGGCTTCGGCCAGGGGCAGCGCGGCGGCCAGCAGCACGGCGGTGTCGTGGCTGGCCACGGGCAGTCGCACCGTGGCCGCATTGGCGTAGAAGCTGGTGCCGTTGAAGGGGCTGCTGCGCACGAATACCGTGAGGGCGCCGGCCCGTTGCCGCTGGCGGCGCAGCTTCTCGGCCGCCCGCGCCGTGTAGGTGGCCACCGCCTGCTTCAGATGGGCCATGGTTGTCACGGGTTCGCTGAAGCTGCGGCTCACGCAGGTCTCCCGCTTGGCGGCGGGCACCATGTCCAGCGGCAGGCAGGCATGGCCGCGCAGTTCCTGCTGCAGCCGAACCYCGAAGGGATGCTCGGAGAGCACGACTTCAGCGCCTTCCAGCGCGCCGGCAGCGGCCGGGCCCACGCCCGCACCACGCTGCAGGAGGTGCTGGTGGAGCGCCAGGGTGATCTGATCACCGTGGAACTCCAGGCCAGCGGCTTTCTCTACGGCATGGTGCGGCTGGTGGTGGGGCAGTTGGTGGCCCTGGCCGAAGGCAGGCTCAGCCTCGAGGCCTTCGAGGGGCGCTGGCGGCAGGCCCGCCGCCAGGAGGTGAAGGAGGCGGCCCCCCCGCAGGGCCTCTGCCTGCTGCGGGTGGGATACCCCGAGGAAGTCTTCCCTAAAGCCGCCTGGTATGATTGCCAACCGCGGTTTCTGCTGGCGATCAGCGATCCGCCGGCACGGGTTCCACCGAGCTCCATTCTTCAGGTCCCTGCACCGGAAGCTTTGGACGGCACGGAGGCGAGCCGGCCAGGCGGTAAGGTCGTCTGAATGCGGACCTGTCCGCGGCCACGACCACCAGACCAGTCCTCTACGGCCTGCCGGTGCCTGACCAGGCGATATGAACAAGACTCCCCTGCCCTCCACCGATTCCCTCGACCGCCAGTGGTATCTGGTGGACGCCGAGAATCAGACGCTCGGCCGGCTGGCCAGCGAGGTGGCCTCGGTGCTGCGCGGCAAGAACAAGCCCACCTACACCCCCCACCTCGACACCGGCGATTTCGTGATCGTCATCAACGCTGACAAGATCCGGGTCAGCGGCAACAAGCCCACCCAGAAGCTCTACCGGCGGCACTCCGGCCGGCCTGGTGGCATGAAGACCGAGACCTTCGCTCACCTCCAGGCCCGCATCCCCGAGCGGATCGTCGAGCGGGCCGTGAAGGGGATGCTCCCCCACAACGCCCTGGGCCGCCAGTTGTTCCGCAAGCTGAAGGTCTACAAGGGCAGCGACCATCCGCACGCCGCCCAGAAGCCCCAGGTTCTCGCCCTCGATCCCGCCGCCGCCGCCCAATGAGCACCGCCGCCAAAGTCGTCTACTGGGGAACCGGTCGCCGCAAGACCGCCGTCGCCCGCGTCCGCATCGTGCCCGGCACCGGCAGTGTCACGATCAACGGTCGCCCGGGCGACAACTACCTCAACTACAACCCCGTCTACCTAGCTGCGGTCAAGGCTCCCCTCAACACCCTGGGGCTAGCCACCGACTACGACCTGCTGGTGAACGTGCGTGGCGGTGGGCTCACCGGCCAGGCCGATGCGATCAAGCAGGGTGCCGCCCGCGCCCTCTGCGAACTCTCGGGCGAGAATCGCAAACCACTCAAGACCGAGGGTCACCTCAGCCGCGACCCCCGCGCCAAGGAGCGCCGCAAGTACGGCCTCAAGAAAGCCCGCAAGGCTCCCCAGTTCTCCAAGCGCTGATCATGCCCAAGGCCGACATCCATCCCACCTGGTATCCCGAAGCCAAGGTGGTCTGCAACGGAGAGGTGGTGATGACCACCGGCTCCACCCAGCCCGAGATCCACGTCGATGTGTGGAGCGGCAATCACCCCTTCTACACGGGCACCCAGAAGATCCTCGACACCGAGGGACGTGTGGATCGCTTCATGCGCAAGTACGGCATGGGCGCTGGTGGCGATACAGCCTCTGCCAAGAAAGGCGACAGCAAGGCCTGAATCCTCTTGTCGTCCTCCTTCTCCAAGCCGGGTGCCTTCGGGCATCCGGCTTTGCCGTGATGGGAAACCCGGCGTCCGCGCCTCACTGAACCGTGATGGATCCCTCCCTCCTGGGCGAGCGGCTGAGCGCCGCCGAGCGCACCTTCGAGACCCTCGAGCGGCAGCTGGCTGATCCGTCCGTCGCCGCCGATCCCGTGCAGCTGCAGCATCTGGCCCGGGAGCGCTCGCGGCTGGAGCCGCTTGTGCACGGGCACCAGCAGCTCCAGCGGCTGCAGCAGCAGGAGCGGGAGGCCCGCGATCTGCTGCGCGAGGCCCGTGGCGATGGCGCCATGGAGGAATTGGCCAGTGAGGAGCTCTCCAGGCTCGCCACGGCGATCGATGTTCTTCAGCGGCAGCTCACGCTGGCCCTGCTGCCCCGCGACCCACGGGATGAGCGCAGCGTGATGCTGGAGATCAGGGCCGGCGCAGGTGGCGATGAAGCCGCCATCTGGGCGGGTGACCTGGCCCGCATGTATGACCGCTATGCCCAGAGTGTGGGCTGGCGGGTGCAGCCGGTGAGTGCCTCGGAGGCGGAGCTGGGCGGCTACAAGGAGCTGATTCTCGCCATCCGCGGCGAGGGTGTGTACAGCCAGCTCAAGTTCGAGGCGGGGGTGCACCGTGTGCAGCGGGTGCCGGCCACCGAGAGCCAGGGCAGGGTGCACACCTCCACGGCCACGGTGGCCGTGATGCCCGAGGCCGATCCGGTGGAGGTGCAGATCGACCCCGGGGATCTGGAGATCAGCACGGCCCGCTCCGGCGGCGCCGGCGGCCAGAACGTGAACAAGGTGGAAACGGCGGTCGACCTGCTGCACAAACCCACCGGCATCCGGGTGTTCTGCACTCAGGAGCGATCCCAGCTGCAGAACCGCGAGCGGGCCCTGGAGATCCTGCGGGCCAAGCTCTACGAACGGGAGCTGGCTGCGGCCCAGGCCCAGGAGCGCTCGGCCCGACTCGCCCAAGTGGGCAGCGGTGACCGGAGCGAGAAGATCCGCACCTACAACTACAAGGACAACCGGGTGACCGATCACCGCCTGGGCCGCAACTTCTCGCTCGAACCGGTGCTCGATGGACAGCTGGCCGAGCTGATCGGAGCCTGCAACGCCGCCGATCAGAGCCGCCAGCTGGAGGAACTGGCCGCGAGCGCGGCCGGAGGCAGCTGAGCCATAGGCCGGCTGGAACGGCGGTTGTCCCCTACGGGCCGGCTCCCTGCCGGTCCGTCAGGCGGCCTGATCGAGCTCCGGCACAGCCTCCAGACCGATCACGTACTTGGCCCACTCCCGATTCCGGCCCGAGCGGATCTGGCGCGTGGCCTCGAAGCTCAGGCTGCTGATCGGCCGATGGGGCTTCCTGGACAGCGGCATGCCGGCTCGCGAGGCGTGCGTCCGCCAGAAGGCCCTCTGGCCCCCTGCGCGACCCCAGGCAGGATCTGTCCGGTCGGCAGGTGATCGCCTGGAGGGCTGGATTCACACCATGGGCATGCTGCAGGAATCAGTCGTTGTGATGCCGGAGCTGTTCCATGGCGCTGTCATGGAGATGGTGTTCCTTATCGCGACGGCGTGCCCAGGCCTCCTGTTCATGGATCGCTGTCTGTTCGCCGTCGATATCATGATGTTCGGTGATCTGAGCCAGCGATGCCTCATGCAATCGCTTCTCCTGATCATGCTCCTCAGCCCATGCCACATACTCCGGCTCCGCCCTGGCTGTCGGGTCCTTGTCATTGCCGGCACGGGGCTGTTCTGTGTGATCGGAGAGCTGATCTGACATGGCCTTCCCAGGATCATTTCTTGATCCTCATCCTGGATCTGGAACGGCCCGCTGATCCGGTTGTTCAGGAAGCTTCAAGGTCGGGGGGCTCCCCCAGCGGCGAATCGGCAACTCCGTGCGGCTGTTCAGGCTTCGCGGAGATCGGATCAGGCGGATGGCGGTGACATCCAGCGCAAGCACCCCGAAGCTGCCGCTGGCAGGTTGATCGGGACCTACGGCGTGTGGATCTCCAGCCCGGGGTCTTGCTCGAGCCGGCTCAGATCGGTGAGTGGCGGGACGCCTGAGGTCGCTGGCCTGATGCCTTCAGGCCCGCTCCGGTGCCGGGGACTAGGGTCCATGCGACAGGCCCGGACCGACCGCTGATGCCAGCCGGCTGGCGATTCTGGATCGATCGTGGCGGCACCTTCACCGATCTGGTCGGCCTCGATCCGCGGGCGCCCTGGTGGTGCGCAAAGGTGCTCTCGGAGCAGCCCGATCATCCCGGCGATCCGGCCGTGCGGGCCATCCGGGAGGTGCTCGGCCTGGCCGACGCGTCCCAATCCCGCCGCACACGGTCGCCGAGGTGCGGCTCGGCACCACCGTGGCCACCAACGCGCTGMWGCACGCTGGTAACGCGGCTCCCACGTACCATCAGATCGTAAAGTTCGTCTGCCATGGTTTGATGATAGCCATCATCTCCCGATAAGACTGCGCCTGTGCGTCCTTATCGGAAAGAATCGGCGTTGTGAAGGGCCATGGAATGCCGAGCTCTTTGTCGTCCCAACGGCAAAGAATCTCCTCGCCCGGATCGTAAAAGTCGCTCTCCACCGTGAGCAGAATCGAATCCACTGGGAAATACAGTCCATGCACCACGCCGGCCGGAACAACCATGAGATTTGGGACCGCGCAGCTGAGTTGAAGCAATGACACCAGACCGAAGGTGGGGGAGCGATCTCGCACATCCTTGAGGCCAATCAAGCACTCCCCAGAGGCCATGACGAAGCAGTCTACGTGCACCCCATGGACGTGACTGCCCCGCAGCGTTCCTGCAAGTGACCACATCAGGTTGATCTGGGAACAGGGAATATCTGGCAGCCAGGAAGTACGAAATACTTCGAGAAGCCAGCCTCGCTGATCAGGCTTTGGATCGAGGGGAAGCAGGCTGCAGCCCATTGGTAGAGATTGCATAGAATTCTGTGCCAAGTTAACAATTCATTGCATTTTGGCTATGGTAGCAAAGCTCGATCACTCAGAGCTGAATCATGCCAAGTGAGATTGGCGGAGTCTCTGCATATCTTGCCCCTGGTTTGCTGAAGCTGGCACGGCGAAGCCGGCTATGCATTTTTCAGCGGCAATTGCCGAAACGTCTACGCCCCTTGCTGTACGACCATGATCTTGTCCGCTGGGACTGAATCCTGTGGCTTCGCCTTCAATCCGCCATGTCCAAGCGCATCCGTGTCGGTTTCGGGCCGGTGGTCGAAGGTGAGGACACCCTCGGTAACCGTAAGTGGCGGATTGATGCAGTCGTTAATAGCATCAATCGCCACTCGAAACACTTTGGGGCAACTATATTCTTCCGTGACGATGATCTTTTCTGCTTCGACATCATCGTCGTAGCCAAGGAGCTTGACCTTTTTTATCCCTAATGTTGTACGTGATCTCCATGCCCGTGGAATCCGTGTAATCTACGATACGGCCGACATTCGCCATGTCTTCGCTGATGGCAAAGGGCACGATCTCTACACGGATCGGGCGGCATGGGAGAAGTACTACCGGCCCTTCGTTGGCTCCGTTGATGGTCTGATACTAGCGAATCCGAGACAACAAGATGTGGATGATGATCAGGCTATTCCTCGCATGAAAATCGCCCTGCCGCTGCTCAATCGCCACCGACGTACCAGGTACGCGCACGCAGGGCCGATCCGGTTGATCTGGCAGGGTTATCCCGAGAACATGCCTCCGATGCTTCGGCTACATCCCATCCTTGATCGACTGAGATTGGACACGGGCCTAGATATCCGCCTCGTGTATAACACGAAGGGGGCTGCTAGGCGGGAAGGGCCGATAGAGTACACGCAATGGAATGTTCATCGGTGGGATCGCGTCCTTGCCGAGGCTGACATCGCCGTGGCGATCAAACCCCTCGATGATCCCTATCAGCAACGCAAGCCAGCTACGAAGGTGATCAGCTACATGGCGGCAGCTCTTCCAGTGGTGTGCACGCCCTCGCAGGCCGACCGGCAAGTGATACACCACGGTAAGACCGGATTCTTTGCCTACAATGACCAGGAGTGGTATGACTACTTGCACGCTCTCATTCAAGACCCATCGCTACGCTCCCGAATCGGTAATGCTGCTCGCCGTCAAGTGATCGAAGCCTACGGAGACAAGCAGGTTGCTGCGGAATACGAGGATTTGTTTGAGCGGGTACTTGCGAATCGGCCGATGCCGGGCTGAGCGCGTCCTCGAAAGGATGAAAAGATCCTGATCAATCCGGCCATCCCTGGGCCGCTTGAGAAATCCGCATTGTGTTGCCAAGGGAGCGTTGTTGAACTTGTCTAGCGTATCCCGACGGGACATGACTTCGTCTGCTTGAATTCTAATCCACGCCCAGGAGATCAGAAAAGCGACGCCTTTTGTCATGCTGTCCCCAGATGAGCTCCTTGGCCCCCTGGCAACAAGAGTACCATCCATCTATTTCGCCTCGGTTGTGCCTCAAAGGAAGGATATCCAATCTTCCCGGATCAGCGCCACAAAGTTGCTCGAGAATGATTGGTAAAGCGGTTGGGGGTTCTGCCTCACGCCACTCATCTTGAGGTTCTTGAAGTGTTACAGGTGATGCTTGCTCTGTAAGACCGTGACTAACATCAAGGTGCAGAAGACGGGATCTCATGGTGGTTTCTCAGCAGTACAATCGCTTTCGCGCTTCTGATCTGGGGCTTTAGGTGTGCAGGAGCTTGCCCAAGAGAAACTCGCTCTGCTCCTTCGTCTGCGTTTTCAGAACTCCATCGCCGATGAGGAATCCGTTTAGCATTCCGATGCGCCCGTCCAGTCCCCATAGCCGATCGGAGATCAGCGGTGAAAGCATTGATTGTCTATTGGCACCCCGAACCCAGGAGCTTCAACCACGCCATGCTGGTTTCGGCGCAGAAGGCCCTCATCGGCAGTGGCTGGGACGTGATCGTGTCGGATCTCCACGCGATGCAGTTTGACCCCGCATCCAGCCGCGCGAATTTCCGCAGCGTGAAGGATCCGGATTATCTGAAGCTGCAGATCGAGGAGATGCACGCCACCGAGGTTGGCGGCTTTTCCGAGGAGTTGGCGGCAGAGATGGAGAAGCTCGAATCGTGTGACCTGATGATCTGGCAATTCCCCCTCTGGTGGTTCGGCCTTCCCGCTGTGCTCAAGGGCTGGGTGGATCGGGTCTTTGCGATGGGCCGGATCTACGGAGGCGGCCGCATCTACGACCAGGGGGTGTTCCGCGGCAAGCGTGCGCTGTTGTCGCTCACCACCGGAGGTCCGGCTGAAGCCTACGTGCAGGGTGGATTCAATGGTGACATCCACGCCATCCTCAGGCCCATTCAGCGAGGCATGCTGCAGTTTGTGGGGTTCGATGTGCTGGCGCCGCAGATCGTGTATGCCCCAGTGCGCATGAGCGATCAGGAAAGGCAATCGGAACTTGAGCGATTCAAGGAGCGATTGAGCACGATTGCCGGCGAAGCGCCCATCCACGTTGGTCACTATTAGATTGAGCGCTCGACACGTGACGACCGGAATCGACATCCACGACATCCACGCTGTCACCGAGCGGATCGAGCAGGCGATCGCGGCCAGGATCGCGGCTGTCACCAGGGAAAAGCACTGGGTGACGCATTACGGAGCCAACCACATCCATCCCAGGCACCTGGTTTACTGGATCTGCGTGCAGTCAGACGCTGAGAAGAAGCGGTTGCAATCCGATCAGGAGCTTTGCCGCAGCCTGCGCAGCCTGCTCCGGGAGTATCGGTATCCCATTGAAGGTCGAGATGGGGTACACATCGGCTTCGAGTCGCAGGAGACCGTGGATCGTGAATCCGGCGGCAACTGGTGGTATCACTGGAGGTGACGCCACGGCACGCGCGCAGGGCTTTAGACCTGGGATTCACACCATGTGTTGTTCGCTCGGATCCCCTGCCGGGTCATGGGCTCACTCTCCCCAGTGCGGGTGACGCCCCCTGATTGTCTTCATTCGCCCAAAGATTTCTTGCGGCTGGATCACCCTGATCCAGAATGGGCTGCCCGATCAGCCTAGATCTGGAGATCCATTGCCCCTGTTGCCTTGGAAGTCGCGAGAGATCGCTTTCTGGCTGCTGTCCATGCCGACAGGGTCCTTCAGGAGCTGTTGACCAGGAGTCCTGAAGCCAAGGACGCTGCGATTCGAATCGCCAGGTCCGCAGGACACTTTGTTGAATCCCACGAGATTCTCAATCCTGTGGGCGTGGATGGCGCCTGCGATCTCGAGGATCAGGAGGAGAGTGTGGTCGACCTGATCGATTTCGATGGCGATGGCGTTCCCGATGCCATCCGGAAGAGCGGAAGGTGGGTCATGGCTGATGATTCCGACGATCTGTAGCACTGCTCCTGCAGCGATCCTCGGGGCGACGATCCGCCGGCCTGCATGCATCCATCCATGGCCTACCAACCCAACAGCCTTGCCGGGGGCTGTTCTTGGTCTGGCGATGTCTGCCGGTCGGCCGGGGCTGAGCGGAAGCCTGCAGAAGCCCTCGCTGCAAGCCTCAGTCGTCCTAGTTTCCAGACCACCCGCAGGGATGGATCGCCCTCGCGTTGCCAGGCATGCCTCAGCCCGACTCCCCTGATCCGGCCCAGACCCCGCCCGCATCGGCTGATTCGCCGGGATCCACTGAAACGCCCGAATCCACGCAGGCACTTGAGCGGGAACTGGCCAGGACGCAGGCCGAACTCGAGCAGTGCAGAAGCCTGATCGAGGAGCTGCCGTCGATCTACGAGGGCAAGTTCACCCAGCGGGTGCGTGCCGTTGCAGCCGATATCCAGCGGCTGCTGCAGGAGCGGCGGACCCTCCAGGTGCAGCTGTCCCGTGCCCTCGATGCGGCGCAGGCCCCTGCCCAGCTGGTTGCTGCCGATCCCGTCACCCCACGCCGCCGGCCACCCCGCCGCACGGTGCTTCTGGCGGGGTGCATCGCTC
>NZ_LFEK01000022.1 GCF_001039265.1 Synechococcus sp. GFB01 | reverse complement strand
ATCGCCATCGACCGCATGAAGTTGCGGGCCTGGTAGTTGCGGATGCCATCCCAGAGGGTGGTGCCTTCCCGCTTGAGATCATCGATGCCGTAGACATCGGGCTCGCTCTTCATCAGCCAGTAGGCCATCGGCGGAAGGGGCGAATGCTGCCCTTGCTGCGGTGATGCTATGGGGCGGCTCGATGCTGCTCAGAGCTGCTCCACCAGCTGGCGGAAATGCTCCCCGCGGGCTTCGAAGTCGGTGTACTGATCGAAGCTGGCGCAGGCCGGCGAGAGCAGCACGGCGCGGCAGCCCAGCTCGCGACCTAGCAAAGCTGCGCGGGGCACAGCCTCGGCCAGACCTGGCCAGCGCTCGATCGTTCCGGGGAAGCCTGCCTGCCGCAGCAGATGCTCGAATTCCTCCTGAGCGGCGCCGTAGACCAGCACGGCTCTGGCCTGTCGGTTCAACTCCGCCAGCCAGCCGCCGGCATCACCACGCTTCGACTCTCCGCCGGCAAGCACCAGCAACGGTCCCGCCAGTGCCTGAAGGGCCACTGCGGCAGCGTCGTAGTTGGTGGCCTTGCTGTCGTTGAAGAAGGTGAGGCCCTGGAGAGTCCGGATCCGCTCCAGGCGGTGCGGCACACCCGGGAAGGTGCGGAAGGCGCGCTCCAGCTGCATGCCATCCAGTCCCACCGCCAGACCGGCTGCTGCAGCCAGAAGCATGTTCTGGCGGTTGTGGGCACCTGGCATGGCCAGGGCATCGGCAGCCATCACATCCAGCACCCGGCCGTCCCGGTCGCGCTGCATCACCCGCCCGGCCTCGATCCACAGGGCGGGGTGCTCGGCATCCGGCAACTCCTCCCGGCCTCGGGCACTCACCCAGGTGGCCTCCTCCCAGCTGGCGGCATGGNCGCGCAGGTCGGGGTCGTCGGCGTTGAGGATGCGCAGGTTGGAGCGCTCCAGCAGACTTCGCTTGATGGCGCGATAGGCCTCCAGGGTGCCGTGGCGCTCCAGATGGTCGGGGGTGAGGGTGGTCCAGATGCCGATGCGCGGGNCCAGCTCCGGCGCCGCCTCGATCTGATAGCTGCTGAGCTCCACCACCAGCCATTGCGGCAGGCCCGATGGGGAGTGTTGAGCCTCGAGCACCCGTTCGGCGGCGGAGTGCCCCACATTCCCGGCCATCGGGGCATCGATGCCGCTCTCACACAGCACGTGACTGACCAGATGGGTCACGGTGGTCTTGCCATTGGTCCCGGTGATGCCGATCCAGGGCACGTCCCGGCTGGCCCGCCAGGCTGGCACCAGCTCTCCATGAACGGCCACGCCCTGGCGGCGCAGCTGCTCCAGCACCGGATGGTCCCACCGGATCCCGGGGCTCACGATCACCGCGGCGAGGGGATGGCCGAGGCTGCTCAGGCTGGCCTCGCTGAGCGGTAGGCCGAGCTCCACCCCGATCCCTTGTTCGCGCAGCTCCCTGGCGGTGGCCTCCAGGCCTGGGGTGCAGCGACTCTCGATCAGGCAGACCCGCTGGCCCCGGTTATGCAGCAGACGGGCGGCACCGACACCGGAGCGCCCCAGACCGATCACCACCGTGAGGGCATCGGAGGTTNCCTGCCTGAGGGGATCGACGGTCTGGCTTGCAGGCTCCAACGGCGATCAGCTCACTTGCCAGGCAGTATCTCTGGCCGTGCAACCGCCGGAGCACGCACCGGGGCGGCAGTGAACATGGGCGATACTGGAATCGAACCAGTGACTCCTACCGTGTCAAGGTAGTGCTCTACCTCTGAGCTAATCGCCCGGGGGTCCTGGAATCCGCTGGCTCGTGCCCGCGTCAGGCCGGCGCCAACCTAGCAGCCTCCCTTGGGGCCGTCGCCCGGGCCTTTTGCCCTCCCGGCCCGATCCCGCAGGGCCCTAGAGCCTCGTCATCTCCACCCGCCAGCGGTTGCGTCGGGTCGCCTCGATCGTCTCGATGCGCAAGGCGCCGCGGCCGCTGATCACCACCCGATCCCCGGCAGCCACCTCGCGACTCGGGGTGCTGACCGGCTCCCAGTTGATCTGCACCCGGCCGGCACGGATCCAATCCGCCATGCGGCTGCGGGAGACACCGAAGCCGGCCGAGGCCACCGCATCCAGCCGGCAGGAGGCCTCCACGCTCTGGCAGCGACGGGGCTGACGCATCGCCGGCAGCTGAAGGTCTTCCACGCGGCGCACCTCCAGTCGCACCGGCACGGTGCGCACCAGCGCCTCGCGGTCATGGCAGGCCGCGGCGCACGACTGCAGCACCAGGGCCTGGGCGCCGCGATCGCCGCGCATCCAGATGTCACCGATCGCTTCGGATGGCAGCCCGGCGTCGAGCAGTCCGGCGCGCACGTCATCCGGTTCGGCCGGATCGAAGAGGAAGTTGCCGCTGATCTCCAGACCCGCCAGCGGGGCCTCCAGCGCTGCGGGATCCACGGCGTTGTCGCTCCGCTGCAGCAGCAGACAGCAGCGCTCGGCGCCGCTGAATCCCCCCTGGCGGCTGAGGGTCAGCTCGCTGAGTTCGCCCAGGCGCGTCTCGGCCTCCTCGATCGCGGCGCCATCGAGGAAGCCTGTCCAGCTGGGCTCCCAGGTGCGCAGGGCACACTCAGCCGCATCGATCACCGCCTCGAGCTGCTGTGGCCTGCGGCTGCCTTCCAGCAGCTGGCGCCGTGGCAGCAGGCCTCCACTGGCTTCAGCCATCGCCCAGCCGCACCACCGCCTGGGGCCGGGCGCGCTGCACCAGGGTCCAGGGCAGCTCGCCGCCGGGTCGGGTCTCGGCCAGCAGCAGCCAGCTGCCCTCCTCGAGGCGGTTCCGCAGGCCGCGGATGCGGTCGTCGTCGGCTGAGCGCACGCTCGCTGCGGCGGCGAAGCTGCCCATCCAGCCCGACGCCAGCCCCNAGCAGGNCCCCGAACAGGTGCTGGCTCCAGGGNCCGAAGAAGGCGAGGGTGTCGAGGTCGGTGATGTAGGTGAAGGTGAGACCCGCCAGGAAGCCGAAGGGGATCAGCCAGAGCGCCATGGCTCGCTGCCGCTGCCGCCGCGCCGTGGCTGGATCGAGTCGTGGCACCTCGGCCAGGTCGGTTTCACCCGCGCCGATCGCCACCAGCTGAGCCAGTGGGGGCTGCTGGGCCGCCAGCACCTCCCGGAGTTCCTGCAGGCGGCTGCGCTCGCTGAACACCATCACCACGCTCGTCGTCACCCGGCAGGCCTCTGCAACTGGGGGGATTCTCGCCGCTCACTACACTGCACACCCGGCCCCCCTTCTCAACCCGCCGGGCATGACCAAGGTTCTCGTCTCCGATCCCATCGACCAGGCGGGAATCGACATCCTCTCCCAGGTGGCCACCGTGGATGTGCGCACCGGCCTGCCGCCCGCGGAGCTCAAGGCGATCATCGGCGACTACGACGCCTGATGATCCGCTCCGGCACCACGGTGACCGCGGACATCATCGATGCCGCCGACAGGCTGCGCATCATCGGTCGTGCCGGCGTCGGGGTCGACAACGTCGATGTGCCCGCCGCCACCCGCCGCGGCGTTCTGGTGGTGAACTCCCCGGAGGGCAACACGATCGCCGCCGCCGAGCACGCCCTGGCGCTGATGCTCTCGCTGTCGCGCCATGTGCCCCACGCCCATGCCAGCACCATGGCCGGCGGCTGGGACCGCAAGACCTATGTGGGCAACGAGCTCTACAAGAAGAAGCTCGGTGTGGTGGGCCTCGGCAAGATCGGCTCCCATGTGGCCCGGGTGGCGAAGGCGATGGGCATGGAGCTGCTCGCCTACGACCCTTACGTGTCGGCGGAGCGTGCTCAGCAGATGCAGGTGAATCTGCTGCCCCTGGCCGAGCTGTTCGCTCAGGCCGACTACATCACCCTGCATCTGCCTCGCACGCCCGACACCGAGAACCTGGTGAACGCGGAGCTCCTTCGCACCATGAAGCCCACGGCACGCCTGGTCAACTGCGCGCGGGGCGGCATCGTGGATGAGGCCGCCCTGGCCGAGGCGGTGGAGAGCGGCGTGATCGCCGGCGCCGCCCTCGACGTCTTCGCCAGCGAGCCGCTGGCCGGCGATTCACCCCTGCGGTCGGTCAAGGAGCGGCTGGTGCTCACTCCCCACCTCGGGGCCAGCACCGCGGAGGCCCAGGAGAACGTGGCCATCGATGTGGCCGAGCAGATCCATGACGTGCTGCTGGGTCTGCCGGCTCGCAGCGCCGTCAACATTCCCGGTCTCAATGCCGAGGTGATGGAGCAGCTCAAGCCCCACCTGCAGCTGGCCGAGACGCTCGGGCAGCTGCTCAGCCAGCTCGCCGGCGGCCCGATCAGTGAACTGGAGGTGAGGCTGCAGGGTGAGTTCGCCCAGCACCCCCCCNAGCCCCTGGTGGTGGCCGCCCTCAAGGGCCTGCTCTCCACCGCCCTGGGGGATTCGATCAACTACGTGAATGCCGGCATCGAGGCCCGGGAGCGCGGCATCCATGTGCTCGAGGTCAAGGATGACGCGGCCCGCGACTACGCCGGCGGCTCGCTGCAGCTCAGCTCCCGCAGCAGCCAGGGCAACCACTGCGTCACCGGCGCCGTGTTCGCCGATGGCGAGCTGCGTGTCACCACCATCGATGAATTCCCGGTGAACGTGGCTCCCAGCCGCCACATGCTGTTCACCCGTCACCGCGACATGCCGGGCATCATCGGCCGGATCGGCTCGGTGCTGGGCGAACACAACGTCAACATCGCCTCGATGCAGGTGGGCCGGCGCATCGTGCGCGGCGATGCGGTGATGGTGCTCAGCCTTGACGACCCCATCCCCTCCAGCCTGTTGGCCACGATCCATGAGATCAACGGGATCCAGGAAGCCCATCCGGTGACCCTCTGACTCCCCCGCCATGACCCCCTCCTGGTGGCGGTTGCAGCTGCTCTGCCCGCCCGAACTGGAGGACTCGCTGCTGTGGAAGCTCTCAGAGCTGGGCATCGCCAGGGTGGCCCTGCAGCATCCTCCCGAGGCGCCGCAGCAGCGCCAGCTGGTGGCCTGGCTGCCATCAGCCGACTGGCCTGAGCTCGATCGCCGGCAGCTCCGGGCCTCGCTGGATCCCCTGGCGGCCACCTTCGGGCTGGAGCTGCCACCGCTGCGCTGGGAACTGCAGTCCGACGAGGNCTGGAGCCTCAGCTGGAAGCAGCACTGGCAGCCGGATCCCGTGGGCCGCCGTCTGCTCATCCTGCCGGCCTGGCTGGCGTTGCCCCCGGAGCATGCACAGCGNCTGGTGATCCGCATGGACCCCGGCAGCGCCTTCGGCACCGGCAGCCATCCCACCACCCGACTCTGCCTGGAGGCGATCGAGGCGCTGGCCGACCAGCGGGGCGGTGATCTGGGCGGCATGCGGGTGGCGGATCTGGGCTGCGGCAGCGGGATCCTCGGCATCGCGGCCCTGCTTCACGGGGCCTCCGCGGTGGCTGCTGCCGATACCGATGGCCTGGCGGTGCGTGCCAGCCGTGACAACGCCGCGGTCAGCGGCTTCGCGGATCGTCTGCAGGTGGGGCTGGGTTCGGTGGAGGTGCTCGCCGAGCTCCTGGCCGGCCGTCCGGCCGATCTGCTGCTCTGCAACATCCTGGCTCCTGTGATCGAGGCCCTCAGCCAGGGGTTCCAGACCGTGCTGGCTCCGGATGGCCTGGGTCTGCTGAGCGGACTCCTGGTCGAGCAGGTCCCACGGCTCGAGCAGGTGCTGGAGCGGCAGGGTTGGCGCGCGCAGCTCACGGCGCAGCAGAGCGGCTGGGGCCTGATCACAATCCGGCGTGTGACATAAGGCACGCTGATCTGTGCACTCGCTTTGATTGGCCTTCCCGGCGGCCCTCTTCCAAATCGACAGGAATCGCCGGTGGCGGATGTATGAAGGGCAGGTCCTGCAGGCCCGGAATGCCCGGGTGCCTGTGAGCCCCAATCCCTTCCATGGCTTCCTACAAGGTCACCCTCATCAACGAGAGCGAGGGCCTCAACAAGACCATCGAGGTTCCCGACGACCAGTACATCCTCGACGCCGCTGAAGAGCAGGGCATCGACCTTCCCTATTCCTGTCGTGCCGGCGCCTGCTCCACCTGCGCGGGCAAGCTTACCGCCGGAACCGTGGACCAGAGCGATCAGAGCTTCCTCGACGACGATCAGATCGAAGCCGGCTTCGTTCTCACCTGCGTGGCNTACCCNACCAGCNGACTGCACCATCAAGNACCCACGCCNGAAGAAGANGCTCTACTGAGCTCCCGACCCAGCGGCAACCGCTTCCCGCCACCCTGATGGGTGGCTTTTTCATGGCTGTCAGAGCCACCGCCCGTGACCGCCCCGGACACCACCACAGCAGAGCTGCTGCTCCAACCCGACACCGAGCACCCCAGTCCCGGCGGCCAGTACAGCTACCGGGTGCTGGGCGCCTGCTGCCGCCTCTTCGACCGTGAGGAGCTCCCCTGGCCGTGCTGCCGGTTGGCCTGGCGCAGCAAGGAGCCGAGCTGGCGTCGCATCGGCAGGCGCCTGGTGCCCGATCTGGCGGCCCGGCGCTGCCCGTCCTACGCGGTGGAACTGCTGCAGCCCGGCTCACGGCCCACCCGCACGGTTCTCACCCTGTTTGCGGTGCGGCTGTCGCCAGCGCTGCAGGAATGGTGGTACAGCAAGCAGCCGGCCTCCTGTGACCCGGCCAATCATCTGCCGCCGTTGCCCATCGACTGATCCCGTGGCCCCACCGGGCCCCGCCACGACGCGCTCGGCAGCTCGGAAGGGACCAGACTTCACGGGCGATGGGCGTCGCACCGGTTGGAGCGGCTTGTCAAACAGAAGACCGGTCCCCTGGAGGAGACCGGTCTGTTGGCTGCAGAGCTGGCTGGAGAGATGGAATGAAGAATCGCCCCTGAGCCTGGATTCTGGGGACCTGGATCCGCAGAAGTGAGGACCCTGGCTCAGAAGTAGATCTTGCCCCCTCCCCACTGCTGGCCCTGAACCTTCGGGGCCACCAGGATGTAGCCGGCCATCAGGCGCAGGTCCTCGTCGTCGAGATCGCGCATCTTCACGAAGATGTCGCTGCTGCGGAGGCTCGGATGCACGTCGGAGATCGAATACTCACCGTCGTAGCTGGTCGGATCCTTCATGTAGTCGACCAGCGCCTCCACGTTGTCGCGGGAGGGGGTGGCCAGTGCCAGGGTCTCGGGGTCGAGGCCAACGTTCTGGTTGGTCTTGGTGATGCCACCGGCATGGCATTCGCCGCAGCTGTTGTTGAACAGCTTGCGACCGGCCTTGATCTCCTGCTCGCTGAAGGTCACCGTGCTGCCATCGGGTCCAGCTGGCACGGTGAGCTGGTCGGCACTCCACTGGGCCGCCTGGGCGGGGGCCGCCAGGGCGAACAGCAGCATCAGGGGCAGCACCAGCAGGCTGCGACTGGCGGAGGCGACGCTGCCGAGCAGACTGCGCAGCGCTCTGCGGACGACAACCAGAGGGAGGGAGGAGGCCATTGGGAGAAGCCGGCGGTGTGGCGGTGAGACCGCATCGCAGACCTTGTATCACGGGGGGNAGGGGCCTCCGGACCGGAATCGGGGGAACTGTTGCAGGCTCAGGCCGGCTCAGCCGGGAGCACGTCGATGCTGAGAAAGTCGTGGGCCAGCCGCGTGTTGCTGAAGATCGCCCGGGCCTCGGCCAGCAGGTCGTCGGGAGTGGTGGGATTGCCCGGCATGTAGCGCGGGCTGAGGTGGGTGAGCACCAGCTGCTTCACACCGGCCTCCAGGGCCGTCTGGGCCGCCATGGTGCTGGTCGAGTGCTGACGGGCGATCGCCAGCTCCGCCTCGCCATGGGAAAAGGTGCTTTCGTGGATGAGCAGATCGGCTTCGTGGGCCAGCTCCACCGCCGCCTCGCAGAACACCGTGTCGGTGCAGATCACCACACTGGCGCCGGGGCGCTCCGGGCCGCAGAGGCTGGCGCCGTTGATGATCCGGCCATCGGCCAGGGTCACGGTGCGGCCGGCCTTGAGCTCGGCGTAGACCGGCCCGGGGGGGATGCCCAGACTGCGGGCCAGCTCCACATCGAAGCGGCCNGGCCGGGGCTTCTGATCCACGCGATAGGCATAGGCGGGGATCCGGTGGCTCAGTGCCGTGCAGCGCACCTGGATGTCGCCGTCGTCGAGGAGAACGCCTGCGCTGGCAGCGGCCTGCCGCACCCGGTGACTGCGCAGTGGGTAGCCGATGCGGGTGGAGCTAGTGCGCAGCACCCCTTCCAGGTAGTCGCGCAGCGGGTCCGGTCCGTAGAGGTCGATGCCGCTGCAGGTCCCGGCCAGCCCCATGCTCGCCAGCAGCCCCGGCAGCCCGAACACGTGGTCGCCATGCATGTGGCTGATGAAGATGCGGCGCAGCTGGCTCACCCGCAGCTCGCTGCGCAGGAACTGGTGCTGGGTGCCCTCACCGCAGTCGAACAGCCACAGCTCGCTCCGCTGGGGCAGCCGCAGGGCGACCGCCGAGACGTTGCGGGCCCGGGTGGNCACGCCGGAGCTGGTGCCCAGAAAGGTGACCTGCACGGCCCTGTGATCTCTGGCGCATGCTGCCACGCCGGGCACAATGGGCTGCGCCATTGCTCCCCGGCCGCCTTGATGCGATCTTCGGCCCCCTGGCGGGCATTGCTGGGCCCGGCACCACTGTTCAGATCGATCGGATCGATCGGACCGGCCGTGCTGCTGATCGGTTCGTGGCTGGGCACGGCGGCGGTGGCGCCGGTGTTCGCCGCCGGAACNGAGGTGCGGGTGCTGCTGCTGGAGAGTGACGTCGTCGCCCTGGCCGCCCTCGACCGCCCGCTCCAACTGCGCAGCGGCGGGGGCGATTCGGCGGCTTCGCCCATCGCCCTCCTGACCGCCGGAACGCCGGCCCGCCTGCGCCTCAGCAACGGTCGTCTGCAGCTGGAGACCGCCAGCGGCAGCCGGAACCTGCCCGCGGTGGCCGCCATGTGGCTGGAGGCCGCAGCCCCCGCCCGCGGCGACGCCACGGGGGATTTTCAGGTGCTGGAGCGCCGCTATCGCGGCCGGCTGCAGATTCTCGTCAAGGGCTCCAGCCTGCAGGCGATCAACCACGTGCCTCTGGAGAGCTATCTGCCGAGTGTGGTGGGCAGCGAGATGCCGGCCACGTGGCCCCAGGCGGCCCTGCGCGCCCAGGCGGTGGCAGCCCGCACCTATGCCCTGCGCGAGCGCAAGCCGACAGCCCCCTTCGATCTGAGTGCCACCGTGAAAAGCCAGGTCTACAAGGGTGTGGAGGCGGAGACCCCTTCCACCCGCGAGGCGGTGGCGGCCACCCGGGGCCAGGTGCTCACCTATGGCGGCCAGCTCGCCAACACGGTGTTTCACAGCAGCAGCGGCGGTGGGAGCACCGAGAACAGCGGCGATCTGTGGAGACAGCAGCTGCCCTACCTCGTGAGCGTGCCTGATTTCGATGAGCACAGCCCGGTGAACCAGTGGCAGCAGCGCCTCGAGCCCGAGCAGCTGCAGCAGGCCTTCCCCGAGACCGGGGGGGTGGATCGGATCGCCGTGCTGTCCACCACCGCCACCGGTCGGATCCGCGAGGCCCGGGTTCAGGGCCCCCGCGGCAGTCTGCTGCTCAGCGGCGCCCAGCTTCGCAGCAGGCTCGGTCTGCGCAGCACCCTGGTGCGCTTCGAACTGCTGTCCACCGAGATCGCCAGCGCCGCCGCCGCCGCCCCGGGGGGCGCACGATGCCGGCCTCCCTGAGGGCCTCGGCACGGGGCCCGGGGCGTTCCTTCAGCCCAGCCTTCGGGTCCGCCCTGGCCAGCCTGCCGCCCCCTCCCCCGCCTCTGCCCGTGCTGGAGGGCCAGCCGCCGCTGCAACTGCCCCGACCCGCCCTGCTGGTGATCGGCCGCGGTTTTGGCCATGGCGTGGGCATGAGCCAGTGGGGGGCCTATGGCCTGGCCCTGCGCGGCAGCAGCCATGAGCAGATCCTGCGTCACTACTACCGCGGTACCACCCTGACCCTGGATGGCGGTCGTTGAGCACGGCCGCCTGGCCTGCGGGTTCGATCTCTGGGTGGGGAGTGATGTGGCCGCCGTGGCGGCGGAAGCTGCCCGCCTGCTGCTGAGGGATCGTCTGGATGAGGGGGCCGGTTCAGGCCTCGCGCCGCTCCCGCTGGGACTGGCCACCGGCAGCACTATGGACCCTGTCTACGCCGCTCTGGCGGATCAGGTGAGACGCCTCACGGCGGCCGAGCGCCGGACCCTCCGCGCCGGCTGGCTCAGTTTCAATCTTGACGAATACGTCGGACTCGGCTCCGCCGACCCCCGCTCCTTCAGCGCCACGATGGCTCGCCAGTTGGTGGCCCCCCTGGATCTGGACCCCGCTCAGGTGCGGCTGCCGGACGGTCTGGCGTCCGACCCGGCGGCCGAGGCGCGCCGCTACAGGGCCGAGCTCGCCGCCGCGGGCGGCATCGGCCTGCAGCTGCTGGGGCTCGGGCTCAACGGTCACGTCGGATTCAACGAGCCCNNNTCGGTGGCGGCGGCCCCCTGTCGCTGCGTGGAGCTCAGCCCGATCAGCCGGGCTCAGAATGCCGCTGCCTTCGGCGGCGATCCGGCGGCGGTGCCNGCCCGGGCGATCACCCTCGGCCTGGAGGAGATCCTGTCGGCCCGACAGATCCTGCTGGTGGTCACCGGATCCAGCAAGGCATCCGTGCTGGCCCGGCTGCTGCTCGATCCTCCCTGCCCTGCGCTGCCGGCCAGTTGGCTGCACGGGCATCCCGCCGTCACCCTCCTGGCCGATCCGGCCGCCCTGGCCGGGCTGGGGCCGGCCGATCAGCCCGGCTAGGAGGCTGCTGAAAAAGCAGCCCAGCCGCGGGAGAATGGCTCAACGGCACTGAGCGGATGCGCGGCCAGCAGGAGCGGACCGGCCCCCTGTTCTCCTACGTCTCCACGGAGGATCGGATCCCCAAGGCCCATCCCCTACGGCAGGTCCGGCGGCTGGCCGATCAGGCGCTGGATCGGCTGCACCCCACCTTCTGCAGGCTCTACCCCGAGGGTGGCCGCCCCTCGATCCCGCCGGAGCAGTTGCTGCTGGCCCTGTTGCTGCAGGCGATCTACGGCATCCGCTCGGAGCGGATGCTGATCGAGCAACTGGACTACAACCTGCTGTTTCGCTGGTTTGTCGGCCTCAACCCGGACGATCCCGTCTGGCATCCCACCACATTCACCAAGAACCGAGACCGGCTGCTCAACGAGGAGCTGATGGCGATGTTCCTGGAGCTGCTGCTGGCCTCGCCGGAGGTCATGCCGCTGCTGAGCTCCGAGCACTTCTCCGTGGATGGCACCCTGCTGCGGGCCTGGGCCTCTCATGGCTCCCTGGAGCGGATCGATGGGATCGACGACGATCCACCACCGTCCAGTGGCGGGAATGGGTTTGGATCATCTCCTGGCAAGCAGAAGAAGCGCGCCAAGGGCGACTTCCGCGGCCTGCTGCTCTCCAACCAGACGCATCGCTCCAGCAGCGACGCGGAGGCGCGTCTGTTCCGCAAGTCGAACAGCACTGGGGCGTTCCTCAGCTATCTGGGGCACTGCCTGATGGAGAACCGGCACGGTCTGGTGGTGGCCAGCGAGGTCACCCCAGCAGACGGCTACGGGGAGCGTGCGGCGGCCGTGCGGATGGCGCGCTCACTGCCGGGTGCCCACCAGAAGACACTGGGGGCCGACAAGGGCTACGACACCAGGGATTTCGTGGCCGATCTGCGCATCGCCGGCATCACGCCCCATGTCACCCAGAACATCCAGACCCGCCGGCGCTCCGCCATCGACGGCCGCACCGTTCGCCATGCGGGCTATGCCCGCTCGATCAACGCCAGGAGACGGATCGAGCAGGTATTTGGCTGGATCAAACAGGCCGCCGGACTGCGGCAGCTCAAGACCAGGGGGCGATCGCGGGTGGGAGCGGTGTTTCGGCTGCACGTGGTGGCCTACAACCTGATCCGCCTGGCCAACCTGCTCAGCCCACGGGAGGTCCTGGCATGAAAGGGCAGGTGCGAGGGTCTCAGCAGCGATCGTCCGGCTGGACCTCGCCGCTGACGTCGGGGATCACTGCCCAGTACGCCAAGACCGTCTTCCGATTGGAGGCGTCAGGGACTCTGGACTCTGAATCCGGTGCAGGAAGGCTCGGATGGACCGCTATTTCAGCAGCCTCCTAGGCCATGCAGCCAGCGGGACCATGAGCGGTCTGGCCGTCACTCGGCGAGGGCATGCAGCAGCGCCTCGTCGGCCTCGAGGTTTGCGGTCACGCTGCGCACGTCGTCAAGCTCCTCGAGGGCATCCAGGAGTTTCAGGCAGCGACGCAGCTGCTCGGGCTCACTGAGCGGACAGCTGGTCTGGGGAATCCAGCGGTGCTCCCAGGCCTCCACGGCCATCCCCTGGTTGCGCAGTCCCGCCTGAAGCGCTTCCAGGTCGGCGAAGGCTCCGAACACCTCGGCTCCATCCCCGAGCAGCTCATAGCCCACGGCGCCGGGCCGCCCTGCTCCTCCAGGGTCAGCAGGGTCTCCAGCAGGGCCTCCTCGGCGATCGGACCGCCATCGGCACCGACCAGGCGCACCACGCTGCGCTGTTCGAACAGATAGCCCACGCAGCCGGTTTCGCCCAGATTGCCGCCATGCTTGCTGAAGGCCAGGCGCAGGTCGGCGGCCGTACGGTTGCGGTTGTCGGTGAACGCCTCCACCAGCACGGCCACGCCGCCGGGGCCATAGCCCTCGTAGCGCACCTCCTCGAAGGTGGCGCCTTCACCGCTGAGCTGGCCCGACCCCTTGGCGATGGCCCTCTCGATGTTGGCGTTGGGCACACCGGCCGCCTTGGCTTTCTCGATCGCCGTGCGCAGCTGAGAGTTGCCGGCCGGATCGGCACCGCCGCGGGCCGCCACCATGATCTCCCGGCCGAGCCTGGTGAACACGGCACCGCGCCTGGCGTCGACCACCGCCTTGGTGCGTTTGATCTGGGCCCACTTGCTGTGGCCGGCCATCGCAGGTTTCGG
>NZ_LFEK01000021.1 GCF_001039265.1 Synechococcus sp. GFB01 | reverse complement strand
CTTGTGCAGATCCATCCGCATGCCCTCGATCATGTCGAGGTAGGGCTGGATGGGCTGGGGATACCGGGCCAGGGTGTCGCGCAGCACCAGATCCAGGCCATCCCGCACCCGGCCGGCGAACAGCTCCCGCGTGCGCTCCTCCCAGGCATCCAGACGGGCGGCCAGTTCGCTGACCGGCCTGGCCTGGGCCTCCGGGCTGTCCATCAGCTCATCGGTGCGCCGACACCACACGTAGATGGCCCAGATGGCCCGCCGCTTGGCCGGGGGCATGAGCAGCGTGCCCAGATAGAAGGTCTTGGCCCACTGCGCTGTTTCCAGCCGGCAGGACTCATAGGCCTGCTCGAGGCTGGGCAATCCGGAACTGGCGGGGGCCGAAGGCACGAGCGCGATCAGGCGGCGACCGCCAAGGGGGATTCGGCGATCGCCCGGGCGCAGAGCTTGCCGCTGAGCACAGCACCCTCCATCGATGCCAGATAGCGCTGCATCGTGTAGTCACCAGCCAGGAAGAAATTGGCGATCGGCGAGGCCTGATCGGGCCGCAGCTTCTGGCAGCCGGGCACGGTCTTGTAGACCGACAATGGCGTCTTCACCACGATCGCCTTGCGCAGACGGGCCTGATCCTCACCGGTGAAGTGCTGCGGGAACAGCCGCTTGAGCTCCTCCAGCGTGGCAGCCACGATGTCGTCGTCACTGCGACCGATCCAGTCCTTCGCCGGAGCGAAGACGAGCTCCAGCATCGAACGGTCGGGATCCGCATATTCACGGCAGGTGTTGCTCATGTCGGCATACACGCTCAACAGAGGGCTCCGGCTGAACAGCAGGTGATCGATGGCGGTGAGCTTGCGGTCGAACCAGAGGTGGATGTTGATCACCGGCACCCCGTCGAGACCGTCCAGCTTCTGGAAGTAGGGCAGCTGCTTCCAGGGCTCCGGCAGCAGAAGCTTGAGGGGATCCACCGGCAGGGCGCTCACGTAGCGTCGGCCTGGATGGTGCGACTCTCCTGTCCCTTGATGCCGCCGATGCGGAAGCCGCTCACGGTGCCATCGGCGTTGAGCTCGATCTCACGCAGAGGTGCATCCAGATGGACCTCGCCGCCGCGGGCCGTGATCGAATCCACGATCGGCTGGCAGAGACGCTGGGGGGGATTGCCATCGAGGAAGGCCATCTTCGAACCATCACTCTCCTGCAGGAAACGATTGAGTGCGGTCAGCACGACAGTGCTGGAGATCTCATCGGGATCGATGAAGTTGAGCGCCTTGGCCATGGCGATGAACACCTCATCGTTGACGCGCTCTGGAATGTTGTGCAGACGCAGCCATTCCGTCCAGGAGTAGCGATCACACTCCTCCACATAGGGCTGACCCCGCAGCATCGCCGGGATGAGCCCCTTGGCGAAGGCGATCTTCTCGGGCCAGCTGAGCATGTCGTTGTTGCCCAGGATCGCTGCCACACCATTGAAGGGGGCCGGAATGTCCGGGAAATCGAATCGGCTGTAACTGCCGGGGTTCTCCCGCTGATTGAAGATCATCGAATGGCTCTTCCACTGGAGCCGGTCCTCGATGTTGAGCTCAGCGAAGAGCTGCCGCATGTTGCGGTAGGCGCCGAAGAAGATGTGCAGACCGGTCTCATACCAGTCGCCATCCTCGTCCTGCCAGGCAGCCACCTTGCCGCCGAGCACGTCGCGGCCCTCGAGCACGATCGGCGTATGGCCGGCGTCGCAGAGGTACTTGGCACAGGCCAGGCCGGCCAGGCCGGCACCGGCGATGGCGACGCGCATATCCAGCGGAAAAACCAGTCGCAACCATAGAGGGATCGCCGCCCTCACCTCGAACCGGGCCCCGGTTCCTAAAGTCATGGTTCCGGGCGCCGTTCCACGAGCCATGGCCGACCTCCTGCTCAAGTCCACCACCCGCCACGTGCGGCTGTTCACGGCCAGGGTTGAAGGCGGTGATCTGGTCCCAGACCCCAGCCAGCTCACCCTCGACGTGGATCCCGACAATGAATTCCTGTGGGAGGCTTCGGTGCTCGAGAAGGTTCAGCAGCGTTTTCGAGAACTGGTCGCAGCCCACGCCGGTGCCGAGCTGAGCGAGTACAACCTGCGCCGCATCGGCTCGGAGCTGGAGGGCACGATCCGGCAGCTCCTGCAGGCCGGTGAACTGCGCTACAACCCGGATTGCAGGGTGCTCAACTACTCCATGGGCCTGCCGCGCACACCCGAGAATCTGTGACCCGCTCCCGCAGCCGCCACGACGAGCGCAGCAGCGGCCGTTACCGCGAGGACCGCGAGCCCGGCGTGCGCTCCGGCCGCTACGACGCCTATGACGACCCGGCAGCGCGACGGGGCGGTGGCCGCGGCGGCGGCAGGGGCGCTGGCGCCAACCCCGGTGGAGGGGATCCCCGGGGTGGTGGGCCGATTCAGTTCAACGTGGGCACGATCGCCGTGCTGGCGGGCGTGCTGGTGGTGGGCATCGGCATCGGCACCGCGATCTCCAGCACCACCCAGGGCAACCAGGGCAACATCGCCAGTTCCCAGCAGCTCGACATGGCCGTGCCCGATCCTGAGTTCTGCCGGCAGTGGGGCGCCAGCGCCTTCGTGATGGACATCGAGCTCTACACCACGATGAACCCGAGCAGCAGCTTCGTCACGCAGCCGGCGCTCAAGCCGGGCTGTGTGATCCGCCGGGAGAACTGGAGCGTGCTGCAGAAGGAGGGGGCGATCACCGCCGAGCAGATGCGCCAGTGCAAGCAGCGCATGAACACCTTCGCCTACATCGGCTCGGTCAAGGACAAGCCGATCGTGCGCTGCGTCTACCAGACCGACATCCGGGAGAATCAGTTCGTCACCAGAGGGGTGGCCGATGACGCGGTGGGGGTGACCCCCGAAGCCGATCAGTTCTGAGCCTTCAACGCAGGGCTAGGGCTGGGGGCCGCTGGCTGAGGCAGAGTCCACCACCGGCTGCTGCGGGCTGCCCTGCTGGGATGCGGCCTGCAGCGGTCGCCGCAGCGGGCTGTCGGGGCTGGCGAACACCGGCAGCACCTCGCGGCGGAAGGCATCGGCGGCGCGGGAGCAGTAGCGGGCCGGGTGGGTGATCAGCTTGAGCTGGCGACGCACCATCAGATCGGCCACCTGGGGGCGGTGCAGGCTGCCTGCCGAGAGCTCCCGCTCGATCGACACCACAGGCAGGAAGGCGGCACCCAGTCCGCTCTGCACCGCGTTCTTGATCGCCTCGAAGGAATTGAGCTCCATCTCGATCTTCAACCTGGCCACATCGAGGCCGGAGCGGGCCAGGAGCTGGTCGACCATCTTGCGGGTGGTGGACTGGGCATCGAGACAGACGAACCCCAGCCGGTAGAGGTCTTCCTTGGTGAGCTCCGGCAGCCGCGCCAGGGGGTGCTTCGTGGGCAGCACGAGGGCCAGCTCATCCACCGCATAGGGCACCACCTGCAGCAGCTCATTGAGGTCGCTGGGCAGTTCCCCACCGATGATCGCCAGATCCACCTGGCCGTTGGCCACGCTCCAGCCGGTGCGGCGCGTGCTGTGCACCTGCAGCTGCACCGCCACATCGGGATACTTCTGGCGGAACAGCCCGATCATCCGCGGCATCAGGTAGGTGCCGGTGGTCTGACTGGCGCCCACGATCAGCGAGCCGCCCTTGAGGTTGTGCAGGTCGTCGAGGGCGCGGCAGGCCTCCTGGCACTGGCTGAGGATCCGGTCGCAGTAGCTGAGCAGCAGGTGGCCGGCCTCGGTGAGCTGGGCCTTGCGGCCGCCCCGGTCGAAGAGTGAGACGCTGAGCTGCTTCTCCAGGTTCTGGATCTGCAGGCTCACCGCCGGCTGGGTCACATAGAGGCTGTCAGCGGCCTTCTTGAAGCTGCCTTCGCTGGCGATGGCCCGCAGGATGCGCAGCTGATCGAGGGTGAAGGGCAGATCAGCCATGCAGGGGCGCAGCGCTTCTGCAGAGGACCAGAACTCTAGGTGCCCCAAACGGGCGCTCAGGCGACTGGCGAGAATCGCCGTTCCCCGAGCCAGACCATCCGTGACGGCGTCAAGCGATCTGCACCACAGCAGCTGGGTGATGCTGGCTCTGCTGCTGGCCTTCGCCGTGCTGCACAGCGGCGGGGCTTCGCTGAGGCCCTGGGGGNCGGCACGGATCGGCGAACGGGCCTGGCGGCTGCTGTTCGCGGCCGTCAGCATCCCGTCGGCCGTGGTCGTGATCGGCTACTTCCTGGCCCATCGCTACGACGNCATCCGCCTCTGGAACCTGCAGGAGCAGCCATGGATCGTGCCACTGGTGTGGGGCGGCACGGCGATCAGCTTCCTGTTTCTGTATCCGGCCACCTACAACCTGCTGGAGATCCCGGCCGTGCTCAAACCCCAGGTGCGCCTCTACGCCACCGGGATCATCCGCATCAGCCGCCACCCCCAGGCGGTGGGGCAGATCCTCTGGTGCGGTACCCATCTGCTCTGGATCGGCAGCAGCTTCATGGTGGCCACCTGTGTCGGCCTGATCGCTCACCACCTCTTCGCGGTCTGGAACGGAGACCGGCGCTGCGCAGCCGCTTCGGCCCCGCCTTTGAGGAGCTCAGGGCCGGCACCTCGGTGATTCCCTTCCGTGCCGTGCTGGACGGTCGCCAGCAGCTGGTGCTCAGCGAGTTCCTGCGGCCGGCCCAGCTGGGCATCGCCATCGCCATCGGCCTGTTCTGGTGGGCCCACCGCTTCATCGGCCTGGGGNCCACCGCCTTCTCCCGAACCGCCCTGGCCCACTGGCTCGGCTGAGCGCGCCAGGCTCCTCAACAGCAATCAACCACAGGGCGCATGGGNCCCGGGCAGCGCNTGCCTACACTCGCTGCCAGCCCGCCCCCACGGAGCCCAGCCGGATGCCCGCAGCCGCCGACCTCGCCTGGTTGATCCCGGTGCTGCCCCTGGCCGGGGCCTGCCTGGTGGGTCTCGGGCTGATCAGCTTCAACCGCACGATCAACCGTCTGCGCAAGCCCGTCGCCTGGCTGCTGATCAGCTGCGTGGGCGCCGCGGCGGTGCTCAGCTACGTGATCCTGGCTCAGCAGCTCGCTGGAGCCGGGACCACCGAAGTGCTGTTCAACTGGGCCAGCGCGGGCACGTTCAATCTGCAGATGGGCTTCCGCGTCGATGCCCTGGCGGCGGTGATGCTGGCCCTGGTCACCACCATCGCGCTGCTGGTGATGGTCTATTCCGACGGCTACATGGCCCACGACAAGGGCTATGTGCGCTTCTTCACCTACCTGGCCCTGTTCAGCAGCTCGATGCTGGGCCTGGTGATCAGCCCCAACCTCCTGGAGATCTATGTGTTCTGGGAGCTGGTGGGCATGTGCTCCTACCTGCTGGTGGGCTTCTGGTATGACCGCGACGGCGCCGCCAACGCGGCCCAGAAAGCCTTCGTGACCAACCGGGTGGGCGACTTCGGCCTGCTGCTGGGCATTCTCGGCCTGTTCTGGGCCACGGGCAGTTTCGGCTTCGAGGAGATCGGCGCCGGCCTGCAGCAGGCGGTGGCCGGGGGAAGCCTCAGCAACGGCATCGCCGTGCTGCTCTGCCTGCTGGTGTTCATGGGGCCCATGGCCAAGTCGGCGCAGTTCCCGCTTCACGTGTGGCTGCCCGATGCCATGGAGGGCCCCACGCCGATCTCAGCCCTGATCCATGCCGCCACCATGGTCGCCGCGGGCGTGTTCCTGGTGGCACGGCTGCAGCCGGTGTATGAGCCCTTCCCGGCTGTGCAGCTCACGATCGCCGTGATCGGCACGATCACCCTCTTTCTGGGCGCCTCGATCGCCCTCACCCAGCAGGATCTCAAGAAGGGCCTGGCCTACAGCACCGTGAGCCAGCTGGGCTACATGATGCTTGCGATGGGCTGCGGCGCCCCGGTGGCCGGCATGTTCCATCTGGTGACCCACGCCTTCTTCAAGGCGATGCTCTTTCTCGGCTCCGGGTCGGTCATCCACGCCATGGAGGAGGTGGTGGGCCATGAGCCGGTGCTCGCCCAGGACATGCGTCTGATGGGCGGCCTGCGGCGCTGGATGCCCGTGACCAGCACCACGTTCCTGATCGGCTGCGTGGCCATCGCCGGCATCCCTCCGCTGGCCGGCTTCTGGAGCAAGGACGAGATCCTCGGCCAGGCCTTCAATACCTATCCCCTGCTCTGGGCGATGGGATTCATCACCGCCGGCATGACCGCCTTCTACATGTTCCGGCTCTACTTCCTCACCTTCGAGGGCACATTCCGAGGCAACGACAAGGCGATCGCGTCCCAGCTCCTGGCCGCTGCGGGCAAGGCGGGCGGCGACCACGAGGATCGTCATGGCCACCTTGCCGACCACCCCCACGAATCGGCCTGGCAGATGGCCCTGCCCCTGGCGATTCTCGCCGTGCCCTCAGTGCTGATCGGCCTGCTCGGCACCCCNTGGAACAGCCGTTTCGCCGCCCTGCTCGATCCCCACGAGGCAGCCGAGATGGCCGAACACTTCAACTGGAGCGAATTCCTCCCTCTGGCCGGGGCCTCGGTGGCGATCTCCGTGGCCGGCATCACCGTGGCGGTCCTGGCCTACGCCCTCCACAAGCTCGATCTCGCGGCCCTGTTCGCCAACCGCTATCCGGCCATCAACGCCTTCCTGGCCAACAAGTGGTATCTCGATGCCATCAACGACAGGCTCTTCGTGCAGGGCAGCCGCAAGCTGGCCAAGTCGGTGCTGGATGTGGATTCCAAGGTGGTCGACGGCGTGGTCAACCTCACCGGCCTGCTCACTCTCGGCAGCGGTGAAGGCCTCAAGTACTTCGAAACCGGGCGGGCCCAGTTCTACGCCCTGATCGTGTTCGGCGGCGTGATCGCCCTGGTGGTGCTGTTCGGCTCGCTGGGCTGAGCGGCTCGGGCGCCTCAATCGCCCCAAGCTCCCCAGACCCGCCCATCCGCCTGAGGGCCAGCCCCTCCGGGCCGGCGACGACGAACTGTGTGGCTACCGCCACCAGCATCGAGCTGGCCTGATCGGTATTTCTACACTCCGCTCAACGCTGAGCCTCTCTCCTCCGTGGCCTTTCCGTGGCTGAGCGCCTCGATTCTGTTTCCGATCGCGGCGGCCCTGCTGATCCCCTTCGTGCCCGATCAGGGCGACGGCCGGCAGGTGCGCTGGTATGCCCTGGGAATCGCCCTGATCACCTTCCTGCTCACGGTGGGGGGCTACCTCAACGGCTACGACCCTGCCGTGGAGGGGCTGCAGCTGGTGGAGCGGGTCGAGTGGCTGCCCAGCCTCGGCCTGGCCTGGTCGGTGGGAGCCGATGGTCTCTCGATGCCGCTGATCCTGCTCACCAGCTTCATCACAGCCCTGGCGGCCCTGGCCGCCTGGCCGGTGAGCTTCAAGCCGAAACTCTTCTACTTCCTGCTGCTGGCCATGGACGGCGGTCAGATCGCCGTGTTCGCCGTGCAGGACATGCTGCTGTTCTTCCTGGCCTGGGAGCTGGAGCTGATCCCCGTCTACCTGCTGCTGGCGATCTGGGGGNNCAAGAAGCGCCAGTACGCCGCCACCAAGTTCATCCTCTACACCGCCGGCAGCTCGCTGTTCATCCTGATCGTGGGCCTGGCGATGGCCTTCTACGGAGGCAGCACCAGCTTCGAGTACAGCGCCCTGATGGCGAAGGACTTCCCCGTGAAGTTCCAGATCCTCTGCTACGCCGGTCTGCTGATCGCCTTCGGCGTGAAGCTGCCGATCGTGCCGCTGCACACCTGGCTCCCCGACGCCCACGGCGAGGCCACGGCCCCCGTGCACATGCTGCTGGCCGGCATCCTGCTGAAGATGGGCGGCTATGCCCTGCTGCGCTTCAACGCCCAGCTGCT
The DNA here is from genome assembly GCF_001039265.1 of Synechococcus sp. GFB01. GTDB lineage: Bacteria > Cyanobacteriota > Cyanobacteriia > PCC-6307 > Cyanobiaceae > NIES-981. The sequence goes on along the minus strand of NZ_LFEK01000021.1, from coordinate 23,758 downwards.
GCCGGCTGCCCACGCCCAGTTCGCTCCCCTGCTCGTGGTGCTGGGGGTGGTGAACATCATCTACGCCGCCCTCACCTCCTTCGCCCAGCGCAACCTCAAGCGCAAGATCGCCTACAGCTCGATCAGCCACATGGGCTTCGTTCTGATCGGCATCGGCAGCTTCAGTGCGCTCGGCACCAGCGGGGCGATGCTGCAGATGATCAGCCACGGGCTGATCGGCGCGAGCCTGTTCTTCCTGGTGGGTGCCACCTACGACCGCACCCACACCCTGCAGCTCGATGAGATGGGTGGTGTGGGCCAGAAGATGCGCAAGATGTTCGCCCTCTGGACGGTCTGTTCGCTGGCATCGCTGGCCCTGCCGGGCATGAGCGGCTTCGTGAGCGAGCTGATGGTGTTCGTGGGTTTCGCCACCAGCGAGGCCTACAGCCTCAGTTTCCGGGTGGTGATCGCGGTGCTGGCGGCGGTGGGGGTGATCCTCACGCCGATCTACCTGCTCTCGATGCTGCGGGAGATCTTCTTCGGCAAGGAAAACGTGGAACTCGCCGCACACACCCACCTGGTGGACGCTGAGCCGCGCGAGATCTATGTGATCAGCTGCCTGCTGGTGCCGATCATCGGCATCGGCCTCTACCCCAGGATCATGACCGACACCTACCGCGCCTCGATCGAGACCCTCGTCCAGCGCGACCTGGTGGCCCTGCAGGGTCTCAATCGTCCCACCGCCGCCGCGCTGATCCGGCAGCCGCTGCTGGTGGCCCCGCCGCTCGTCTCCTGAGCCAGGCGGTGCGCCATCACACCGCCACTCCGCTTACCCTCCTGTGCCAGAGCCGCCGCCCTTCGGCCTTTCCACACGATGAAACAGATCAACTTCCTGCTGATCTTCAGCTTCGGGCTGGCCATGGTGATGTTCACCCTGGAGAACACCGCACCCACCACCGTGCATTTCCTGCCCGGACTGCAGGCCACCCTGCCCCTGGCCGCCATGCTGCTGGTGGTGGGAGGCGTGGGGGCCATCGCCGCCTGGGTGTTTGCCGTTTGGACCGGGGTGGTGCGCAAGGTGGAAGCCCTGCAGAACCAGACCGAGATCGAGGCTCAGCAGGTGCGGATCCAGGAACTGGAGAACGACCTGCAGCGCTACCGGGCCACCGTGGATGCCCAGCTGGGTCTGCTGCCGGCGGCCGGCCAGAGCTCGGCCCAGCACAGCGGCGAGACCAGCAGCGGCGATGTGTCGGTGGCGGTCGGCTGACCCGGCTGAGCAGGCTGGCCGTGCATCGCCAGGACGGGTAGCGTGATGGCGTACCTGCGCAGGGAGCCGGCCCTCCGTCTTGGCTGAAGCGGGCGCCAGGCTGGCCATCCGGCTGCTGCAGGATGCGGCCGAACGGGGGGAGCTCGACCCCTGGGACGTGGATGTGATCGCTGTGGTCGACGGCTTTCTCGATCAGCTGCGCCAGCGCATCGAGGTGCCGCGGCTGATCCGATCGGTAGGGGGAAGCTATGAGCAGGACCTGGCCGAAACCAGTGAGGCCTTCCTCGCCGCGTCGGTCCTGGTGGCGTTGAAGGCCGAGCTGCTGGAGGTCACCACCTTCCCGCCAGCCCCTGCCCTCGAGGAGGGCATGGCCTACGACTTCGATGACGAGGGCCAGGGCTGGCTGATGCCAGCCGGCGTGGCACTGCCGAGCCGACCGGAGCGGCACCTCTGGCGTCGTCCCGTGGCGCCGCCGCCGCTGCAGCGCCCAGTGACCCTTGGCGAGCTGATCCGCCAGCTGGAGGACATCGCCGAACGGATCGAATCGGAGGATCTGCGGACCCGCCAGCGGCAACGGCCGAAGCGCTACAGCGAGCGGGCCGCGATCGCCCAGGTGGCAGCCCTCGCCCACCGCGAGAAACTGCCGGAGACTACCGCCGCCCTCAGCCGCTTCCTGCTGGATTGGCCGGCCGCCCTGCACTGGGTGGCGTTCGAGGAACTCGTGCAGGCCTGGGGGGAGCGGGTCGATCGCGATGGCGCCGGCGAGCAGCTCGACCGGGATCGGGTTGGGGTGTTCTGGGCCCTGCTGTTTCTCAGCCACCAGGGCAAGCTGAGCCTGGAGCAGCAGGGAGGGCTCTACGGCCCGCTGCGGCTGCGGCGCCTGCTGGACTCCGGCGAGAGCGTGCAACTGCCTCTGGTGCCAGAGCCTGGGCCGGCCTTCACGACCCTGGCCGCCTGAAGAGTGCCTTTACAGTGAGTCATCCGACCGAAGAGAGCACACGCCGATGAAGGCGATGATCCTTGCGGCCGGCAAGGGAACCCGCGTGAGACCGATCACGCACACGATTCCCAAGCCGATGATCCCGATCCTGCAGAAACCGGTGATGGAGTTTCTGCTTGAGCTGCTGCGGGAGCACGGTTTCAACGAGATCATGGTCAACGTCTCCCACCTTGCTGAGGAGATCGAGAACTACTTCCGCGACGGTCAGCGCTTCGGGGTGCAGATCGCCTACAGCTTCGAAGGGCGAGTCGAAGACGGCGAGCTGGTCGGCGACGCACTCGGATCAGCCGGAGGGATCAAGAAGATCCAGAATTTCCAGCCCTTCTTCGACGACACCTTCGTGGTGCTCTGCGGCGATGCCNTGATCGACCTCGACCTCACCGAGGCCGTGCGCCGGCATCGCGAGAAGGGAGCCCTGGCCAGCCTGATCACCAAGCGCGTGCCGCGCGATCAGGTGAGCAGCTACGGCGTGGTGGTGACCGACGCGGATGGCCGGGTCCGCTCCTTCCAGGAGAAGCCGGAGCTGGAGCAGGCCGCCAGCGACATGATCAACACGGGCATCTACATCTTCGAGCCCGAAGTGCTCGACTATGTGCCCAGTGGCGTGCCCTTCGATATCGGCTCCGATCTGTTCCCCCGTCTGGTGGCGGCCGGAGCCCCCTTCTACGCCCTGCCGATGGAATTCGAGTGGGTGGACATCGGCAAGGTGCCCGATTACTGGCAGGCCATCCGCAGCGTGCTGCAGGGGCATGTGCGCCAGGTTCAGATCCCGGGCAAGGAGGTGCGGCCGGGCATCCACACCGGTCTCAACGTGGCCGCCAACTGGGACCGAATCAAGGTTCAGGGACCGATCTACGTGGGCGGCATGACCCGGATCGAGGATGGCGCCACGATCATCGGCCCCGCCATGATCGGCCCGAGCTGTCACATCTGCGAGGGGNCCACGATCGACAATTCGATCATCTTCGACTACTCGCGCATCGGCCCCGGGGTGCGTCTGGTGGAGAAGCTGGTGTTCGGTCGCTACTGCGTGGACCGCAACGGCGATCACTTCGATCTGCAGGAAGCGGCACTCGACTGGCTGATCACCGACGTGCGCCGCCAGGATGTGGTCGCCCCCTCACCTCAGCAGAAGGCTCTGGCCGAGCTGCTCGGCACCGATCTGGCAGTCAGCCAGGCGAGCTGATCGCGGCGGTCCTGGAGCTCGCTTCCTGGATGGGCGACGCCAGGGGCCCAAGGCCGGCCCGCTCCAGGATCAGGGGAATCCGCTCCTCGGCCTTGACGGCCATCAGGTGCACGCCCTGGGCGATGTCCAGGTAACGGGCGACCTGGTCGGCGGCGATGGCGATGCCCTCAGCGGCTGGATCCGATGCTGCCGCCAGCCGGTCGATCACCACCTGGGGAATGGCTGCCCCGGGCACCACCCGGTTGATGAAGGCCGCGTTGCGGGCCGACTTGAGCAGAAACACCCCCGCCAGGACCGGCAGGTCCAGTGGCGCGGCGATCTCGCCGACGAAGCGCCGCAGAGCCTCGGGATCCATGACCATCTGGGTCTGCAAGAAACGGGCCCCCGCCTCGTGCTTGCGGCGGGTGCGCTGCTTCAGGCCGCTCCAGCTGGCCGACTGGGGATCTGCCGCTGCGCCGGGAAACAGGACCGTGGGGCCATCGGGCAGCATGCCGTCCACAGGATCGCGGCCGGCATTGAGCTGGCCCACCAGCTGCAGCAGCCGCACCGATTCGAGCTCGTTCACCGGCCTTGCATCGGGCTGGTCACCGGCCCGCACAGGATCCCCTGTCAGGCAGAGCACGTTGCGCAGCCCGAGGGCGTGGGCACCGAGCAGCTCGGCCTGCAGGGCAATGCGGTTGCGGTCACGGCAGGCGAGCTGCAGCACCGGCTCGATGCCGCGGTCCAGCAGCAGCCGGCACACCGCCAGGCTGCTCATGCGCATCACCGCCCGGCTGCCATCGGTCACGTTCACGGCATGCACCCAGCCGCGCAGAGCCTCGGCGGCGGCAAGGGTTCGGCTGGGGTCGCCGCCCCGGGGCGGGGTCACCTCGGCCGTGATCGCCACCTGTCCGGAAGTGAGAGCCCGTTGCAGCAGCAAGCCCAGAGGTGCATGGCCCAGCCATCATCCGCCACGGGCATGCCTAGAGTGAGACCATGCCAGGGCGCCGGCGGATGCGGGACCAACCAGCCGACCAGAGGTCGCCAGAGCGCCAGGCGGCGGCATCCGGCACGTCACAGCGTTCTCTTCAGGAGAGGGACCTCTCGGAGCGTGAACTAGAGATCATCGAACTGGTGGCCCAGGGCTGACCAACCAGGAGATCGCCCAGACACTCACGATCAGCAAGCGCACCGTCGACAACCACGTCAGCAACGTGTTCATCAAGACGGGGGCCAAGAACCGCGTCGCCCTGCTCAACTGGGCGATGGATCACGGCAAGATCTGCGTGATGGCTTCAACTGCTGCGCGGTCGTCCCAGGCCAGCAATCTCCGGAGCGGCCGCACTGAAGCCATCACCAGCCACCCACTCCGGCTCGCCGAACAGGGAGAACAGGCTGTAGCGGCTGGGATCAAGGCCGAACAGTTCCGCATAGGCGAGGCAGTCGTCCCGATCCCGACCGTAGAACCGCAGCACCCCTTCGCCGTCGTAGAGACCGGTCACCACGCTTCTTCAGGATTTCTTCGGGATCACTCTAGGTTGTCGTCGACGGCGCAGGCCCCCAGCAGGTCCTGGCGCTGTCGCTCCGGCCAGCTGGCCAGCGGTGTGGCAGCCAGCGCGGCATTGCTGAGCTCGTGGCGACCGGTGACATCCAGCACGCACCAGGCCGGCGGCTGCAGGGGCTGATCGGGATCGAGCAGCTCCACCTCCGCCACCACCAGGGNAGCGTTGGCCCCCTCGAACACGTCGAGCACCCACTCACCCCCCGGCAGATCAAGACCATGGCGCCACTTGCTGAGCTGCTGCGGCGCCAGGGCCAGGAGCTGTTCGGCATCGGCTGTGGGGATCGGGTACTCGAATTCCTGGCGCACCCAGTCGAGGTTCCTGGTGGAGGCGTCATCGAGAGCAGCGCGAGCCTTGATCGTGAGCCAGGCCTGGTCCCCCGCCCGACGCACCCGCACCGTGAGGCCATCGGCAGCGACGGCCAGGTAGCCCTGCTGCAGGCGGGCGGTCCAGATCACGTGCTGGCGCCAGCGATCACCGCTGACCAGGAAGCGTCGCTCGATCTCCAGAGCCATGGCGCCGCGAGCCCGGGCAGGCCTCAATTCTGGGATGGTTCGGCGGCGGTGAGACTGCCGGCCCAGTGGAGCTTGTGGGTGAGCGTGCGGTAGTAGGAGGGACTCTGCTCCAGCAGCACCTGCAGGGCCGGGTGGCTGCTGCGCTCCACCACCGCCCGATCGCCGGGCTCGAGTTCGGTAGCCGCCGCGCCATCGTTCCAGAGCCGCACACGCCGGCTCGATTCCCCCAGCGGCCAGACAGTCAGCCGGGCCCGCGGCGGCACGACCAGCGGCCGACTGGAGAGGGACATCGGACAGATCGGTGCCACCACGATGGCTTCGATGCCGGGATGCAGGATCGGTCCACCGGCGGCCATGGCATAGCCGGTGGAGCCGGTGGGGGTGGCGATGATCAGACCATCGCCGCGGAACTGATCCACCACCTCGCCATCGATGTCCAGTTCCAGCACACAGGTGGAGCCGAGCTCATCGAGGGCGGGCCGGAAATAGATGTCGTTGAGCGCCAGGTGGGGCTGGGGGTCCGGTTCGGGCACCCCATCGCCCCGCTCCAGACGGGCTTGCAGCATCATCCGCTGCTCCAGCGCGAAGCGATCGTCGCTGAGCCGCTGCCAGAGATCATCGGTCTCGCCGCTGAGCCGCAGCAGGGCGGGATCGTGGGTGAGAAAACCCAGGCGACCGCCGATGTTGAAACTGAGGATGGGCACCCCGAGCGGGGAGAGATGGCGCGCGGCTCCGAGAACCGTGCCATCCCCGCCGAGCACGATCGCCAGATCGGGGAGAGCGGTTTCGCTGGCGAGCAGGCCGGGATAGGGATTGCTGGTGAGCCCGCTCTGGGCCGCCACGACCGCCGTTCCCCGCGCCGCCAGATCGGCGATGCAGCGGCGGGCCATGCGCTCAGCCGCCGGGCTGCCGGAGCGTACGATCAGCCAGATCCGCTCCAGGCGCATGGTGGATGGCTACCAGCGCAGCAGGTTGAAGCGCTCCATGTCCACGGTCTCACGGTTGCGGTAGAGCGACAGCAGGATCGCCAGNCCAACGGCAGCCTCGGCCGCAGCCACCGTGATCACGAAGATCGTGAACACCTGTCCGCGGATGAGCTGGCCATCGAGGTAGCTGGAGAAAGCCATCAGGTTGATGTTCACGGCATTGAGCATCAGCTCGATGCTCATCAGCACCCGCACCGCGTTACGGCTGTTGATCAGGCCCCAGACGCCGGTGCAGAACAGGAGCGCGGCCAGGAGCAGAAAGGCCTGAAGGGGAACGATGGAGACAGAGGTGGGGTCCATCTAGGGCTTTTCCAGGAGCAGGGGGGTGCGGGCCTTCTCGATCAGGCCCTGGTCGGCGGGTTCGCCGGTGATCACGTCACTGCTGAAGACATCGCGGCGGGCGAGAACGATCGCGCCGATCATCGCCATCAGCAGCAGCACGGAGGCGAGCTCGAAGGGGAGGAGATAGTCGGAGAAGAGGTGCTCACCCAGGCGGATGGTGGCCTCCTCCCCCACCGGCACCGGCCCCGGCAGGGCCCAGGGGGTGGTGAGGGCCACGCGCACCAGGAGCACGAGAAGCCCCCCGCACACAAGGCCGGAGACCAGGCGCCTCAACCCAAGGCCGGGAATCGCGGCCATCGCCTCCTTCTTGTTCACGAGCATGATCGCGAACAGGATCAGCACGTTCACCGCACCCACGTAGACGAGCACCTGGGCGGCGGCCACGAAGCTGGCATTGAGCAGCAGATAGATGCCCGCAACCGAGAGGAAAACACCGCCGAGCAGAAAGGCGGAGTACACGATGTTGGGCAGAAGCACGACACCGAGTGAGCCGATGGCCACACCGCCGGCGAGCACGGCGAAACAGATCAGCTGGGTGGTGGAAGCGATCGTCATCATCAGGCCTTCTCCTCGGTTACAGCGCCAGAGCTGGCAGCCGGCTCGCTATTGGGCAGGGTCTCGAGAACCTGCTCGGGCAGTCTGCCGGCGCGCGGGGCCGTGTCCGGCACCCCATGGGGATCCATCTCACCCTTGGGCAGATAGGCAAGTTCCCGCAGAGCGATCACTGCGGGATCGCTGGTCACGCTGGTGGGTAGACGGCCGAGGGCCACGTTGTCGTAGTTGAGGCTGTGGCGATCGAAGGCCGCCAGCTCGTATTCCTCGGTCATCGAGAGGCAGTTGGTGGGGCAGTACTCCACGCAGTTGCCGCAGAAGATGCAGACCCCGAAATCGATCGAGTAGTTCCGCAGTTCCTTCTTCTTGGTGGCCTTGTTCATCACCCAGTCGACCACCGGCAGGTTGATCGGGCAGACGCGCACGCACACCTCGCAGGCGATGCACTTGTCGAACTCGTAGTGGATACGGCCGCGGTAGCGCTCCGAGGGGATGAGCTTCTCGTAGGGGTACTGCACCGTGATCGGGCGGCGGCGCAGGTGATCGAAGGTCACCGCCAGACCCTGGGTCATGTACTGGGCCGCACCCACCGCATCGCGGGTGTAGTCGCCGACTTTCTTGAGAAACCCGAACATGCGCGGAGGTTGCGGAAGGGATTCAGGCCGGTCCAATGATGGCCGGTCGTGGAGCGGGCTGGGGAGGCGGAGCCGGGATCAGCCTCCGAACACCGCCGGGAAGGCCAGCTTGAGGCCGGCGGTCACCAGCAGGTTGACCAGGGCGATGGGGAGCAGGAATTTCCAGCCCAGGTCGAGCAGCTGGTCGATCCGCACCCTGGGGGTGGTCCAGCGCAGCAGGATTGCCAGGAAGACCAGCAGGTAGGCCTTGAGCACGGTCATCACGATCCCCACCGAGGCCGTGATCACCTGCACCAGCGGTGCATCCACCGGCTGGCCCAGCCAGCCGGCGAGCCACTCCACCGGCAGGGGNAAGCCCNAGCCACCCAGGTACAGCACCGACACCAGCAGTGCCGAGAGCACCAGGTTGATGTAGCTGCCCAGGTAGAAGAGCGCGAACTTCATGCCGGCGTACTCGGTCTGATAGCCGGCGACCAGTTCCTCCTCGGCCTCCGGCAGGTCGAACGGCAGGCGCTCGCACTCGGCCAGGGCACAGATCCAGAAGATCAGGAAGCCGACTGNCTGCCGCCAGATGTTCCAGCTGAGGATGCCGGCACCGGTCTGCTGATCCACGATCGCCACGGTGCTGAGCGAGTTGCTCATCATCACCACCGCCAGCACCGCCAGAGCCAGGGGGATTTCGTAGCTGATCGACTGGGCCGCGGCCCGCAGGCCGCCCAGGAGGGAATACTTGTTGTTGGAGGCGTAGCCACTCATCAGCAGCCCGATCGGCTGGATGCTGCTGAGTGAGATCCACAGGAAGATCCCCACGCCCACGTTGCTGATCAGGAGGTGCTGTCCGAAGGGCACCACGAGCCAGCTGAGGATCACCGGGATCAGCACCAGCACCGGCCCCAGGGTGAACAGCAGGCCATCGGCACGGGCCGGGATGATGTCCTCCTTGAAGAGGAGCTTGAGACCATCGGCCATCGGCTGAAGGATGCCCAGGNCGCCGGCGTATTCCGGGCCGATGCGCTGCTGCACGGCGGCGGAGATCTTGCGCTCCAGCCACACGTTCACCAGCACCCCCACCACCGCGGCCACCAGCACCAGCAGCATCGGCAGGGGCAGCCAGAGGAGGTGGGCCGCCCCTTGGCTCAGGCCCAGACCCTCCAGGGCAGACTCGAAGCCGGCCTGGAGATCCAGTCCGGACGCCGTGTCGATCGGCATGGCGACAGCTCAGGTGCGATGAAACTTAGCGGGCTTCCAGCGGCGTCCAGTCGCGGCGGGCAGCACCGGTGTAGATCTGCGAGGGCCGGAAGATGCGGTTGGCCCCCAGCTGCTCCTTCCAGTGGGCGAGCCAGCCGGCGGTGCGGGCGATCGCGAAGATCGGCGTGAACAGGTCTTCGGGGATGCCGAGCTTGCGGTACACTAGGCCGGAATAGAAGTCGACGTTGGGGTAGATGCCCTTGGGGCCGAGCCGGGTGGCGGCGGCCTCCTCCAGGCGACGGGCCAGATCGTAGAGGGGGTCGTGACCGAAGCGGTCGAACAGCTCCTCGGCCAGCTTCTGGAGGATCACGGCGCGAGGGTCCTTGACCTTGTATTCCCGGTGGCCGAAGCCCATGATCTTCTGCTTCCCGGCGATGGCCCGATCCAGCCAGGGCTCCACCTGCTCCTCGCTGCCGATCATCTCCAGCATGGCCAGCACGTCCTCGTTGGCGCCGCCGTGCAGAGGCCCCGCCAGGNTGCCCACCGCCGAGGCCACCACGGCGTAGGGATCGGTGAGGGTGCTGGCGGTGACCCGGGCGCTGAAGGTGCTGGCGTTGAGGCTGTGCTCGGCGTGGAGGATCAGGCAGGCATCGAAGATGCGGGCCGCCATCGGATCGGGCTCCCGCTCGGTGAGCATGTAGAGGAAGTTGGCGGCATAGGGCAGATCGTCGCGGGGCTGGATCGGATCCTGGCCCTTCCGGATCAGCTGGAACGCCGCCACCATCGTGGGGATCTTGGCGATCAGGCGCACCACCGCCGAATAGATGTACTCAGGATTGTCGAGGGCGCGGCGGGAGTAGAAGAGGCCCAGCGAGGCGGCGCTGGCCTGCAGCGCATCCATCGGATGCCCCTGGGAGGGGAAGCTCTTCATCATGTCGCGGATGCGGAAGCTCACCCGCCGGTGCATCTGCACCTCCTGCTCGAACGCCCGAAGTTGATCGGGATTGGGCAGATCACCCCAGATCAGCAGGTAGGTGGTCTCCAGGAAGGTGCTGCGGCTGACGAGTTCATCGACCCCATAGCCGCGGTAGGTGAGCACCCCCGTGCGGCCGTCGATGTCGCAGATGGAGGAATGGGTGGCCGGCACGCCNTCCAGGCCGGGGCGGAAGGCAGGGGTTGCCTCTGGGCCGGTGCTGGCGGGGGCGCTGCTGGTCATGCCGGGGATGCCGCTGCAGCGAACCTACGGCTGCCGGGCGGCCGATGGCCGTAGCGCTAGCTGCCGCCGAGCAGCTGACGTGGGCCCAGGAGCAGGCGCAGGCGGCCATGGCCCAGCCCGGCCGCCGGTAGCTCGAGCAGTGCCACGCCGGCCTTCTTGAGCACCAGGCTGCCGGTKGGGCGCCGATCAGGCGCGCGGCGAGATCGCCCAGGTCGGGCTCATGGCCCACGAGGGCCAGCCGGCCAGGGCCCAGGGCCTGCTGGAGCAGTGGCAGGGGATCGCCGCCGGGCGCCAGGGCTTCGGTGAGTTCCAGGGCCGAGGCCAGCCCCCCTGCCACCGCCAGTTCGGCGGTCTGACGGGCCCGCCGCAGTGGACTGCTGAGCAGCCGCTCACAGCCGAGCTCCAAGGCCACCAGGCGGCGCACCACCTGCCTGGTGCGCTCCACACCCTGAGGAGTGAGGGCACGCTCGGCATCAGGGCAGGCGCCGCCCCGATCCTCCGCCAGGCCATGACGCAGGAGCAACAGTTCAGCCATGGCAGCGATCAGCCAAGGTCGAGGCGGGCCTTCAGGTGCAGATTGGCACCATCCGGCTCCAGCGCAAGGCTGAGTCCCTGCACGCTCGGTGTGAGCGGCTGAGCCGCCAGGGCAGTGAGCAGGCGCCAGGGACGCCAGTCCTGGAGGAGCTCTCCTGCCCGTCCGGAGCCGGCGGCCCAGCGCAGCGGAGCTGAGGGGAGGCCGAGCTCCTCGAACTGGGCCAGGCGGCGGCGGGGCGGCTGGTGTCCCGTCCGCTGCTCGGCCAGCACCGCCAGGTTCTCGGCCCACCAGGCCAGTCCTCCATCCACGGCCCGCACCCCAGCAAGCTCGGCCTGCAGCTCGGGCGTCTGGGAAGTGCGGCGGGAGCCTCGGGCTGCGGCGGAGAGCGATGTCCAGACCCGCACCGCGGCCTGATCCGCCAGCTGCAGCGGCGCACCGATCAGGCTCTGGCGCGCCAGAGCCTGATCGAGCAGCTCCAGCGGCGGCTGCTCGGCAGCGGTGCCGACCAGCCAGCCGGCCGCGGACTGACTCCACAGCAGGGGGCCGGCATCGGCCGCCAGGAGGAGCGGCGGCAAGGGGCCAGCACTGGGAGCCAGGACACCGCTGAGCAGGGGCTGCAACAGCTCCGGCCAACCAGCAGGGTTCTCGATCAGGGCCAGGCTGGCGGCGTCAGCCGCCAGACCGGAGAGCAGATCCGCCCCCCGCTGGGGATCGAGTCGGTCCCGCCAGGGCAGCACGTCGGCGGAGCGCTCGAGGAATCCCTCCAGTTCGAGGCTGGTGCCATCGGGCCGCAGGCTGGCCACCAGGGTTCTCAGCTCGCCATCAGGCATATCCGGCAGCCCCAGGCCGCCACTGAGCCCTGCGGCCCGGGCCGTGAGCAGGGCCGCACCCCGGCCGAGCCGCTGCACCGCCTGCCGCACCACTGGACTGGCAGCCAGGTTGAGCTCATCGAGCTGCGACACGTCGAGCGCCTGCTCGAGCACGCCCCGGCCGGAGGCGATCAGCACCAGATCCTCGTCGATCAGGGCGGTGGCCAGGGGCGCCGTGTCGGCGCCGGGCAGGGCGCCGCGGCCGCTGATCAGGCCCATGCCGCGGTAACTGCTGATCTGGAGGTCGGCGCCGGCCAGGCTGCGGGTCTGCCAGAAGCGCTGCAGAAAACGGCGGGCTCCATCGGCGTCGCGGCTCCGCAGGGCGAGCAGCCAGCCGTCAGGCGGACGCCCCGGGTCGGTGGCGATCAGACCAAGGCCGATCTCAGGGCCAAGCCAGCTCGCCAACTCGGTGCGGTAGTCGAGCCCGGCGGCGGCGAAGGCCCCATCGCGCAGTGCCGCCACCGCGTCGCTGGCCTGGCGGCGGAGCCGGGTGGGAGCCACGGCCCGGGCATAGGCCACCGGCTGCTCGCCGTCGCTGCACAGGAAGAGGCTGAGGCCAACCTGACGGGGCATGAAACGCGCCGTGCGCGGCACCTCCAGTGCCTGCTGCTGCAGACGCAGCGGCGAGCGCTGCAGCACCCACCACCAGCCGCCCAGGCCGAGGCTCAGCAGCAGCAAGCCCACCGCCAGCACCACCGCCAGAAATCGGCGGGCTTTCATCCGTCCCACGCAGGATGGGCCCATCCTGCACCCTGCCGCCGCCATGGGCACCCCCATCCCGATCCATCCCCGTGAGCTCCAGCAGCGCCTGGAGCAGGGTGAGCCGATCCAGCTGGTGGATGTGCGCGAGCACGCCGAGCTGGAGCTGGCCCAGCTGCCCCATGCGGTGCTGCACCTTCCCCTGAGCCGCAGCCAGGAGTGGCTGGCGGATCTGGAGCGGCTCCTCGATCGCCACCGGCCGATCGCCGTGCTCTGCCACGCCGGCATCCGCAGCCTCCAGTTCGGCACCTGGCTGATCGAGCAGCGGGGATGCGATCAGGTCTGGAACCTGGAAGGCGGGATCGACGCCTGGAGCCTGGAGGTGGATCCAGCCGTGCCGCGCTACTGATCGGGGCAGACCCCGCGCCTGGCTGAGACCCGGGAGGTCTGACTACCATCACCGCACTTCATGACCGTCCCTGTTGCAGGAGCTGTCCCGACGCCAACAGCAGGTGCTGCAGCTGGCCGTGCGCCACTACGTGGACACGATCGAGCCGGTGGGCAGCAAGACCCTGGTGCGGCGCTTCGGCCTGCCCGCCAGCCCGGCCACGGTGCGCTCGGCCATGGGGGCCCTGGAACAGCGAGGGCTGCTCACCCAGCCCCACACCTCCGCCGGGCGGATCCCCAGCCAGCAGGGCTACCGCACCTACGTGGATCAGCTGCTGCCAGCCCCCGGCGCCGCCGCTCTGCAGCTTCAGAGGGAGCTGGCGGGCCTGAGCCTGCAGTGGGCCGCCCTCGATGATCTGCTGCTGCAGCTCGCCCGCCGGCTGGCCGATCTGACGGGTCTGCTCAGCCTGATCACACCACCGCAGCGACAGCAGCGTGACCTGCAGGCGGTGCGACTCGTTGCCACTGGCGAGCGACTGCTGGTCTTCCTGGTGGAGGGAGCGGCCACCAGCAGCAGCCTCAACCTGCGACTGCCCCGCCATGCCGTCCGGGAACTGCCCGCCCTGGAGCAATGGCTGCTGCGGCAGCTTGGCAGCGGGGTGATCGACTGGGGCAGCCTGCCCAGCCAGCTGCAGAGCAGCGGCGCGGTGCTGCGCCAGGGCCTCGACAGCCACAGTCAGGCCAATCCCGGTGAGGCCGAGGGAGCGGTGGCGATGGGCCTGGCGGGCCTCCTGGCCCAGCCGGAGTTCAGCTCCACCGCCAGCCTGCGCCCGCTGGTGGAACTGGTGGAGGACGCCCCCCAGCAGGTGCTGCAGGGCGGCGGGATCTGGATCGGCGCCGAGCACCCCCATCGCGCACTGCATCAGTGCGCCCTGGTTCAGGCCGACTACCGCAGCGGCGATGGCGGCATCGGCCAGGTGGCGCTGGTGGGCCCGATGCGGATGGCCTACGCCACCGCCCGGGCTGCCGTGCTGTCGGTGGCCCGGGTGCTGGAACGGTTACTGGCCTGAAGACACTCAGGCCAGTCCACCCACCAGAGGCCACCAGCAGCTGCTGGCCACCAGTTGCTGATCGTCGAGGCCGGCGCAGCGGCGCACCTCGGCCGCCTGGCTGTCGATCAGGGAGTCGTGCAGGCCCTCGCCCATCGCCTGCCGAAGCAGGCTGCTGGCGGCGAAGGCCCTGGCGGCCTCCGCCAGGCTGTCCGGCAGGCGCAACCCCTCAGCCGAGGGTTGGGCCGCCGGATCACCGCTCACCGCAGCGGGCAGGAACCGCTCGGTGTCCTGCACGAACGGATGGAACAGCCCCATGGCGTTGGAGCCGCCGCCCACGCAGGCCACCAGCACATCTGGCAGCCGGCCGAAGGCNTCCTGGCACTGCTGCCTGGCCTCGATGCCGATGCAGGCATGGAAATCGCGCACCAGCATCGGATAGGGATGGGGGCCTGCCACCGAACCGAGGATGTAGTGGGTGTTCTCCACGTTGGTCACCCAGTCGCGGATGGCTTCGCTGGTGGCGTCCTTGAGGGTGGCGGTGCCGGCGGTGACCGGCTGCACCGTGGCCCCCAGCAGGCGCATGCGGAACACGTTCAGGGCCTGGCGGCGCATGTCCTCGGCGCCCATGTAGATCACGCACTCCAGGCCGAAGCGGGCGCACACGGTGGCGGTGGCCACGCCGTGCTGGCCGGCGCCGGTCTCGGCGATGATGCGCCGCTTGCCCATGCGCAGGGCCAGCAGCGCCTGACCGAGGGCGTTGTTGATCTTGTGGGCGCCGGTGTGGTTGAGGTCCTCGCGCTTCAGCCAGATGCGCGGCCCGCCCTCGGCCCGCCGGTAATGCTCGCTGAGGCGCTCGGCCTCATAGAGCGGGCTGGCCGGCCCACGTAGGTGCGCAGCAGCTGGTTGAGCCGCTCAGTGAAGGCAGGATCGGCCCAGGCCTGGGCGGCGGCCTGCTCGAGCTCCGCCAGGGCCGGCATCAGGGTTTCCGGCACGTACTGGCCACCGAAGCGACCGAAACGGCCGGCGGCGTCCGGGCGGGCACCGGGCTCCAGCACAGCGGCAGCGTCGAGAGCGGGGGGAACGGTGCTGGTCACCGGCGGGGTGGCGGCGGGGTGATGCCAGGGTAGGCAGATCCCGTTCCCCGCAGACAACACAGCCATGGCCCGCAAAGGCGGCTGGCAGGAGTTCGCCGGCCTCGGCTCCGAAGCCACGATGCAGCGACCGGCCGCTCCTGCGGCGACCACGGCGAAGGCGCAGCAGCGGGTGCGGGTCCAGCGCACCAAGGCCGGCAAGGGCGGCAAGACGGTGACGGTGATCAGCGGCCTGGAAGCTTCTGACGCTGAGCTCAAGGGTCTGCTGAAACAGCTCAAGGCCGCCGCCGGTGCCGGCGGCGCGGTCAAGCACGGGGTGATCGAGCTGCAGGGAGACCAGGTGGCCACGGCGCTGGCGGCCCTGGAAGCCGCGGGCTACCGGCCGAAGCAGGCAGGCGGCTGAAGGCCTGGTCAACGCTGCCGGCGAGAATGGCGTCCACGTCTTCCCCGCCCGGCCATGACCTCCACCCCCTACGGCGAGCTCACCCAGCGGGGTAACAGCACCAACATCGTGTGGCATCACAGCACGGTGACCCGTGCGGCGCGGGCCCACCAGCGCGGCCACCGCAGCGCCATCCTCTGGTTCACCGGCCTGAGCGGCGCCGGCAAGAGCACCCTGGCCAACGCGGTGAATTCAGCCCTGTTCGAGCAGGGCATGGCCTGCTACGTGCTCGATGGCGACAACGTCCGCCATGGCCTCTGCAACGACCTGGGCTTCTCCGACGCGGATCGCGAGGAGAACATCCGCCGCATCGGCGAGGTGGCGAAGCTGTTCGTGGATGCGGGCGTCGTGGCTCTCACCGCCTTCGTGTCGCCGTTCAAGGCNGACCGTGACCGGGTGCGCGCCCTGGTGGAGCCCGGCGATTTCATCGAGATTCACTGCGCCGCCGATCTCGCCACCTGCGAGCAGCGTGATGCCAAGGGTCTCTATGCCAAGGCCCGCGCCGGCGAGATCAAGGAATTCACCGGCATCTCCAGCCCCTACGAGGCCCCGGAGAACCCCGAGCTGCGAGTGGATACGGGCGGCCAGAGCCTGGAAGCCTGCGTGGAGCAGGTGCTGGCCTATCTGGAGCTGCAGGCGATCATTCCGCAGACGAGCTGAACCCAGCCGCGGAGCGCTTCGGCAGCGAGCCTGCCTCGGCGATCCGCAGCTGCTCCCCCCAGGCATCCAGGAACGACTTGCCGCAGCTCGCCACCGGCACCGCCAGCAGCAGACCCAGCAACTCCCCGAGCCCCAGCAGGCTCCCCAGGCGGGCGCCCAGCGGCAGGCTGATCAGCAGCCAGGCCGGCTGCAGACCCACGATGCTGCCCATCAGGCGGGGCTGGATCACCTGGTCCACCAGCTGCCCCACCGTGATCGCCGCGGCCAGCACCTCCAGGCCGGTGCGCGGTTCCTCGAGGGCCAGCAGGGCGCTGACCAGCACGATCGTGACGGCGCTGGCATAGGGAATCAGGGTGGTGAATCCGATCGCCACGGCGAACAGCGCGCCGTAGGGAATCCCCAGCAGGGTGAACACCAGGAGCTGCAGGCCGCTGAGAATCAGAGCCAGCAGCACCTGGCCTGCGAAATAGCCGCGGAAGGTGCGGTTGATGGTGCCCACAACCAGTCCCCGCACGCCGGGCGGCAGCCACTGGGCCAGGCCCGCGCTGATGCCCTCACCCCCGAGCAGCAGGAACACCGCCAGCACCAGCACGATCACGGTGTTGACCGTGATCCCCACGGTGGCACCCAGCAGGCCCAGCAGCCGCTGACTGAGCTGGCTGGCCAGCTGGCTGGCGCGGGTGAGCAGATCGCTGCTCACGTTCCCGAAGTCGGTGGGNATGCCGCGCCGGCCCGCCCAGCTCTCCAGCTGATCCAGCCACAGCTCCCCCTGGGCAAGCCAGCCCGGCAGGGCCGCCACCAGCTCGCCGAGCTGCTGGAGCAGCCGTGGCACCAGCCAGACCACCGCCAGAGCCAGCAGCCCCAGGGTCAGGCTGAGCACCAGGAGCGTCGCCAGGGGCCGTGGCAGGCCCCGGCGCCACAGCCAGCGGCTGGGGATGTCGAGCAGGAAGGCGATCAGCGCCGCTCCCACGAACAGGGCCGGGAACGGTGCCAGCGGCACCAGCAACTGACGCAGCACCCAGAGGTTGAGCACCAGCAGCGGCAGGGCCAGACCGGCCTTCAGCCAGGGGGGCAACACCAGACGTTCCAGCACGGCCCTTCCTCCTCAGCCCATCTGCTCGAGGTATGCCGCGCTGCCCAGCTCCACCAGCCGCGCATCCTTGGCCCTCACCTGGCCGTGCAGCTCGGCCCGGTAGGCGCTCAACCGCTCGGCCAGGCCAGCATCGGCCGTGGCCAGGATCTGAACCGCCAGCAGGCCGGCGTTGGTGCCGTTGCCGATCGCCACCGTGGCCACGGGGATGCCGGCCGGCATCTGCACGATCGAATGCAGCGAATCGACCCCGGAGAGGGCCCGGGTCTGCACCGGCACGCCGATCACCGGCAGGGTCGTGAGCGAGGCCACCATGCCGGGCAGGTGGGCGGCCCCACCGGCGCCGGCGATGATCACCTTGAGGCCGCGCCCGGCAGCCTGCTGCGCGAAGTCCACCATCTCCAGCGGCGTGCGGTGGGCCGAGAGCACCCGCACCTCCACGCCAACCCCGAAGCGCTGGAGCATGGCGACCGCTGGTTGCATCGTGGGCAGGTCGGAATCGCTGCCCATCACCACGGCGACGCGAGGCTCGGCTTGGGGAGCGGGATCCGGCACGGCGGCAGGGAGGGGCGCTGAAGTGGCAAGAATCCCATTGTTGTCGCCTGCCGCCCAGCGGCCACCCGCCGATGCGCTGGATCAGCAACGTGCGCTTCCCCCGCGCCGGCCGCTGCCGCCACGGGGCTGACCAGCGCTGGCGGCTGGCAGTGGATGGCGCCGGGCTGATCGAGGCGGTGGAGCCGATCGCGGCGGGCAGCAACGCCGCCGGCGACGACTGGGGCGGCGACTGGATCAGCCCCGCCGCCGTTGATCTGCAGATCAACGGCGGGCTGGGGCTGGCCTTCCCCGAGCTCACCCCCGGCGATCTGCGACCCTCCTGGAGTTGCTCGAGCTGCTCTGGCACGATGGCGTGGAGGCGATCTGCCCGACCCTGGTGACCTGCGCCGTGGCACCGCTGCGTCAGGCGCTGGCGGTGCTGGAGGAGGCGCGGCAGCAGCACCGGCCAGGACGCTGCCAGCTGCTGGGGGCCCATCTGGAGGGACCGTTCCTCAACCCGGGGCGCCGCGGCGCCCACCCCGAGCAGCACCTGGCCCCACCCAGCCTGGCAGCGCTGGAGGAGCGCATCGGCGGGTTCGAGGACCAGATCGAGCTGATGACCCTGGCGCCGGAACTGGAGGGCGCCGGCGCTGTGGTCGAGGCCCTGAGGGCGCGGGGCATCGTGGTGAGCCTGGGCCACAGCGCCGCCACCGAGACCGAGGCCCACGCCGCCTTCGACGCCGGCATCACGATGCTCACCCACAGCTTCAACGCCATGCCCGACATGCACCGGCGGGCGCCGGGTCCGGTGGCGGCCGCCGCGCTGGATGGCGGCGTGGCCCTGGGCCTGATCGCCGACGGTGTGCATGTGGCCCCCACGATGGCGGTGCTGCTGCAGCGGCTGGCGCCGGATCAGCTGGTGCTGGTCAGCGATGCGCTGGCACCCTACGGCCTGCCCGACGGCATCCACCGCTGGGACGACCGGCCCCTCATCGTGGCCAACGGCAGCTGCCGCCTGGAGGACGGCACCCTGGCGGGTGTGACCCTGCCGCTGCTGGAGGGGGTGCGGCGGCTGGCGGGCGTGGGGGGTGGCGGCCGACCAGGCGATCGCAGCGGCCACGGTGCTGCCGCGGCGGGTGCTGGGCGATGGCCGACCTGTGGCCGGGATGCTGGTCGGCATGCCCCTGGAGGAGACTCTGCGCTGGAGTCGCGGCAGCGACGGGCTGGTGTGGCGGCGACCTACTGACGAGGCGCCGCATCCGCGGGCGGCGACCGCCTGAGGGGCGCCGGCTGCGCCAGGCGACGCAGCAGCGTGGCACCCACCAGCGCCGGCATCACGTAGCGGGACGTGAACAGCACCCCCAGCAGCAGGGCGCTGGCCGGTGCGGCCCGTCCCGCCAGCAGCAGCACCAGGGCGGCATCCCGGGTACCCACGCCGGCGAAGGAGAGGGGCAGGAGACCCACCAGCAGCACCGTGGCAATGAGCAGATACCCCGGCAGGCTCCACAGATCGATGCCGAGCGACCCGGAGAACAGCGCCAGCTGGGTGAGATGCAGGCCCCAGAGCGCGACCGAGACGATCACGAAGGCCGCCAGATCGAAGCCGCGGAAGTGGGAGGCCAGCCTGGCCGCCTCGGCGAGCTTGGTCGGCAGGCGCCGCAGCAGCGGTCCGAGGCTGCCATCAGGGCGGTGGGGCAGCAGCACCACCGCCAGCAGCACCAGCAGGCCCAGCAGCGCCAGCGGCAGCGGACCCCCTCGATAGAGCGCCTCCAGCCGGTCGAAGCCGCTGCGCCAGGCGGCCGGCAGCAGGAGCGTGCCCAGCGCCAGCACCAGGGTGAGCAGCACCAGCGCCAGCAGATCGGCCGCCTTCTCATACACCGTGAAGGCGTGGAGCGAGAGGGGATAGGTGCGGCGATCGAGCCGCTGGCAGACCATCCCCTTGCCCAGATCACCCAGCTTGGAGGGCAACACCAGGTTGAAGGTGGAGGTGATGAAGTAACTGCGCAGGGCGGTGGCGAAGCCGGGGAGGGATCGATGCGCAACCGCGCAGCGAAGGCGCTGTAGCGCCAGCTGCTCAGGGCGCTGAGCGGCCCGCCGCAGGCCAGGGCCAGCAGCAGCAGCGGCGCCGAGGCGCGGCGGGTGGCCGCCAGCAGCTGGGGAGCATCCACCGAGCGGTACAGCACCACCAGCAGCACGACCGAGAGGGCCAGGGCCACCAATGCCTGCCATGACCAGCGGGGGTGGCGTCCGGTGGCGGCCATCACCACTGCCGCTCCAGTGCCAGGGCGCCGGTCTGTTCCCGGGCGGGACCCTGGCGCAGCAGTCCGTAGGGATGGTGCACGCGGCTCATCACCACATGGCGGAAGGTGGAGCAGGCGGTCGCCTCCAGCCGGGCCCCGCTGGCCTGCCGCCGCGGCAGCCGGCAGGAGTCCTGCACCAGCAGGCCGTCGTCGTTGAAGGTGATCCGGCGCCTGTAGGCGGCACCGGGGCTGGGACGGGCATGGATGAGCACCTGCTGCATCAGCCAGCGCACCAGATCGGGGCAGAAGCGCCCCCCGAGCAGCATCACCAGCCGCAGGGCCACCAGCTTGCCGGTGGTGAGCCGCTGCCGCTTGGCCGGGTGCAGGCGCCCCTCCACTTCGAGGGTCCGGCCATCCAGCCAGCCCCAGCGCTCCACCGAACCTGGCGCATTGGCCAGCAGCACCGCGCCGGGACGGCCGCGGCGGCCCCGCAAGCGCACCGCCACCTGAGTGTCCTGGTCCACGAACACGCCATCGCGGTAGAGGCGGAAGCCGCCGCCGATGGCCAGGGAGAGATGGGTCTGGCAGCGGCCATGGCGGATCCAGAGATGGCCGGCCTGCGGCAGGGCGCGCTCCAGCCGCACCGGTCCGGAGCCATCCGCCGCCGGGGGCGGCCCGGCCGAGGCCGGCCGCCCCCGGCTGGAGGGGAGGGCCGCGCCTCGGGCAGCTCACCAGCCACCACCACGGCGCTGAGCCGGCGCAGCAGCAGCAGATCGCTCCAGAGGTGGTGCTGGATCACATAGTCATCGCGCACCTGCACCGGGTGATGCACCAAGCGGGCCTCGAGGATCGCCAGCACGGCGGGCAGATCCTGAGGCCGAGCTTCCAGGGCGTACTCCAGCAGACCGTGACCGAAGCCGTTCCAGGTGCCGCGGGCGAACAGCTCACCGCCGATCACCCCATCCGGCTCCAGCGCCGTGAGAATCACCTCGAAGGATCGCGCCAGCAGCGATGCCCAGTCGATGCCGGCGTCCGGAAGCAGGCGGGAGATCTCGAGAAGGCAGGCGAAGGTGAGGGTTTCGTAGCCCACATCGAAGCNGCCGTATTCCTCGAACCAGCCCTCGCTGCTGCGCCAGCTCAGCAGGCGGGACAAGCGCTGGCGGGCCGGCCCCTGCCAGGCGCCGAACCCCTCCAGGCGGGAGGCCCGCAGCAGGGCCAGCACGATCAGGGCCTCGTGGTTGGAGAGCCGACCGCTCTCCTGATGATGGGCCAGCCAGTGGAGACGCCGCTGCAGCGGCCCGGCGACGCTGGCCAGGGGGATCGCCAGAGGCTGCAGGGCCGCGAGGATGGCAATGAGCGAGAACACCGTGGCCCCGGCGGCCTGCTCGTAGGGGAAGTAATCGTCGACGCTGCCGTTGCGATGCTGGCGGGCCAGGGCCTCATGCACGGCGGCCGTGAGCAGTTGCCGCAGGTCACGCTCCCCCTGCGCCGAAGCAGGCAGCAGATGATCCTCCAGGGCCAGGACCAGTGGATAGATCCCCTCCTGGGACATGCCGGTGGGGAAGTCCTTGATGCGGTACTGCCAGTAGCTGCGATCGAAACAGCCGTAGGTGGGGGCGGTGGGATCGCGGTCCACCAGGGTGAGCAGGTGGCGGCAACGCTCCCGCACGCTGGCTTCAAGGGCCTCCAGCAGCACGGCAGGCGCGGGGTGACGGCCGCCCTGCTCAGCCATGGGGCTTCGCTCCGGGGACGTGGTCGCGCTCGCAGGCGACATCCACAAGCAGCAACCCTGCTGGGCTGCCGCGCAGGGGGATGGCGTTGCCGCATCCCGGAGTCAGCCGCCTCGTCGGTGGCTGCGACTCGGGCAGCAGCAGGTGGGTCACGCCACGGGCGGCCAGCCAGGGGTGGGGAAGATCGGCGGGATCGTTCAACGGCTGGGCGGTGAGCCAGTCGCGATCCTGCTGCAGCTGGAGGTTGACGCGGATCGCGCCGAGGTGGAAACCCCGATCCAGTGCAGGGGCATAGAAACTGGTGGCACCGGTGAACAGAGCCAGGCTGTTGTTGATCAACTCCAGCCGTCGGGTTCGCTCCGGATTGACGACGAGCAGCCGCGGCGGTGGTCGCTGCGACAGGGACGGGGGAATCAGCTGCTGGAGCGGACGGATCGCCTCGAGAGGGACGGACCGCCTGCCTTTGGGCCTGCCACCGACCAGTGCCAGCAGCAGCGCCAGGCAGAGCACGGCCGCCATCATCCGGCGGCGCTCGACCCGACGCTCGAGTAGCGCTCCGGCAATCTCCATCTCGGCCAGCGACACAAGCAGGAGCACAGGCATGACCGCGTAGCGGGCGGGATTGTGCAACGAGAACGCCAGGGCAAAGGCCAGGGCGTACAGAAGGCCACCGGCCAGCGAGAACGCGAGCACCAGCTGCCCGGGCCAGGCCGTTGCCGGCGGATCCTGCGGATCACCGGGGCGGCGGCGCCACCAGCGCCTGCCGACGATCAGCCCACCCAGGAGGAGGATGACGAGCGAGTGAAGGGGGAGCGCCTCGAACCGCTTGTCCGCCAGGAGTGTGGGCAGAGGTGCATCGAGGAGGCTGACCGCCCCCTCCGAACGGCTTGCCGCCTCACGCAGCAGAGTGCCCCAGCCAGCATCGCGCTGGGCGGCGGAACCGATGAACAGCCGCAGGCTTCTCCCCCAGGTGTCGGGGTCGAGCGATGGCCCCCACCAGCGCAGGCCTGCGGCTGCGACAGCCGCGGCAGCCAGGGCCAGCAGCAAGACGCGCACGGCCTGGCGCCGCCTCGACGCTGGCACCGGCGGCGGCCGGATCCACTGGATGGCCAGGGCGATCAGCAGCGTGGCCAGCAGCAGCAGACCGTAGGCGGGGTAGACACCGGCCAGGGCTCCGAGCAACGGCAGCAGGCACCACCAGTTGTGATGCAGCAGGGCCAACAGGGCGAAGACCAGGAGCAGGGTCCCGACATCGCGTGGTGTGCCGCTGAGGACCTGGCTTGAAACCAGCACATTCCAGACCAGCAACAGGCTGAAGAGAGCCTTCCGGGGAACCGCGGTGTCCGCCGCATCGCCGCTCTCCGGGCGCCGTCGACCAGGCCGTCCGCCAGCAGCCAGAGGCCCAGCACCGTGGGCAGCGCCAGCAGCACGGCCAGCGCCTTCAGTGCCGCCGTCACAGGCAGGCCCAGGCCGCCGATCAGGGCCATGGCCAGGGCTCGGTAGAGGGCTGGCGTCGAGTCGGCGACATACGCCACCTGCGGCGCCCAGACCGCAGGCGAACCGGGAAGCCAGTTCAGGGCAGGCCCGAACTGACGGGTGTCATCAAGAACCGTGGCCGGATCGATCCAGCGGGGTGCGGCCAAGGCCAGGAACAGGACCGCAAAGGCAGCGGTGGGAAGCCAGGGCCGGTGACCCAGGCGATCAGGGAGCCTCTCGGAGGGGGGCGTCATCCGACTCATTCCCGGGGCAGGCGCAGAGCCTGCTCGCGCTGCTGGGCGAGCAGCCGTTCCGCCAGGCGGCGGTTGATGCCGTTCAGGAAGGAGATGTAGCCCACCACCAGCAGCTGGGTGGCCGTGACGAAAAGCATGCTCGCCGCCACCAGACTCGGCACGTGGCTGCGGGGCGTGCCATCGATCCAGAGCCAGATCCARATCCACGCCCGAACAGCACCCCTGATGCCACGAACAGGACGACGGCGGGCCAGAGCAGCAGCTTCTCGGCGCGATAGACCATCAGGGTGCG
>NZ_LFEK01000020.1 GCF_001039265.1 Synechococcus sp. GFB01 | reverse complement strand
CGGCGTCCTCCCAGCAGGCCTTCTCGATCTTTCTGGAGCTGGGCAACCCGACGCAGTAGGCGTACAGGAGCAGCACCACCATCATTCGGGGCTCATACGCCTTCTCACCCCGCGGGTCCTTCTGCCGGTAAACGGCATGGATCGCCTCAAGGTCCAGCTCGGCGGCCAGATCGAGCAGAAAGAACACCAGGTGGTTCTCCGGCAACCAATCCACCGGTGAGGGTGGCAGCAGCAGGGTCTGCTCGGGGTTCCAGGGGCGGAAGGACTTGGGCTTGACCATGCCCCATTATCCTGCCAAGAACCATTGCAGTCACTGGGTTCTGGGCGGATTACAGGGCGGCTGTGGAAAGGACGGGCGTGGATCTATGCGCGACACCCTCCTAGGGGCCGACGAGCGCTGGTGCTGGCCAATCCCACCCCCACCAAACGACCCCTGCCCGGCACAGAAGCAGAAGCCACGTTTCTGGTGGGTGCCTATCCCGGCAGCCGTGAGCTGAGCGGCGGCCAGGCCACCCTGACCCAGTTTCAGCAGCAGGCCAGCCGCTATCCGATCCTCCACCTCGGCACCCATGGCTGCTTCATCGCCGGCGGCTGCCCAGAGCTGGGCATGCAGGCCAACACGCTCCTCTTCGCCAACGGCGTTCAGTACCCGATCGCAGAAGCCGCCAGGCTGGGCCTCACCAACACCGAACTGCTCGTGCTGGCGGCCTGCCAGACGGCCCGCATCACCGACGACAGCGATGTGGGCCTCAGCGGTCTGGCGTACGTGTGGGAGCGCGCCGGCGCCCGGGCGGTGGTGGCCAGCCTCTGGAGCGCCCCCGATACCGAGAGCAGCCAGATCAACAAGGCCTTTTACGCCAATCTCAAGGCCGGCATGGACAAGGCGGAAGCGATGCGCCAGGCCAAACTCACCGTGATGCACAGCAGAGCCGAGGGCCTCCACCCCTTCCTCTGGGCGCCGTTCATCGTGATCGGCGATGCGGCACCGCTGGCGAAATGATCGTCAGGATCGACCAGCAGCAGCGGGCTGTTGGCTTGTGCAAGGGGGCCTTCGAACAGGCTCCTCGAGTGGACAGGCCAGCACCGATTACCTGCTTGCATTCTAACGTTCTTGTCTACTACTCAAGAGCGGCGTTAGCCTGCGTGAAGCCTTCAATAGGGCAGTATCTCCTCTTGCCCTGGAACTGCTTTCGGGCGTGCTGTATAGATATCAACGGAGATCTTCGGAGCTTGAGGTTTCTGATTTATTATTTTTAAATCTCCTTCGGGAATGTCATGGAACTGAAGCACGCTGGTAACGCGGCTCCCACGTACCATCAGATCGTAAAGTTCGTCTGCCATGGTTTGATGATAGCCATCATCTCCCGATAAGACTGCGCCTGTGCGTCCTTATCGGAAAGAATCGGCGTTGTGAAGGGCCATGGAATGCCGAGCTCTTTGTCGTCCCAACGGCAAAGAATCTCCTCGCCCGGATCGTAAAAGTCGCTCTCCACCGTGAGCAGAATCGAATCCACTGGGAAATACAGTCCATGCACCACGCCGGCCGGAACAACCATGAGATTTGGGACCGCGCAGCTGAGTTGAAGCAATGACACCAGACCGAAGGTGGGGGAGCGATCTCGCACATCCTTGAGGCCAATCAAGCACTCCCCAGAGGCCATGACGAAGCAGTCTACGTGCACCCCATGGACGTGACTGCCCCGCAGCGTTCCTGCAAGTGACCACATCAGGTTGATCTGGGAACAGGGAATATCTGGCAGCCAGGAAGTACGAAATACTTCGAGAAGCCAGCCTCGCTGATCAGGCTTTGGATCGAGGGGAAGCAGGCTGCAGCCCATTGGTAGAGATTGCATAGAATTCTGTGCCAAGTTAACAATTCATTGCATTTTGGCTATGGTAGCAAAGCTTCGATCACTCAGAGCTGAATCATGCCAAGTGAGATTGGCGGAGTCTCTGCATATCTTGCCCCTGGTTTGCTGAAGCTGGCACGGCGAAGCCGGCTATGCATTTTTCAGCGGCAATTGCCGAAACGTCTACGCCCCTTGCTGTACGACCATGATCTTGTCCGCTGGGACTGAATCCTGTGGCTTCGCCTTCAATCCGCCATGTCCAAGCGCATCCGTGTCGGTTTCGGGCCGGTGGTCGAAGGTGAGGACACCCTCGGTAACCGTAAGTGGCGGATTGATGCAGTCGTTAATAGCATCAATCGCCACTCGAAACACTTTGGGGCAACTATATTCTTCCGTGACGATGATCTTTTCTGCTTCGACATCATCGTCGTAGCCAAGGAGCTTGACCTTTTTATCCCTAATGTTGTACGTGATCTCCATGCCCGTGGAATCCGTGTAATCTACGATACGGCCGACATTCGCCATGTCTTCGCTGATGGCAAAGGGCACGATCTCTACACGGATCGGGCGGCATGGGAGAAGTACTACCGGCCCTTCGTTGGCTCCGTTGATGGTCTGATACTAGCGAATCCGAGACAACAAGATGTGGATGATGATCAGGCTATTCCTCGCATGAAAATCGCCCTGCCGCTGCTCAATCGCCACCGACGTACCAGGTACGCGCACGCAGGGCCGATCCGGTTGATCTGGCAGGGTTATCCCGAGAACATGCCTCCGATGCTTCGGCTACATCCCATCCTTGATCGACTGAGATTGGACACGGGCCTAGATATCCGCCTCGTGTATAACACGAAGGGGGCTGCTAGGCGGGAAGGGCCGATAGAGTACACGCAATGGAATGTTCATCGGTGGGATCGCGTCCTTGCCGAGGCTGACATCGCCGTGGCGATCAAACCCCTCGATGATCCCTATCAGCAACGCAAGCCAGCTACGAAGGTGATCAGCTACATGGCGGCAGCTCTTCCAGTGGTGTGCACGCCCTCGCAGGCCGACCGGCAAGTGATACACCACGGTAAGACCGGATTCTTTGCCTACAATGACCAGGAGTGGTATGACTACTTGCACGCTCTCATTCAAGACCCATCGCTACGCTCCCGAATCGGTAATGCTGCTCGCCGTCAAGTGATCGAAGCCTACGGAGACAAGCAGGTTGCTGCGGAATACGAGGATTTGTTTGAGCGGGTACTTGCGAATCGGCCGATGCCGGGGCTGAGCGCGTCCTCGAAAGGATGAAAAGATCCTGATCAATCCGGCCATCCCTGGGCCGCTTGAGAAATCCGCATTGTGTTGCCAAGGGAGCGTTGTTGAACTTGTCTAGCGTATCCCGACGGGACATGACTTCGTCTGCTTGAATTCTAATCCACGCCCAGGAGATCAGAAAAGCGACGCCTTTTGTCATGCTGTCCCCAGATGAGCTCCTTGGCCCCNTGGCAACAAGAGTACCATCCATCTATTTCGCCTCGGTTGTGCCTCAAAGGAAGGATATCCAATCTTCCCGGATCAGCGCCACAAAGTTGCTCGAGAATGATTGGTAAAGCGGTTGGGGGNTTCTGCCTCACGCCACTCATCTTGAGGTTCTTGAAGTGTTACAGGTGATGCTTGCTCTGTAAGACCGTGACTAACATCAAGGTGCAGAAGACGGGATCTCATGGTGGTTTCTCAGCAGTACAATCGCTTTCGCGCTTCTGATCTGGGGCTTTAGGTGTGCAGGAGCTTGCCCAAGAGAAACTCGCTCTGCTCCTTCGTCTGCGTTTTCAGAACTCCATCGCCGATGAGGAATCCGTTTAGCATTCCGATGCGCCCGTCCAGTCCCCATAGCCGATCGGAGATCAGCGGTGAAAGCATTGATTGTCTATTGGCACCCCGAACCCAGGAGCTTCAACCACGCCATGCTGGTTTCGGCGCAGAAGGCCCTCATCGGCAGTGGCTGGGACGTGATCGTGTCGGATCTCCACGCGATGCAGTTTGACCCCGCATCCAGCCGCGCGAATTTCCGCAGCGTGAAGGATCCGGATTATCTGAAGCTGCAGATCGAGGAGATGCACGCCACCGAGGTTGGCGGCTTTTCCGAGGAGTTGGCGGCAGAGATGGAGAAGCTCGAATCGTGTGACCTGATGATCTGGCAATTCCCCCTCTGGTGGTTCGGCCTTCCCGCTGTGCTCAAGGGCTGGGTGGATCGGGTCTTTGCGATGGGCCGGATCTACGGAGGCGGCCGCATCTACGACCAGGGGGTGTTCCGCGGCAAGCGTGCGCTGTTGTCGCTCACCACCGGAGGTCCGGCTGAAGNCTACGTGCAGGGTGGATTCAATGGTGACATCCACGCCATCCTCAGGCCCATTCAGCGAGGCATGCTGCAGTTTGTGGGGTTCGATGTGCTGGCGCCGCAGATCGTGTATGCCCCAGTGCGCATGAGCGATCAGGAAAGGCAATCGGAACTTGAGCGATTCAAGGAGCGATTGAGCACGATTGCNGGCGAAGCGCCCATCCACGTTGGTCACTATTAGATTGAGCGCTCGACACGTGACGACCGGAATCGACATCCACGACATCCACGCTGTCACCGAGCGGATCGAGCAGGCGATCGCGGCCAGGATCGCGGCTGTCACCAGGGAAAAGCACTGGGTGACGCATTACGGAGCCAACCACATCCATCCCAGGCACCTGGTTTACTGGATCTGCGTGCAGTCAGACGCTGAGAAGAAGCGGTTGCAATCCGATCAGGAGCTTTGCCGCAGCCTGCGCAGCCTGCTCCGGGAGTATCGGTATCCCATTGAAGGTCGAGATGGGGTACACATCGGCTTCGAGTCGCAGGAGACCGTGGATCGTGAATCCGGCGGCAACTGGTGGTATCACTGGAGGTGACGCCACGGCACGCGCGCAGGGCTTTAGACCTGGGATTCACACCATGTGTTGTTCGCTCGGATCCCTGCCGGGTCATGGGCTCACTCTCCCCAGTGCGGGTGACGCCCCCTGATTGTCTTCATTCGCCCAAAGATTTCTTGCGGCTGGATCACCCTGATCCAGAATGGGCTGCCCGATCAGCCTAGATCTGGAGATCCATTGCCCCTGTTGCNTTGGAAGTCGCGAGAGATCGCTTTCTGGCTGCTGTCCATGCCGACAGGGTCCTTCAGGAGCTGTTGACCAGGAGTCCTGAAGCCAAGGACGCTGCGATTCGAATCGCCAGGTCCGCAGGACACTTTGTTGAATCCCACGAGATTCTCAATCCTGTGGGCGTGGATGGCGCCTGCGATCTCGAGGATCAGGAGGAGAGTGTGGTCGACCTGATCGATTTCGATGGCGATGGCGTTCCCGATGCCATCCGGAAGAGCGGAAGGTGGGTCATGGCTGATGATTCCGACGATCTGTAGCACTGCTCCTGCAGCGATCCTCGGGGCGACGATCCGCCGGCCTGCATGCATCCATCCATGGCCTACCAACCCAACAGCNTTGCCGGGGGCTGTTCTTGGTCTGGCGATGTCTGCCGGTCGGCCGGGGCTGAGCGGAAGCCTGCAGAAGCCCTCGCTGCAAGCCTCAGTCGTCCTAGTTTCCAGACCACCCGCAGGGATGGATCGCCCTCGCGTTGCCAGGCATGCCTCAGCCCGACTCCCCTGATCCGGCCCAGACCCCGCCCGCATCGGCTGATTCGCCGGGATCCACTGAAACGCCCGAATCCACGCAGGCACTTGAGCGGGAACTGGCCAGGACGCAGGCCGAACTCGAGCAGTGCAGAAGCCTGATCGAGGAGCTGCCGTCGATCTACGAGGNCAAGTTCACCCAGCGGGTGCGTGCCGTTGCAGCCGATATCCAGCGGCTGCTGCAGGAGCGGCGGACCCTCCAGGTGCAGCTGTCCCGTGCCCTCGATGCGGCGCAGGCCCCTGCCCAGCTGGTTGCTGCCGATCCCGTCACCCCACGCCGCCGGCCACCCCGCCGCACGGTGCTTCTGGCGGGGTGCATCGCTCTCGGCCTGGTGACGGCCCTCGCGGTGATCGCCACCCAGCGGCGGCCCCCAAGCCCCCTGCCGCCCCGCCGCCGCGGGCTGCGGCCACACCACCAGAGGCGGCTGAGACAGCTCCTCACGGCGGCGCCCGGAACTGCGCTTGCGGGCCCGCGGCGAGGCCTGGCTTGAGGTGCGGAATCTCCAGGGAGGCAAGGTCTTCGTGGGGACACTCCGGAACGGCGAGGAGCGCATCCTGCCCCTGGGCGACGGGCTGCGCGTGCGATCCGGCCGCGCCGACCTGTTGGAAGTGTCGCTTGCGGGCGATCCCCCGACGCTGCTGGGCACGGTGTGGGATCTGGGCTGGAGGAGCTTTCCGCCGCCGGAGGAACAGCCCCCCGGCAGCTTCTGAGGCCGCTGTCGCTATCGCGCCGCCGGAGCCTTGCCGTACTCGCTCCAGGCCTTCAGCTCCTCGAGGGTCTGCACGCCCTCCAGCCTCGGCTTGCCCGGCAGGTCCCAGGTGGGGTAGCCGAGGATCCCGGCGGCCTGGCAGCGGGCCCGGCCGGCATCCGTCTTGTCGCACTCCACGTAGGGCAGGCGGTTGCCGGCCTCCTGGCCGAAGAGATTCTTCTGCTGGAAGCAGGCCGGGCACCACCAGGCGCCGTAGAACTGGGCGCCGCGCCGGCGCAGGTGCTCACTGAGTGCCAGCTGCTCGGGCCCGGAGGGTTTGAGCGGTTGGCCCACATGCGGCGAGCTCGACTCTGACGGGCTGCCCAATCCCCCCCCGGCCGTGGCGCTGGCGCCGGAGAACAGGGCCACGGTCGTGCTGAGGCCGACCAGCAGCAGGGTGCGCAGGGAGCCGGGGCGGTTCATGGGACGGGGCGCAGGCACCTGGAAGCACTTGACCGTACCCAGTTTCGGCCGTTGCCGCCAGCCGTCGGCTTTCCGCCCGTGCAGGCCAGACCCTGCAACTGAGACACTGGGGGCCATGAGCGCAAACGGCTACCGCGACTACTTCAAGGTGCTGGGTGTGGATCGCGGCGCCGATGCCGACGCGATCAAGCGCGCCTTCCGCAAGCTGGCGCGCCAGTACCACCCCGATGTGAATCCGGGCGACCAGACGGCCGAGGCCAAGTTCAAGGAGATCAGTGAGGCCTACGAGGTGCTCTCCGATCCCGACAAGCGCCGCCGCTATGAGCAGTTCGGCCAGTACTGGAACCAGGCCGGCGCCGCAGGAGCGCCGGGTGGCTTCGATGTGGACTTCGGGCGCTACGGCAACTTCGACGACTTCATCAACGACCTGCTCGGCCGCTTCGGGGGGCCGGCGGGGCCCGGTGCTGCGGGGGGTGGCTTCGGCTTCGGCGGTGGCTTCCCAGGTGGGTTCGGCGCCGGCTTCCCCGGCGGAGGATTCGCCGGCCCCTCCGGCGCTCGCGCTGCCGCCCCCAACCTCGACGCCGAGGCCACCATCAGCCTTTCGCTGGCGGAAGCCTTCCGCGGCTGCGAGCGCATCCTGGCCGTGAACGAGGAGCGGGTGCAGGTGCGCATCCCACCCGGGGTGAAGCAGGGAAGCCGCCTGCGGCTCAAGGGCAAGGGCAACCTCCAGCCCGGCACCGGCCGCCGGGGGGATCTCTACCTCACGCTCCAGCTCCAGAGCCATCCCGTGTGGAAGCTTGACGGCGATCAGCTGCGCGCCGAGCTGCCCCTGAGCCTCGATGAGCTGGCCCTCGGTGGTGAGGTGCGTGTCGCCACTCCCGAGGGTGAGGCCACCGTGCAGGTGCCGCCCGGCATGACGCTGGGCCGCAGCCTGCGGCTCAAGGGCAAGGGCTGGCCCCTCTCCAGTGGCCGCGGCGATCTGCTGCTCACCCCCGTGCTCAAGCTGCCGGATCAGCTCAGCGAGCGGGAGCAGCAGCTGCTCCAGCAGCTCCGGCAGGCCCGCAGCGCCGACCCGCGGGCCGGCTGGATCCAGGCGGCGCGGCTCTGAGCCGGGACCGCCGGCCCGTAGCGTGAATCCTCTGCGCCTGCCCAGAAGAAGAGCTTGGCCTTTGTGATCCGATCGGGGCCTTTCGCAGCACGCTTCGCGGCACTCTCAGGCTCGCCTCTCCGCCGGCTTGCCCTGCCGGTGCTGGCCGGGGTGCTGGGCTTCTCGGTCCTGGGCTGGTGGGTGGCGCACTGGGGCATCGAGGAAACCGACAACGCCCAGGTGGAAGCGCACCTCGTCGACATCGCCAGCCGCGTTCCCGGCACCATCGCCCAGGTGGCGGTGGAGGAGAACCAGGCCGTGCACCGCGGCGAGTTGCTGGTGCTGCTCGATCCCCGCGATGCACGCATCCGCCTGCTGCAGGCCGAGGCGGATCTGCAGGAGGCCCGCCGCCAGGCCAGCGCTCTGCAGGCCCAGGCCCGCGCCAGTCTGAGCGGCGCGGCGGCGGCCGCGGATGTGGCGGTGGCTGATCAGCAGGTGGCGGCCGCCGAGCTTGAGCGGGCGCAGGCCGATCTGCGGCGTCTCGAGTTCCTTCTGAGACAGGGGGTGGTCTCCCGCCAGGAGGTGGACCGCGCTCGCGCCGTCTACGCCCAGGCCCGCGGGCAGCTCACCCGCAGCCAGGCCAGCGCCCTCCAGTCCCAGGCCAGTCGGCGGCAGGTGCGGGTGGAAGGGGAGAAGGCCGCCGCCGCCCAGGCGCGGATCCGGCAGCTCGAGGCCGCCCTGGACGAGGCCCAGTTGCAACTGGGGTATCAACGCATCCTGGCCCCCGGGGACGGGCGGATCGGCTCGCTCACCGCTGAGCCCGGACGNCAGGTGCAGCCCGGCCAGCCGTTGATGACCCTGGTGGCCCCCCAGCCCTGGGTGGAGGCCAACTTCAAGGAGACCCAGATGGATGCCCTGCGGCCCGGCCAGGCCGCCGAGGTGAGCATCGATGCCTTCCCCGGCCGCCGGCTGCGGGGCCATGTGGTCAGCGTGGCTCCCGCCGCCGGATCCCGCTTCGCCCTGCTGCCACCGGATAACGCCACGGGCAACTTCACCAAGGTGGTGCAGCGGGTCACCGCCCGGATCGCCCTCGATGGTGTGCCGCCGCCGCTGGCGGCTCGCCTGGTGCCTGGGTTGTCGGCCACGGTCCGGGTACGACGGCCGTGACCCTGCGGCAGTGGGCGGTGGTGATCACGGCCGCCGTCGGCGCGATGCTCGAGGTGATCGATGTGAGCATCTGCAACGTCGCCCTGCCGCACATCCAGGCCAATCTCGGCGCCACCCTGGCCGAGGTGGGCTGGGTGGTCACCGGCTATGCGATGGCCAGCGTGGTGATGATTCCGCTGAGCGAATGGCTGAGCGAGCGCTTCGGCCAGCGCTCCTATTTCGTGTTCTGTCTGATCGGTTTCACCACCGCCTCGGTGCTCTGCGGCCTGGCACCGAGCCTGCCTCTGCTGGTGGCGGCCCGCATCGCCCAGGGACTGCTGGGGGGCGGCCTGATGCCGAAGGCCCAGGCCATCATGTTTCAGTCGGTGCCCAGGGCCATGCAGGGTCTGGCCCAGGGTGTGTTCGGCATCGGCGTGCTTGTGGGGCCGGTGGTGGGCCCCACCCTCGGCGGCTTTCTCACCGATGGGCCCGGCTGGCGCTGGATCTTCTTCATCAATGTGCCCTTCGGCATCCTCACGGTGCTGATGGCCCTGGCCTTCATGCCACCCGATCCCGATCCCACCTGGGCGGATGATCGCGGCCGGCCGCTGCGTACCGGTGGCCGCCGCGTCGACTGGCCCGGCATCCTTCTGCTGGTGGCCGGTCTGGCCAGCCTCCAGGTGGTGCTGGAGCAGGGCCATCAGTTCGACTGGTTCGACAACGCCGGCATCCGCCGGCTGATGATGCTCACCGCCGTCGCGCTGCCGACCTTCGTGTGGTGGGAGCTGCGCTGCAGAACGCCGGCGGTGGATCTGCGGGTGCTGCGCCATCGCTCCCTGGCCGCCGGCAGCCTGTTCTCCCTGGTGCTGGGCATGGGTCTCTACGGCACCGTGTTCGTGGTGCCGATCTTTGCCCAGTCGGTGCTGGGCTACACGGCCACCCAGACCGGCCAGCTGATGCTGCCGGGGGCGCTGGCCTCGGCGTTCACCATGGGTGTGCTGGGCAGGAACGCCCACCGCTTCGACCCGCGCCTGCTGATCGCGGTGGGTGCCGGAGCCATGGTGGCCACCATGCTGCAGCTGGCGACGATCGGTCCGGACACTGGTGAAGAGAGCCTCTTCTGGCCTTTGATCCTGCGGGGTGTCACCACGGTGACGATGTTCCTGCCGCTCAGCCTGGCCACCCTGGGGCCNNNGNNNCNNNTGCCGCGGGAGGATGTGGGTGCCGGCAGCGGCTTCTACAACCTCACCCGTCAGCTGGGGGGGACCTTCGGCATCGCCGTGCTCACTGTGGTGCTCGAGCATCAGCAGGCCGTGCACCGCTCGCAGCTGGTGCAGCACCTCTCCACCACCAATCCCCTGCTGCAGCAACGCCTCCAGGCCATGACCGCCTGGCTGGACGGCCGCAGCGACCAGGCCCTCAGCCTGCTCAGCCAGCAGGTCGATCGCCAGGCGGCCCTGCTGGCCTATGGCGATGTGTTCCGCCTGGTGGCCCTGGTGTTTCTTCTGGCCATGCCGCTGGTGCTGTTGCTCGGGAAACCCGCTCCGCAGCAGGCTCCGTAGGATCCTGCATTGCCCACCCCAGCGCCGCATCAGCCCCCTGATGGAGCTCACCTACCGCCCCCGTCGTCTGCGTCGTACGCCAGCCNTGCGGGCGATGGTGCGGGAGACATCCCTCAGCCCGGCGGATTTCATCTACCCCCTGTTCGTGCACGAAGGGGCCACCAACGAGCCGATCGCGCCATGCCCGGCTGCTTCCGCTGGAGCCTGGAGGGCCTGGTGCAGGAGGTGGGCCGCGCCTGGGATCTGGGCATCCGCTGCGTGGTGCTCTTCCCGAAGGTGGCCGATGGCCTCAAGACGGAGGACGGCGCCGAGTGCTTCAACGAGCACGGCCTCATCCCCCGCGCCATCCGTCGCCTGAAGGAGGTGCACCCCCAGATGGCGATCATGACCGACGTGGCCCTCGATCCCTACTCCTGCGACGGCCACGACGGCATCGTGAGCCAGGAGGGCGTGGTGCTCAACGACGAGACCGTGGCGATCCTCTGCCGCCAGGCGGTGGCCCAGGCTCGCGCCGGCGCCGACCTGATCGGCCCCAGCGACATGATGGACGGGCGCGTCGGCGCCATCCGCGAAGCCCTCGATGAGGAGGGCTTCGAGCATGTGGGGATCATCAGCTACACCGCCAAATACGCCTCCGCGTACTACGGCCCCTTCCGCGAGGCGCTCGATTCGGCCCCCCGCGCCGCCGGCTCCAAGCCGATTCCCAACGACAAGAGCACCTACCAGATGGATCCGGCCAATGGCCGCGAGGCGATCCTGGAGGCCCAGCTCGACGAGAGCGAGGGGGCGGACATCCTGATGGTGAAGCCCGGCCTGGCCTACCTCGACATCATCCACCGCCTGCGGGCCGAATCGGAGCAGCCGATCGCGGCCTACAACGTGAGCGGCGAGTACGCCATGGTGAAGGCCGCCGCCGAAAAGGGCTGGATCGACGAGCGTGCCGTGGTGCTGGAAACCCTGCTCTGCTTCAGGCGGGCCGGCGCCGACCTGATCCTCACCTACCACGCCTGTGATGCAGCGGCCTGGCTGCGACAGGGATGAGCCACTCTCGACCGTGAGCTCCGCGCCCGGCCCCCCCGGGCTGCCGGGCCGCCGGAACCGTCTGTCCCGTTGTCGACCCCGAGCCCGATCGAACGGGAGGCGCTCGAGCTGCTGGAGTGGCCGCGCCTGGCTGCTCAGCTGGCCAGCTTCGCCAGCACAGCCCCGGGTGGCCGCCACTGCCGTGCGCTGCCTCTGCCCGGGAGCCTGGCGGAGAGCCGTCGGCTGCTGGTCGAAACCAGCGAACTGCTGGCCCTTGATGGGCTGATCGAGGGTGGTCTGAGCTTTCAGGGCGCCGCCGACATCGCTCCGCTCGTGGAGCTCTGCGCCAAGGGTGGCTGCGCCGATGGCGAATCCCTGTTGGAGCTGGCGGGCACCCTGGCGGCGGCACGGCGTCTGCGCCGCCAGATCGACGATCCGGCCCTGCGGCCCGTGACCACCGCTCTGGTGGCCGAGCTCCGCACCCTGCCGGAGCTGGAGCAGCGGTTGCACTTCTGCCTGGAGGAGGGCGGCCGCGTGGCCGACCGGGCCGATCCCGCCCTGGCGGGTCTGCGGCGTCAGCTGCAGGGCCTGCGGGCCGAGCGCCGCGAGCGGCTCGCCGAGCTGCTGCGCCGCTACGCCCCCCTGTTGCAGGACACGGTGATCGCCGAGCGCAGCGGCCGACCGGTGCTGGCGGTGAAGGCTGGCGCCGCTGCCCAGGTGAGCGGTCTGGTGCACGACAGCTCCGCCTCGGGCAGCACCGTGTTCGTGGAGCCCCAGGTGGTGATCCCGCTGGGCAACCGCATCCGCGAGCTGGAGGGGCAGGAGCGGGAGCTGGAGCAGAAGGTGCGGCAGCAGCTCAGCGTTCAGGTGGGCGAGCAGGCCGAGGCGCTGCGGGAGCTGGTCCGCGCGCTGGTGCAGCTCGATGCCGCCCTGGCCAGGGCCCGCTATGCCGCCTGGCTCGGGGCGGTGCGGCCGGAGCTGGCGGATGGGGCCGATGCCCCGTTCGAGCTGCGCGAGCTGCGGCATCCGCTGCTGCTCTGGCAGCAGCGCCGCGAGGGCGGCCAGCCGGTGGTGCCCGTGAGCCTGAGGGTGCCTCCGGAGCTGCGGGTGGTGGCGATCACCGGTCCGAACACCGGCGGCAAGACGGTGACCCTCAAGAGCGTGGGACTGGCAGCCCTGATGGCCCGCGCCGGGCTGTTCCTGCCGTGCGGCGGCACGCCGCGGCTGCCCTGGTGCGGCCGGGTGCTGGCCGACATCGGCGATGAGCAGTCGCTGCAGCAGAGCCTGTCCACCTTCAGCGGCCACATCCGCCGCATCGCCCGCATCCTGGCCGCCCTGCCGGGTGGGGTCGACCCTGCCGGCGACGCCGCCCTGGTGCTGCTCGACGAGGTGGGCGCCGGCACCGATCCCCAGGAGGGGGCAGCGCTGGCCACCGCGCTGCTGCAGCAGCTGGCCGATCGCGCCCGGCTCACCATCGCCACCACCCATTTCGGTGAGCTCAAGGCGCTCAAATACGCCGATCCCCGTTTCGAGAACGCCTCCGTGGCCTTCGATGTGGAAACCCTCTCACCCACCTACCGGCTTCTGTGGGGGATCCCCGGGCGCAGCAATGCCCTGGCGATCGCCCGTCGGCTGGGCCTCGACGAGGCGGTGCTGGAGCGGGCCGCCGCTCTGCTGGAGCCGGGGGGTGGGGGTCAGGTGAACCAGGTGATCGCCGGCCTCGAAGACCAGCGACGCCGCCAGCAGGAGGCGGCCGAGGAGGCGGCCGCCCTGCTGGCCCGCACCGAGCTGCTCCATGAGGAGCTGCTGCTGCGTTGGGAGCAGCAGCAGCAGCAGAGCGCCGAGCTGCAGGAGCAGCGCCGCCTGCAGCTGGAGCACTCGATCCGCGAGGGGCAGCAGGAGGTGCGGCGCTGATCAGGCGTCTGCGGGAGGCGGGGCGTGGCGGTCGCCGTCGCGGCGGCTCCAGCAGTGAGCTCGGCGAAACGGCCCGCCAGGCCGGCCAGCGGCTCAAGCGCCTGGAGCGGGAGCACCGCCCCCAGCCGGAGCGGCGCGACCATGCCGGCTGGATGCCGGCGGTGGGGGATCGGGTGCGGCTGCTGTCGCTGGGCAAGGCCGCCGAGGTCCTGGCGATGGCCGACGACGGCCGTGAACTCACGCTGCGCTGCGGTGTGCTGCGGCTCACGGTGCCGCTCGAGGGTGTCGAGGGGCTGCATGGGGAGAAGCCGGCGCCGCCGGAGGTGCGCGTGCAGGTGAGGGGTCAGCGGGGGCTGGGCGGCCGCGGCCCCGAGGTGCGCACCGAGCGCAACACCGTGGATGTGCGCGGGCTGCGGGTGCACGAGGCCGAGGCGGCGGTGGAGGAGCGCCTGCGCAGCGCCAATGGCCCGGTGTGGGTGATCCACGGCATCGGTAGCGGCAAGCTCAAGCAAGGGCTGCGCAGCTGGCTCGCCACCGTTCCCTTTGTGGAGCGGGTGAGCGATGCGGCCCAGGGCGATGGCGGCCCCGGCTGCAGCGTGGTGCATCTGAAGGGCTGAAGCCCCTCTGCTCAGAAGCGCGGCAGCATCGGTTCGGTGGGTGTGGGCCTGGGTAATGGCAGGGCATCACCGGCCGCGTCGAACAGGCGCCAGCCGCTCGCCTCCACCTCCAGAAACACGGTGGCTCCGGCCACCAGGGGCTGATCCGGCGCCACCCGCACCTGCAGCAGGTGGCCCCCATCCTCCAGCTTGCAGGTGAGCAGCTGCTCGTTTCCGAGCAGTTCGCAGTGGCTCACAGTGGCATTGAGGTTGCGGTTGGTGGCGGGCGCCAGGCGCAGGTGCTCCGGACGCAGGCCGGCGGTGAGCCGCTGCCCGGTGCGACCCGCCAGGGCTTCGGCCAGGGGGCCTTCCACGGCAAAGCGGCGCTGGCCCAGCTGCAGCTGCCCCGGGCCGCTCACCTCCACCGGCAGCAGATTCATCGCCGGACTGCCGATGAACTGCGCCACGAACAGGTTGGCCGGCCACTGATACAGCTGCATCGGCGTGCCCAGCTGCTGCAGCACCCCGCCGCTCAGCACGGCGATGCGATGCCCCATCGTCATCGCCTCCACCTGGTCGTGGGTCACGTAGAGGGTGGTGGTGCCCAGGCGGCGCTGCAGCTCCACGATCTGCGTGCGGGTGCCGGTGCGCAGCTTGGCGTCGAGATTGCTGAGCGGCTCATCCATCAGGAACACCGACGGCTGGCGGGCGATGGCGCGGCCGAGCGCCACCCGCTGCTTCTGGCCGCCGGAGAGCTCCTTCGGGAGCCGATCCAGCAGCGGCTCCAGCTCGAGCATCGTGGCCACTTCGGCGATGCGGGCCTCGATGCGCCGCTCGCGCTGGGAGGTGATCCGCAGAGGCGGCGGCAGGCTGCGGCTGGCCTGGTGCAGGCTGTCCTGCAGCTGCTGGAGCGGGGTGCGCGGCCGGCTGCGTCGCAGTCCGAAGCCCAGGTTACCCGCCACCGTGAGGTGGGGGTAGAGGGCGTAGCTCTGGAACACCATGGCCACATCCCGCTGGGCGGGCCGCAGCCGGCTCACCGGCCGCTCGGCCACGTAGATCTCGCCGCTGCTGGGCTGCTCGAGCCCAGCCAGCAGCCGCAGCAGCGTGCTCTTGCCGCAGCCGGAGGGGCCCACCAGCACCAGGAACTCGCCGTCGTCGACGGCCAGATCGAGCTGCCGCAGCACCGACACCGGCTCACCGCCGCGGCGGGGTGGATAGGTCTTGCAGACCTGCTGGAAGCGAACGGCGGCCAAACCCCTGTCCCGACGGCGCGATCCTAGGTTTGACGGCAATGCAGTTCATCGATCAAGCCCGCATTGCGGTGAAGGCGGGCCGGGGCGGCGATGGGATCGTCGCCTTCCGCCGTGAGAAGTACGTGCCTGCCGGAGGTCCCTCCGGTGGTGACGGCGGTCGGGGCGGCGACGTGGTTCTGGTGGCCGATGCCAACCTCCAGACCCTGCTCGACTTCAAGTACAGGCGTCTGTTCGAGGCCACCGCCGGCCGGCGCGGCGGCCCGAACCGCTGCACCGGGGCCAGCGGCGAGACGCTTCAGATCCGGGTGCCTGCGGCACCGAGGTGCGGGACGCCCGCACCGGCATCCTGCTCGGCGATCTCACCACCGCCGGACAGGAACTGCTGGTGGCCCTGGGGGGNCGCGGCGGTCTCGGCAACGCCNACTACCTCAGCAACCGCAACCGCGCACCCGAGAAGTGCACCGAAGGCCGGGAGGGCGAGGAGTGGCGGCTGCAGCTGGAGCTCAAGCTGCTCGCAGAGGTGGGGATCATCGGCCTGCCCAATGCGGGCAAGAGCACCCTGATCTCCGTGCTCTCGGCCGCACGGCCGAAGATCGCCGACTATCCCTTCACCACCCTGGTGCCCAATCTGGGGGTGGTGCGCCGTCCCAGTGGAGACGGCACGGTGTTCGCCGACATCCCGGGTCTGATCGCCGGCGCTGCCCATGGGGCAGGCCTGGGACATGACTTCCTGCGCCACATCGAACGCACCCGGCTCCTGATTCACCTGATCGACGCCAGCGCCGACGACGTGGTGGGCGACCTGCAGGTGGTGACGCGGGAACTGGAGACCTACGGCCATGGCCTGACGGCACGGCCGCGTCTGGTGGTGCTCAACAAGATCGAGCTACTCGAGCCGGCCGACCTCGATGCCTGCAGGATTCGACTGG
The DNA here is from genome assembly GCF_001039265.1 of Synechococcus sp. GFB01. Lineage (GTDB taxonomy): Bacteria > Cyanobacteriota > Cyanobacteriia > PCC-6307 > Cyanobiaceae > NIES-981. The sequence goes on along the minus strand of NZ_LFEK01000020.1, from coordinate 4,379 downwards.
AGCAGGAGATCGGCGATCAGGGTGCGGTTGCCGTGCGTCCGGCGGTGCTGGGGNATCTCCGCTGCCAGCAACCGGGGGCTGGAGGCCCTGCTGGCCGCGGTGTGGCAGCAGCTGGGCATCCAGGCGTAGAGCGGGGATTCAGTCGTCGTAGACGCGGCACTCCTCGGCGTCGGGGTTCATGTCGCAGTAGACCTCCAGGGGCGTGGGGTCGTGGCTGTCTTCGGGGTGCTGAGCCTTGTAGGCCTCCAGACCGGCCAGCTCCTCCTCGAGATGGCGCACCTTGCCCATGTCGCCGGCGGCGCGGGCAGCCTCGATCTCGGCCTTGTCCTTCTGGATGTGCTCGTCGATGGTGTTCATGCAGGTGCCGGCTTGGAGGAACCGGAGCTCATCGGGCCCACCATACGGGTGCTGCGGGTTGTTGCGCAGAGGTCTGTGATGGGCTGCTGATCGGCTCCCGCGTGGCTAACAGCAGGGGAGGCCGCAGCGGAGTTGAGCCGATGACACGCATCGTGCAGCGTCGGGATCGACACTTCATGGATCAGCAGGGGCGTCTGTACTGGATCAACGGCCCCGAGCACAACTGCTATCTCTCCGAGCAGAGGCTCTGGCGCCGCGGGCTCAGCTTCGACGATGTGTTGGATTGGAAACAATGCGCCCCCAGTGGACTGGTGTCGCAGCGCTTCGCCTCGATCCAGGCGGCNTGTGAGGCCTTCGACCATGCCCAGGTGCGGTGGTTCCAGGACGTCTATCTGCGCCGCATGGGGGATCAGATGGCTGCCCAGCGCAGCCTGGACGACTACAAACCCACGGCCATGAAGCTGGCCGAGGCGGCCGGGGCCCGGGTGCGCCGCCAGCCCTGGCTGCTGCCCGAGCCGGCCGGTCCCGTCTGCGGCCTGCCGCCGCAGCGCAGCCCCGGCCTGGAGATGCCCCATCCGCGCCGGCGGCGCCGTTCAGGCCTCCAGCTCGCTCAGCGCTAGCCAGCGCTCCTCGGCCGCGTCGATCCGCTCGCTGAGGCCAGCCAGCTCGGCGGTGAGCTGCTCCAGCCGGGTCCGCTCCCGCGAGGCCAGGGCCACCCGCTGTTCCAGCTCGCGGCGCTGCTCCTCCCAGCGGGGCAGGTTCAGCTCCAGCTGGGCCAGTTCCCGGTTCTCCTTGTAGCTGCGGCGACGCCGGGGAGCGGCGSCCTCTGCCGCGGCTGGGCGGGCCGGGGCCGCGACGCTGGGATCGGGGTCGTGGCGCGGCGGCGGCGGGCTGCCCGCTGCCGCGGCCGTGCGCTGCTGGCACCGCTCCAGATAACTGCTGTAGTTGCCCTCGAAGCGCTGGAGCGTGCCGTTCTCGAAGCAGAACAGCCGGTCCACGGTGCGATCGAGGAAGTAGCGGTCGTGCGACACCACCACCACGCAGCCGCGGAAGTCCTCGAGGAAGTCTTCGAGCACCGTGAGGGTCTGCACATCGAGGTCGTTGGTGGGCTCATCGAGCAGCAGCACGTTGGGCGCCTCGATCAGCAGCCGGCAGAGGTGCAGCCGGCGGCGCTCGCCGCCGGAGAGCTTGCGCACCGGCTGGTGCTGCTGGGCCGGCGGGAACAGGAAGCGCTCCAGCAGCTGCGAGGCCGAGAGGGTGCTGCCGTCGAGCTCGATGCTGCTGGCAGCCTCCTTCACCACATCGATCAGCTTGCGCTCGCGGCCGGCGGCGTCGGTGGCCTCGAGCACCCGGTGGCTGTGCTGATCGAAGTAGGCCAGCTTCACGGTGCTGCCCAGCTCCAGCCGGCCGCCATCGGCCCGGCGGCGCCCGGCGATCAGATCCAGCAGGGTGGATTTGCCGGAGCCGTTGGGGCCGATGATCCCCACCCGGTCCTCGGGACTGAAGTCGTAGCTGAAGTTGTGCAGCAGCGGCGCCGCGCCGGCCTGGCGCGCCTCGTCGCAGGCCCATATGCACAGCGACTCCGCTTCGATCGCCCGCCTGCCGAGGCGGCGGGGGTTGCTGCTGAGGCTGAGCTGGCCCTTCTGCTGCCGCTTCGGCGCCTCCTGCATCGCCTCGATCCGCTGGATGCGGGCCTTCTGCTTGGTGCTGCGGGCCTTGGGGCCGCGCCTGAGCCACTCGAGCTCGCGCCGCAGCACGCCGCGGGCCTTCGCCTCGCTGGCGGCGGCCGAAGCCTCCTCCTCCGCCTTGCGCTCCAGGTAGGTGGCGTAGTTGCCGCCGTAGCTGCGCGCCTCGCCCCGGTCCACCTCCACGATCCGGCGGGTCACCTGATCGAGCACGTAACGGTCGTGGGTGATCAGCACCAGGCGCCGGCGAAGCGCTGCAGGTAGCCCTGCAGCCACTGGATGCAGTCGGCATCGAGGTGGTTGGTGGGCTCATCGAGCAGCAGCACGTCGGGCTCGGCCACCAGGGCCGCGGCCAGGGCCAGGCGCTTGCGGTAGCCACCGGAGAGATCCCCCACCCGCCGGCCCACGTCGCGGATGCCGAGCCGATCGAGCACCTCGCGGATCTGCTGCTCCAGGCCCCAGGCCTGGCTCTGGTCCATGCGGGCGTTGAGGCTGCCCAGCTCCGCCAGCAGAGCCGCGTCATCGGCAGCGTCGTCGGCCCCCTGGGCGTGGGCCAGGGCCAGGGCCTGGCTCACCTCGGTGTAACGGCGCAGCAACTCCATCTTCTCGCCGCTGCCTTCGAACACCTGCTCCAGCACGGTGCGCTCCGGGTCGATCTCCGGTTCCTGGCTCACCAGCACGATCCGTGCCTGGGGGGCCGTGCGGCGCTGCCCCGCTCCCGGCGGCTCCTGGCCGGCCAGGATGCGCAGCAGGGTGCTCTTGCCGGCGCCGTTGGGGCCGATCAGCCCCAAGCGGTCGCGCTCCTCCACGTGCAGGCTGAGCTTGTCGAACAGGGTGCGCACGCCGAAGTCCTTGCGCACATCCACCAGGCTGATCAGGCTCACGCGTTGGCGGCTCGGCGCTGATCCTCCAGATAAGCAAACACGCTCTTGTCGCCCACGTCGGCCGCGGCCGGCATCGGGAACTTGCGCAGGCAGAGCACCAGCAGCAGGGCCGCCTCCACGCCCAGCAGGCTGCCGGCGGCCGCACCGCTCAGCAGCCCGGTGAGCCGGCCCAGCAGTGCCAGCGGCAGCAGCAGGGTCACGCCGATCGCCTCCGGCCGGCGGAAGCAGAAGAACTCCTTGAAGCCGATGCCGGCCAGGGCAGCGAACAGGGGCCCGATGGCCCAGATCCAGCGCGGCTCGCTCGCCACGGCCGCCGCCATGCCGCTGAGGCCGGACCGCACTGCCAGCATCAGCAGGCCCAGGCAGCCGATCAGCCAGAACAGCTGCAGGGCCCGGTGCAGGGGCCGCAGATAGATGTGGATCCAGCGCAGGGCGAGTCCGAGGCCTGCCGTGAGCGGCAGCGTCCAGATCCAGAGCCAGCCGTCACCCAGCCAGCGCCACTGGGCCAGAAGCGCCGCCTGGGCGATGGCGGTGGTGAGCAGGGCGAGGCGGTAGCCCAGCACCTCGCGCCGGTCGAGCTCGGTGATCGTGAAGGGTCCGTAGACCCCCTCGAACACCGGATCGGTGGCGGGCGCGTCGCTCCGCGGGGCGGTCATGGCAGGGCCGGCAGTTCACCCACCAGTGTGGCCAGCTCCGGGGCGGCCGGGATGATCCCGGAGGGGTGCAGCGGGAACAGGGCCCCGAAGTAGTCGCTCCGCCAGGCGTCCGGATGGCAGGTGGCGGCCACGCCCGGCAGGGCATGGAACCGCTGTCGCCAGCGCCACAGCGCCGGCAGCTGCCACAGGGGCCTGCGGCTGACGCCGAACAGGGGGGCGTAGACCAGCTCGAGGCGGATCAGGGTGGGGAAGAGCTGCACATCGGCCAGGCTCAGCGCCGGGCCGCTCAGCCAGGCGTTCGAGGCAAGCGCCGCCTCGGCCGCGTCGAGGCTGGCGAACAGGTCGGCCTCGGCCCGGTCGTAGGCGGCCTGGCAGCGGGCGAAGCCGCAGCGGTAGACGCCATCGTTGACACTGTGCTGCAGCCGCTCCCGCCAGGTCCCGGTGGCGGCCCGCTGGTCGGCGGGGTCGAGGTCGGGGCCGCTGCCGGCGGGCCAGTCGTTGAGCAGTTCGATCAGCCGGGCGCTCTCGTTCACCAGCAGGCGCCGCTGGCTGCGGGAGTAGAGGGCCGGCACCGTGGCCCGCGCCGAGGCCGGGGCGCCGCTGCGGCGGTAGAGCTGCTGCAGGGTGGTGCACTTCTCGAAGGGTTCGGCGAAGCACCATCGGCCCGCCGCCGGATCGGGGTCCACCACCAGCAGGGTGATGCTGCCCGCCAGCTGTCGCAGGGCCCACACCAGCCAGGCCCGGTGCGCCCAGGGGCAGCTGCGCCCCACGATCAGCACGTGGCCATCGGCGGCTCC
>NZ_LFEK01000002.1 GCF_001039265.1 Synechococcus sp. GFB01 | reverse complement strand
GGTGCAGCCGGTGGTCGTGCATGGAGGCGGCCCTGAGATCAACCAGTGGCTGGGGCGTCTGCAGATCGAGCCGGAGTTCCGGGGGGGGCTGCGGGTCACCACCCCGGAAACGATGGACGTGGTGGAGATGGTGCTCGTGGGCCGCGTCAACAAGCACATCGTCAACGGCCTGCAGAAGGTGGGCGGCCGCGCCGTGGGCCTCTGCGGCAGCGATGGCGCTCTGGTGACGGCCCGCACCTACGGCGAGGGCTGCAACGGTCTGGTGGGTGAGGTGGCAGCCGTCGACCCGGCGGTGCTGTCGCCCCTGCTCGATGCCGGCTACATCCCGGTGATCTCCAGCGTGGCGGCCGATGTGGACGGCCAGGCCCACAACATCAACGCCGACACCGTGGCCGGTGAGCTGGCCGCGGCCCTGCAGGCCGAGAAGCTGATCCTGCTCACCGACACCGCCGGGATCCTGCGTGACCGCCACGACCCCACCAGCCTGGTGCGCCAGCTCACCCTGGCCGGCGCCCGCGACCTGATCGCCAGGGGCGTGGTGGAGGGCGGCATGACCCCCAAGACGGAGTGCTGCATCCGCGCCCTGGCCCAGGGGGTGGCTGCTGCTCACATCATCGATGGCCGGGTGCCCCATGCCCTGCTGCTGGAGGTGTTCTCCGATGCGGGCATCGGCACGATGGTGGTGGGCAGTCCCCGCCTGCTGGAGGATTGAGCCGAACGCCGCGCCGCATGGCCCCTGACTCCACGGCCAGCCACCCCTCGGCCGGCGACCCGCTGGCCCCTGCCCGCCGCGCCCTCGATCACGGCGATTACGGCCTGGTGCTGCGGCAGCTCGAGCCGCTGGTGGAGCAGCATCCTCCCTCCACCCCGCTGGGAGCGCAGCTGCAGCTGATGATGGCCACCGCCTGGATGGGCCTGGGCTGGAGCGAACGCGCCATCGCCTGCTGCCGGCGCCTGCGAGGCTGCGGGGATGCGGCGCTGCGGGCCCAGGCCAGGGAGCTGGAGACTGTCCTGGAGGCGCCCGTGCTGCGGCGTCCGAGGGAATGGTCGCTGACCCTGCCGGCCCTGGCTGAGGCCACGCCCTTGGAGGGCCGCATGCAGTCGGGATCCTTGCGCCGCCGCCGCACGGCCGAGCCCGAGTTGCCGCCGCCCCCGCCGGTGGGGCCCACCCGCCTGCCGATCGGTTTCGCTCTGGTGGTGCTGGTGGTGCTGGCGGCCCTGGCGTTTCTGCTGGGCGGCTGCATGCAGGTGCGCGCCGAGCTGCAGTTCCATGGGCCCGGGCGCCTCCAGGTGGCGTTTGAGCAGCACGCCCCCGGCGGTCGCCCCACCCCCTGGCAGCGCCAGTTCAGCGCCGGCCTGAAGCGCCAGGGTCTTACCCCGGTGGGCAACGCGGCGGAGCCCCGCTGGCAGAGCGAGGTGCTGCCGGCCAGGGACGCCCTCGATCTGCTGGCACGCAATCTCGAGCAGGCCGCCCGCCTGGCCGGGGTGAGCCTCCCGCCACCCGTGCTCGAGCTGCGCGAACGCAACTGGCTGGTGGGCGTGCGCCAGCAGCTCAGCGTGGAGCTCGATCTGCAGGGCATCGAGCCCCTCCCCGGCCTGGAGGTGAGGCTGGACCTGGAGCCCCTTCATCTGTGGGCCGTGCGCCTGGCGGAACCGGAAGCGGCCGCGCTTGCCGATGATCAGCCCGGCCGTGTGCTCTGGCCGCTGCGGGCGGGAGCGCTCAACCGGCTCAAGGTGGCCAGCTGGCGCTGGAGCCCGCTGGGCCTGGGGAGCCTGCTGATCGGGCTGGCCCTGCTTCTCGTCTCGCTGCTGGCCCGCCTGCGCCTCGCCCTGGGCTTCGGGCTGCCGGAGCTGCCCGCCTGAGCTCCGGCCTAGAGGGTGAGCGGGTCGGGATCGATCGCCAGCCCCACCTCCCGCGGTAACCCCTGGCGCAGCTCACGTTCGGGTGGCAGGGGCAGGGCACTGCCGCCCGGACCGTGCAGCAGCAGCTGCCAGCGGCTTCTGCCGGCCACCCGCGCCACCGGAGCCGGTGCGGGGCCGATCAGCAGCCAGCCGGCCGTCTCCAGACGGGTGCGGATCCGCTCGGCCAGGGAGGTGGCGGCGGTGGCGGTGACGCTGGCGGAGGGGCCGCTGAGCCGCAGCAGGCAGGCCCGGCTGAACGGCACCAGGCCGCCGCTGCGGCGAAGGGCCAGCTCCTCCTCCAGAAACAGCTCGTAGCGGCCATCCACCAGGTGGCGGATCACCGGGTGGTCGGGGCAGTAGGTCTGCACCAGAACCTCGCCGGGCCGTTCGCCGCGCCCGGCCCGGCCGGCCAGCTGCAGCAGCAGCTGCAGGCACTGCTCCGAGGCGCGCAGGTCGGGGCGGTGCAGCAGGCCATCGGCCGCCAGCACCGCCGCCAGGGTGACGCGGGGCAGGTCCATCCCCTTGGCCAGCATCTGGGTGCCCACCAGCACGTCGGCCTCACCGGCGGCGAACCGCTCCAGCAGGTGGCGGTGACCGTCGCGACCGCGCGTGCTGTCGCGGTCGAAGCGCAGCAGGCGCAGCCCCTCGAGCTCCTCGCTGAGCAGCTCCATCACCCGCTGGGTGCCGGCGCCGAAGGGCTTGAAGGCCCGCGATCCGCAATGGCTGCAGCGGTCGGCGAGTTCCTCCCTGTGATCGCACCAGTGGCATCGCAGCCATTCCCGCCCTCCCGCCGTGCGGTGCACGGTGAGGGCCACGTCGCAGTGGGGACAGAGCACTGCCTCGCCGCAGCTGCGGCAGCTCAGGAAAGAGCGATAGCCCCGCCGCGGCACCAGCACCACGGCCTGCTCGCCCCGTTGCTGGAGCTGCTCCAAGCGGCTCATCAGGCGCGGCTGACCACCCGGCGGTGCCCTTCCGCCAGTTCGTGGCGCATGTCGATGACCCGCACGTCAGGCAGGGGCCGCTGGCCGATCCGCTCCGGCAGGCGCAGCAGCCGGGTGTCGGGCTCCTGCCCCTGGCAGGCCATCCAGCTTTCCAGCGAGGGTGTGGCACTGCCCAGCACCAGCCTGGCGCCGCATCGCCGGACCCGCAGCCGGGCCACATCGCGGGCGTGGTAGCAGGGCATCGGGCTGTCCTGCTTGTAGGAGCTGTCGTGCTCCTCGTCGAGTACCAGCAGGCCGAGGCGGGGCAGCGGCAGGAACACCGCCGAGCGGGTTCCCACGCCGATCAGGGGTTCGTCGTCGGCCTCGAGGCAGCGACGCCAGCCGGCCACCCGCTCCGCGTCACCCATGCCGCTGTGGTACTCCACGATGCGGTTGCCGAAACGGCTGCGGCAGCGATCGAGCAGCTGAGGGATCAGCCCGATCTCCGGGGTGAGCAGCAGGCTGCTGCGCCCCTCCGCCAGCGCCTGCTGCGCCAGCTGCAGATAGACCTCGGTCTTGCCGGCGCCGGTCACACCCCAGAGAAGGAAGGCCTGGCCGCAGGGCGAGGCTGACACCGCCGCCACGGCAGCCGCCTGGTCCGCCGTGAGGGGGCGCGGCTCGCCCGCCCCGCCTGGTGGGGGCAAGGAGGAGGTTTCGATCGCGGCGTTGAGGCGTTGCAGCAGTCCTCGCCGCTCGAGCCCCTGCACCACCGAGCGGCTGAAGCCCCCGGGCCGGCAGAGCTGGCGCAGGGGCTGGGGTCCCGGTTGCGCGGCCAGGTGGGCCAGCACCCGGCGCTGCTGCTCCGTGAGCCGCTCATGGTGGTCCGCGGCGCGGCCCAGGCCGATCAGCCAGTCGGGTCGCTGTCGTCCGCCGCCGGCCTGGCGTCCGCTGCCCAGCCAGCCCGGCGGCAGGGCGCTCTTGAGCGTGCGGAACACACTGGTGTGGCAGTGGTGCGCCACCGCCTCGATCAGCTGCTGCCAGCCCGGCTCCACCGCGGCGCTCTGCAGCACGGCCTCGAGGGGCCGCAGGCCTGAGGGCTCCAGCCCGGAGGGGGGCTGCGGCAGCAGCTCCACCACCAGCCCGCGATGGGGCCGGCCCTGCAGGCGCACGCGCACCAGATCGCCCACGCCCACGGCCAGCCCCAGGGGGTTGGCGTAGGTGAACACCTGGCCTTCGCGTCCGGCCTCCAGCCAGATTTGCAGCCAGGGGCTCACCCGCCTTGCATTCGTCTGCCGGCATTCATAGGATGTGAAGGTTGGCAGTCCCATGGCTGCCGGCGGAACCCGGCAGAGTTCCGTCCAGAGGGAAGACCTGAAGCGAGTGCCGGGAGACTCCTCCCATCGGCCTCCCGGTCTGCGAACACCCCTGACAGCCTGCTCCCACACCGCCCAGCCCGTCCAGCTTTTTCCCCCGCGCCGGGATTCCCTTCCGACCGCTGCCGAGGCTTGTCCTGATTCAGGCTCCGGTCGCCAGCTTCCCCCGGTGCCACGTCGCGACGTGGCACCGGGTCGTGCCTGCACCTCCGCTCCGGCCCAGTCACCTCTCTTACCGTCTTCCATGAGCCCTGCTGCCGTCCAAGCCAAGACCTCGCCGGAGATCCTGATGGTGACCACGGCGGACGGAGGGGATGCTCCGCTCAAGCCCAAGGCCATCAAGGCCAAGGCAGCAGCCAAGAGCGCCGCCAAGACGGACGCCGTCAAGGCCGCGCCAGCCACTCGTGCCGGCAAGGCGGCCAGCACCAAGGGCTCGACCGATCTGGAGTCGGCGGCCGATGCGCTCCTGGCCGCGGCCGAATCCAGCCCTGACGCCGCGACCGCGCCGGCCCTTCCCGACGCCGCCAAGGACAAGGACGACGACAAGGCCGCCAAGGCCCTGGCCAGCATCAAGGTGGGCCCCAAGGGCGTCTACACCGAAGACTCGATCCGGGTCTATCTCCAGGAGATCGGGCGCATCCGTCTGCTGCGGCCGGACGAGGAGATCGAGCTGGCCCGCAAGATCGCCGACCTGCTGCAACTCGAGGAACTCGCCGCCCAGTTCGAGGCGGATCATGGCCGCCAGCCCGACACCAAGGAGTGGGCCGCCCTGGTCGACATGCCGCTGGTCAAGTTCCGGCGTCGGCTGATGCTGGGCCGTCGGGCCAAGGAAAAGATGGTGCAGTCCAACCTGCGCCTGGTGGTGTCGATCGCCAAGAAGTACATGAACCGGGGCCTGAGCTTCCAGGACCTGATTCAGGAGGGCAGCCTCGGCCTGATCCGTGCCGCGGAGAAGTTCGATCNGCTCCAGATCGCCCATCGGCCGCAGCAGCCGCCGGATTGCCAGGCGCAGGGACCGCTGGCCCACCAGCTCACTCACCCCCCCTGGCGCTCCAGGATCCGGGCGCGATCCACCAGCGGCGCCTCGATCCAGCGGCGCAGGCAGCGGCCGCCCATTGCGGTGTGGGTGCGATCGAGGGCCCAGAGCAGCGAGCCGTGCAGACTGCCGCCCAGCTGGGTGCGGGTGAGCTCGAGGTTGCGGCGGGTGGCCGCATCGATCACCAGGGCATCACCGGCGTGCCAGCAGGTGGGCGGATCGAGCGGTACCAGCGCCGGGCTGGTGCCATCCAAGTAGTGCACCAGGCCGCCGGCGGCACGCAGGGCCAGCGGCAGCTCTCCCAGCCCCAGACCGTCCAGGCTGGCCAGGCTGAAACGCTCCCGGAGGGTGGCGGCCGCCTCGGGCGCCTCGAAGGGGGTGCGCGGCAGGGGTGTGAGCCGCAGGGCGTCGGGGCACCAGGCGGGGGCCGGGGAGATGCCGCCGCGCTGCTCGGCCAGTCCACCGGCCCAGAGAACCTCGGCGGCTTCCACCTGCAGCAGCTCCTGGTGCAGGGTGTCGCTGCCCGCTCTTTCGGTGACCCGGAATTCACCGGTGCTGACATCGGCCACGGCCAGACCCCAGCGGGCCGCCGAGTCGCCGGAACCCTCCAGCACCACGGCGCAGAGCCAGTTGTTGCGGCGGGCCGCCAGCATGCCCTCCTCCAGCACCGTGCCGGGGGTGAGCACGCGAGTGATCTCGCGCCGGAGCAGCTCGCCCTTGGCCGGGGTGGTTTCCACCTGGTCGCAGAGGGCGACGCTGTGGCCGCGGCGCACCAGCTCGCCGCAGTAGCGCTCGGCGGCATGGTGGGGGATGCCCGCCATCGGCACCCGACCGATCGCCTTGCCGCCCTCCTTGCCGGTAAGGGTGAGCTCCAGCAGGCGCGAGGCGGTGATGGCGTCTTCGAAGAAGCACTCGAAGAAGTCGCCCAGGCGGTAGAGCAGCAGCCGCTCCGGGTGGGCCGCCTTGAGCTCCACGTAGTGGCGCAGCATCGGCGTGAGCTGCTGCGGATCCACCAGGCCGTGGTGGTGCCAGGCGGGCAGGTCGGTGTCGGCTTCGGCGTGGGTGTCCGACTGGGTGTCGATCCCGCTCTCGTCGGCGTCAGCCGCGGGTGCTTCGGGCGCCTGGCGCTGTCTGCTCCTCTGGCGTTGTCGCGGCCTGGGTGGGGCTTCCCCCGTGGCCGGCTCAGCCAAGGCCGCCTCCATGAGCGTCCCGTTGCTCGCAGGTCCGGTGCCCACCCCGCCGAACAGATCTCCCTGGATCCCCAGACCAGTGATCAGCGAAAGCTGGTGCTCGGCTTCCGCGGCCACGGTCCCCTCAGGCGCTGGCAGGGATCGTAGGGCGGGTCGCCGGGTGAATAGGGNCAGACGCGCCTGCGGAAGACCTGCACCCTGGGAATGCGCTCGACGTCGGCGTGCTACGCGAGCAGCGCGGCTTGGGGAGGGATGTCCTGGCCCTGCCGAACAGGATGAGGCCCCGGCATCGAGATGTGAAGCAAGCGGTTCTGGCCCCCGGCTGGGCCAGGGCTGCGTGTGAGAATCCCGCAACTGACAGGTCCGGTGCCGCCGCTGATCCATGCAGATCCTCAACACCCTCACCGTTCTGGCCTTGGTGGTGCTGTCGTTCGCGCTGATTGTGGCCGTGCCGGTCCTCTACGCCAGCAGTGAGGACAGCGGCCGCTCCAACCGCCTGATCCTGCTGGGTGGCCTGGCCTGGGTGGGCCTGGTGCTGCTCAACTGGGGCATGAGTTTCTTCGTGGTGTAGTCGCTGCGTAGCCTGAGCGCATTCGCGGTCAGCCTGTGGCCAGCTTCGAGGGAACCTTCACATCGGCTGCCGGGCTGCGGATCGCCATCGTGGTGGCCCGCTTCAACGACCTGGTGACAGGCAGGCTGCTGAGCGGCTGCCTCGACTGTCTGGCTCGCCACGGCATTGATACCGGTTCCAGCAGCTCCCAGCTCGACATCGCCTGGGTGCCCGGAAGCTTCGAGATCCCCCTGGTGGCCCAGCGGCTCGCGGCCACCGGTCGCTACCAGGTGGTGATCACCCTGGGGGCCGTGATTCGCGGCGACACCCCCCACTTCGATGTGGTGGTGGCCGAGGTGAGCAAGGGGGTGGCGGCGGTGAGCCGCGCCACCGGGGTGCCGGTGATCTTCGGTGTGCTGACCACCGACACCCTCCAGCAGGCCCTGGAGCGTGCCGGCATCAAGAGCAACCTGGGCTGGAGCTACGCCCTTCAGGCCCTGGAGATGGGCTCGCTGATGGCCGCTCTGCCTGCCTGACCAGCAGGACCTGGGGAGTGGCGTCGTTGAAGCCGAGCTGCCGGTAGAAGCCGGCACTGTTGGTCGTCATCAGGTACACCCGTTCCACACCCCGCACCATCGGCGCGGCCAGCAGGGCCTCCACCACTTGCCGGCCCAGGCCGCGGCCCTGGAGGTCGCCGGCCACCACCACATCCCAGAGCACGGCCCGGCAGAGTCCGTCGCTGGTGGCCCGCCCGAAGCCCACCAGGCGCTTGCCACGCCAGAGGCTCACGACCGCCTCGCTGCCGGCCAGCAGACGCCGCAGATCGGTGCGGCTGCGGCCGCAGGCCCAGAAGGCATGCTTGTCGAGCAGTCGCTGCAGCTTCAGCAGACCGCGGCTGGGGCGCAGGCCCGGCCCGAGCCCGAACCAGCGCAGCCCGGGGGCGCCGGGGGCATGTCGCAGCAGGCGGATCGCGGTCATCCGGCGTGGCACATGGCAGCATCCTCCCAGCCACGCCGGCCTCTTGGTTCCCCACTCCCCCCNGGCTCAGCCCCGCAAGGGAATCATCCTGGCGGGCGGTACCGGCACGCGTCTGCATCCGATCACCACGGGCGTGAGCAAGCAGCTGCTGCCCGTCTATGACAAGCCGATGATCTACTACCCGCTCACCACGCTGATGCTGGCGGGGATCCGGCAGGTGCTGATCATCACCACCCCCCTCGACCAGCCGGCTTTTCAGCGCCTGCTGGGCGACGGCAACGCNTGGGGCATGGAGATCCGCTATGCCGTGCAGCCCAGCCCCGATGGCCTGGCCCAGGCATTCCTGATCGGCGCGGAGTTCCTCGCCGGCGCACCGGCGGCGCTGGTGCTGGGTGACAATCTCTTCCACGGCCATGACTTGGTGCCCCAGCTGCAGGGGAGCAACGGCGGCGGTGACGCCGCCACGGTGTTCGCCTATCCGGTGCGCGATCCAGAGCGCTATGGGGTGGTGGAGTTCGCGCCTGACGGCCGGGTGCTGAGCATTGAGGAGAAACCGGCGCGGCCCAGGTCGCGCTATGCGGTGACGGGTCTTTATTTCTATGACCCCTCGGTGGTGGAGCGGGCAAGGCGGGTGCGGCCGTCCCCCCGGGGGAGCTGGAGATCACCGATCTCAACCGTCAGTACCTCGACGAGGGACTGCTGCGGGTGGAGCTCATGGGCAGGGGCATGGCCTGGTTGGACACCGGCACCTGCGACTCCCTGCACGAGGCGGCCAGCTACATCCGCACCCTGGAGCACCGCCAGGGGCTGAAGGTGGGCTGTCCGGAGGAAGTGGCCTGGCGGATGGGCTGGATCGACGGTGGCCAGCTGGAGCGGCTGGCCCAGCCGCTGCGTAAGAGCGGCTACGGCGAGTACCTGCTGCGCTGTCTGAACGAGCCCTGCAGCGACCACCGGGCGCTGCAGTCGAGCCTGGAGGTGAGCCATGCGGGCTGAGCGGCTGATCACGGCGGCGGGCATGGAGCTGGAGGGCCCGCTGCTGCTGACACCGCGGGTGTTCGGCGATGCGCGGGGCTTCTTCTTCGAGAGCTGGAACCAGCGGGTGTTCGACGCCGCCGCAGGCCCCATCGGCTTCGTGCAGGACAACCACTCGCGCTCGGCGGCCGGCGTTCTGCGAGGCTTGCACTACCAGCTGCCACCCNATCCCNAGGNCAAGCTGGTGCGCTGCGTGGCCGGCGCCATCTTCGATGTTGTAGTGGACATCCGCCGCGGCTCGCCCAGCTTTGGACAGTGGGCGGCTGCCCACCTGAGCGCTGAGGACAAACGTCAGGTGTGGGTGCCGGAGGGTTTCGCCCACGGCTTCCTCGCCCTCAGTGAGGCCGCGGAGGTGCTCTACAAGACCACCGCCTTCTGGAGCCGCGACTGCGAGCGTTCCCTGCGCTGGGACGACCCGCAGCTGGCGATCGCCTGGCCCNTGGATGCGCTCGGTGCTGCCCTTCCTCAGCTCAGCGCCAAGGACGCCGAGGCGCCCACCTTCGCCCAGGCTGTGGCGGCCGGTGAGGTGTACGGGTGACGGCGGTGCCCGTCACGGTGCTGCTCACCGGCGCCGCCGGCCAGCTGGGCCGGGCCCTCCTGGCGTCCTGTCCGCAGGGGGTGGAGCTGATCGCCACCAGCCGGGCTGGTGGCGAGGGGCTGCTGCCGCTGGATCTGGCCGATGCGCAGGCTTGCCGCCGGGTGGTGTTGGAGCACCGCCCCGACTGGGTGCTGAATGCCGGCGCCTATACGGCGGTGGATCGGGCCGAGAGCGAGCCGGAGCTGGCCAAGGCGGTGAACGGCGGTGCGCCGCGGGCGCTGGCGGAGGCCTTGCGCGAGACGGGTGGCAGCTTGCTTCAGGTCAGCACCGACTTCGTGTTCGACGGCCGGCAGGGCAGCCCCTACCTCCCGAAGCAGAAGCGCCGGCCGCTGGGTGTTTACGGCGCCAGCAAGGCGGCGGGAGAAGAAGCGGTGGAGCAGGTGCTGGGAGCGGTCGGCCAGGGGGTGATCCTGCGAACCAGCTGGGTGATGGGGCCCGTGGGCCGCAACTTCGCGCGCACGATGCTGCGGCTGCACCGGGAGCGGGGCGCCGGTGGTCCTGCGATCGGTGTAGTGGCCGACCAGGTGGGCTGCCCCACCAGCACCCTCACCCTGGCGACTACCTGCTGGCGGCTGATCGGGCGCTGGGATGCCATGATCAGCGCTGCGGGAGCCGGCCCCCTGCCGATGGTGCTGCACTGGAGCGATGCAGGTGCCGCCAGCTGGTATGACGTAGCCGTTGCGGTGGGCGAGTTGGGGGTGGAGCTCGGATTGTTGGAGCAGGCAGCGTCCGTGAATCCGATCCTCACTGCGGACTATCCGCTGCCGGCGCCCCGACCAAGCTATTCGCTGCTGGAGTGCAGCGGTACTCGTCAGCTCCTCGACCTTCAGCCCAAGCACTGGCGCGTGGCCTTGCGGCAGATGCTCGAGACTGCGCCCTCTGTCGGTCCCTGACCATCCCGCCCATGCTTGATCCCGCCAGATCCGCTGCCGGCGCTCCGCTGCCGAAGGCCCCTCCCCTGCCTGCGGTGGGCGAGCTGCTTGGTGAGCGCCGCCGCGTGCTGGTGACCGGCGGAGCCGGTTTCATCGGCGGAGCGGTGGTGCGGAGATTGCTCACATGCAGCGGCGCACGGGTTTCAATCTCGACAAGCTCGGCTACGCCAGCGATCTGACCAGCATCGAGGCGGCACTGGCGGAGCTGGGGCCCGCCGCCCGCACCTCCAGAGGGGAGCTGCGCCACGAGCTGCTGCGGGTGAATCTGGCCGACGGCGACGCCACGGCGGCAGCGGTGCGACGGGCCGATCCGGATCTGGTGCTGCACCTTGCGGCCGAGAGCCACGTCGACCGCTCGATCGAGGGGCCGGGAGTGTTCATCGAGAGCAACGTGACCGGCACCTTCCAGCTGCTGCAGGCAGTGCTGGAGCACTGGGCAGCGCTTTCCGATGAGCGCAGGCAGCGTTTCCGCTTCCACCACATCAGCACCGACGAGGTGTTCGGCTCGCTGGGGCTCACGGGACGATTCTCGGAAACCACTCCCTATGACCCGCGCAGCCCCTACTCGGCCAGCAAGGCGGCTAGCGATCACTTGGTGCACGCCTGGCACCACACCTACGGCCTGCCAGTGGTGCTCACCAACTGCAGCAACAACTACGGGCCCTGGCAATTCCCCGAGAAGCTGATCCCGGTGGTGATCCTCAAGGCGGCTGCCGGCGAGCCGATTCCCCTCTATGGAGACGGTAACACGTCCGCGACTGGCTGTACGTGGAAGACCACGTGGATGCCCTGTTGCTGGCTGCTACCCGCGGCCGTGTGGGCGAGAGCTACTGCGTGGGTGGGGCCGGTGACCATGGCCGTCCCAGCGAGCGCACCAACCGGCAGGTGGTGGAGGCGATCTGCGCCCTGATGGATCGGCTGAGGCCGCAGGGAGCTCCCCATGCTCGCCTGATAACCCGGGTGAGCGACCGCCCCGGCCACGATCGGCGCTACGCCATCGATGCGGCGAAGATCATCACCGAGCTGGGCTGGCGGCCCCGCCACAACTTTGAGCAGGGCCTCGAATCCACGGTGCGCTGGGCTCTCGACAACCTCGACTGGTGTGCGGCGGTGCGCGCACGTGCCGGTTATGGCGGCGAGCGCATCGGCCAGCGGCCGGTGATCCTCTGATGCTGCGGCTGAATGCCACTGATCGCCGGTTGAGGCCCATGTCCTGGCGGGATCCGCGCCGTGATCTGTTGCTCTGTGCCTGCCTTGATCTGCTTGGGCTGGTGGTGGCACTGCTGGCACTGATCAACCTGCGCGGGCTGTCGTTCCAGGGCCAGGGGGGCTGGATCGTCACCACACTAGCCACCTATCTGGTGATGGGGTGGCTACTTGGCACCTACACGCTGCTTGGGTGGCGTCGTCTGCCCCGCTGGACGCTGCTTCAGCGGCTTGGATTGACGCTGCTAGCCAGTCTCCTGGTGATGGCCGTGCTCACCTGGCTCCTGAACCCTCCCCTGGCTGTCTGGGTGGTTTACCGCAGCAACCAACTCAGCCTGATGCTTCCCGTGGTGGTGTGGTCAGGGCTGGTGCGGGTGGCGCTGCACCGCGGGGCTCTGCGCCTGAGGAGCCGCAGCTACTGCTGGTAGCGCCTGAGCGCGAGGCTCAGCAGGCCCTGCGGGCCTGGCAATCCACCCCAACCCGACTGATGCCGCGCCGCGTGACGCCCGAGGAGGCGGTGCGACACGACGGGATGGTGGTGCTGGCGGTATCCACCTCCTACCAGCAGCAGCCCGCGCATCCTCCGTGGCTGGAGGAGTTGGAGGGGCGCGATCCGCGTCTCTGCAGCCTCACAACGCCCGAGGCCCTGGCGGAGGGCCACCTCAAGCGGCTGCCTCCGGCTCTCGTGCCGGAACCCTGGCTCAGTTTCTCTGAGATCCCCTTCAACTCGGTTTTCGGCTTCCAGCGCCAGCTCAAGCGGGTGGCCGATGTGGCTGTGTCGCTGCTGCTGCTGCTGTTCACGTCGCCGCTGCTGCTGCTGGCGGCACTGCTGATCTGGCTGGAGGATCTGGGAACGGTGTTCTATGTGCAGAAACGCAGCGGCTGGCTGGGCAAGCCGTTCAACATGCTCAAGCTGCGCACCATGGCTGTGGCGCCGTGCCAGGCTCCCGCCATCTGGACGGTTCCGGGTGACCGACGCATCACTCGGGTGGGGCTCTGGCTGCGGCGCTCACGTCTTGATGAACTGCCCCAGCTGATCAACGTGCTGCGCGGCGACATGAGCCTGATCGGCCCGCGGCCGGAGCGTCCGGAACTAGAACATGACCTGGAGACCCTCATCCCCCACTATCGCAAGCGCCACTGGATGCGTCCGGGGCTAAGCGGCTGGGCCCAGGTGAATGCACCCTATGCCGCCAGTGTGGAGGATTCCGAGCTCAAGCTCTCCTATGACCTCTTTATCTCAAGCACTTCAGCACCTGGCTGGATCTGTTGATCCTGTTGCGCACCATCAAGACCTTGCTGAAGATTGCGGGACGATGAGAGTGAAAGTGCAGGATGCGACTCATCCGTCCGGTGAACGGCCAGTCGACAATCTGGTGTTCGTGCCACTGCACTGACCGGTCTGTCTGGCGGCAGGGTTGGCTCACCGGGTTCTGGTGCAGGCAGGGCTGGCACTAGGTGACGGTCACGGCGCCAAGAGATCCCCTGGCACAGTAGCGCCAGCACCAGCCAGGCCACACCCGGCAGCCTCAGTAGGCTGCACTCATCTCTCTGGTGTAATCGCCACCATGCTCAAGCTCCTGCTGGGTGACCCCAACGCCCGCAAGCTGAAGCGCTACCAGCCCCTGGTGTCGGACATCAACCTGCTCGAGGAGGAGATCGCCCCCCTCTCCGACGACGAGCTGCGCGGCCTCACCGCCGAATTCCGCCAGAAGCTCGACAACGCTCGCGGAGGCCCCGGTACGCGGGCAAGCGGCCAGGGCGACGCCGTGCGGGCCCGTGAGCGCGCCCTGCTCGATGAGCTGCTGCCGCAGGCCTTCGCGGTGGTGCGCGAGGCCAGCAAGCGGGTGCTCGGCATGCGCCATTTCGACGTGCAGCTGATCGGCGGCATGGTGCTGCACGACGGCCAGATCGCCGAGATGAAGACCGGCGAGGGCAAGACCCTCGTGGCCACCCTGCCCGCCTACCTCAACGCGCTCACCGGCCGCGGCGTGCACGTCGTCACGGTGAACGACTATCTGGCCCGGCGCGACGCCGAGTGGATGGGCCAGATCCACCGCTTCCTCGGGCTCTCGGTGGGGCTGATCCAGCAGGACATGGATCCGGCCACCCGCCGGCTCAACTATGGCTGCGACATCACCTATGCCACCAACAGCGAACTGGGCTTCGACTACCTGCGCGACAACATGGCCACCGACATCGCCGAGGTGGTGCAGCGCGACTTCCACTACTGCGTGATCGACGAGGTCGACTCGATCCTGATCGACGAGGCACGCACGCCGCTGATCATCTCCGGCAGGTGGAGCGCCCCCAGGAGAAGTATCAGAAGGCTGCCGAGGTGGCGGCCCAGCTGGTGCGGGCCGCGAGATGGGCAAGGACGGCATCGATCCCGAGGGCGACTACGAGGTGGATGAGAAGCAGCGCAGCTGCACCCTCACCGACGAGGGCTATGCCAGGGCCGAGCGGCTGCTGGGGGTGAGCGATCTGTTCGATCCGGCCGACCCCTGGGCCCACTACATCAACAACGCCCTCAAGGCCAAGGAGCTGTTCATCCGCGACGTGAACTACATCGTGCGCGGCGAGGATGCCGTGATCGTGGATGAGTTCACCGGCCGGGTGATGCCCGGCCGGCGCTGGAGCGATGGCCAGCACCAGGCGATCGAGGCCAAGGAGGGCCTGCCGATCCAGCCCGAAACCCAGACCCTCGCCTCGATCACCTACCAGAACTTCTTCCTGCTCTACCCCCGCCTGGCCGGCATGACCGGCACGGCGAAAACGGAAGAGGTGGAGTTCGAGAAGACCTACAAGCTCGAGGTCACGATCGTGCCCACCAACCGGCCCCGGGCCCGCTCCGACTGGAGCGATCAGGTGTACAAGACCGAAACCGCCAAGTGGCGCGCCGTCGCCCTGGAAACCGCCGAGATTCACAAGCAGGGCCGGCCGGTGCTGGTGGGCACCACCAGCGTGGAGAAATCCGAGCTGCTCTCCGCTCTCCTTGCCGAGCAGCGGATCCCCCACAACCTGCTCAACGCCAAGCCCGAGAACGTGGAGCGGGAGGCCGAGATCGTGGCCCAGGCGGGCCGCGCCGGCGCCGTGACCATCGCCACGAACATGGCTGGCCGCGGCACCGACATCATCCTGGGCGGCAACGCCGACTACATGGCCCGCCTCAAGCTGCGCGAGGTGCTGCTGCCCCGCCTGGTGCGCCCTGAGGAAGGCCACAGGCCCCCCGTTCCCCTGCAGCGGGCCCCGGAAGCGGCTGCCGGTTTCGGGGCCACAGCCGAGGCAGCGGCCGCCAGGGCCCCCTCGGAAGCCCGCGCCATCGGCGCCCTCTACCCCTGCGCCCTCAGCGACGCCACCGAGCACTCCCTCTCCGAACTCGCCCACGACCTGGTGAAGGCCTGGGGCGATCGCCAGCTCACCGTGCTGGAACTCGAAGACCGCATCGCCCAGGCGGCCGAGAAGGCCCCCACCCCAGATCCCCAGATTCAGCGTCTGCGGGAGCTGATCGCCCGCGTCAAGGCGGAATACGAGGTGGTGACCCGCTCCGAGGAGCAGCGGGTGCGCGAGGCCGGCGGCCTCCACGTGATCGGCACCGAGCGGCATGAATCGCGCCGGGTCGACAACCAGCTGCGCGGCCGCGCCGGCCGCCAGGGCGACCCAGGTTCCACGCGCTTCTTCCTTTCGCTGGAGGACAACCTGCTGCGCATCTTCGGCGGCGACCGGGTCGCGGGCCTGATGAACGCCTTCCGGGTGGAGGAGGACATGCCGATCGAATCCGGCATGCTCACCCGCTCGCTGGAAGGAGCCCAGAAGAAGGTGGAGACGTATTACTACGACATCCGCAAGCAGGTGTTCGAGTACGACGAGGTGATGAACAACCAGCGCAAGGCGGTCTACGCCGAGCGCCGTCGGGTGCTGGAGGGCCGTGAGCTCAAGGCTCAGGTAATCGGCTATGGCGAGCGCACCATCGACGACATCGTGGAGGCCTACGTGAATCCCGAGCTGCCGCCGGAGGAGTGGGATCTGGATCGACTGGTGGCCAAGGCGAAGGAGTTCATCTACCTGCTCGAGGATCTCATCCCCGAGCAGCTGAGCGGCCTGGGGGTGGATGAGCTCAAGGCCTTCCTGCAGGAGCAGATGCGCAACGCCTACGACATCAAGGAGGGCCAGATCGAAGCCCAGCGGCCTGGGTTGATGCGCGAGGCCGAGCGCTTCTTCATCCTCCAGCAGATCGACACCCTCTGGCGCGAGCACCTGCAGTCGATGGATGCCCTGCGCGAATCGGTGGGCCTGCGCGGCTATGGCCAGAAGGATCCGCTGATCGAATACAAGAACGAGGGTTACGACATGTTCCTGGAGATGATGACTCAGATGCGTCGCAACGTGATCTACTCGATGTTCATGTTTCAGCCGGCGCCTGCTGCTGCAGGAGCTGCTGTCTGAGCATTCACGACTTGGTTCACTGAGTGGACCCAGGGTTATCGCCGAGAAATTCAAGGATCTCCCGGTCCATCAGATTCTGGGCCACGCCGCGGCAGGGTTCCTGCAGAGGCCTTCCGGCTGCCAGCTCCCTCAGGCAGGCCTGGGTGCGCGCCAGTTCACCCTCGAGGGCATCGATCCGCTCCATCAGGTTGCGGATCACGGTGGCCTCGGCGTCCGGCAGGGCCGAGTGGGCCAGTGGATCCACCCGCACGCCGCTCTGGTGGATCACCCGGCCAGGGATGCCCACCACGGTGCTGTCGGCCTCCACGTTGCGCAGCACCACCGAACCGGCACCGATGCGGGTGTTCGGTCCCACGGTGATGGCGCCCAGCACCTTGGCGCCGGCGCCCACCACCACGTTCTCGGCCAGCGTGGGGTGGCGTTTGCCGTGCGCCTTGCCCGTGCCTCCCAGGGTCACCCCCTGGTAGAGCAGGCACTGGTCGCCCACCACGGCCGTCTCGCCGATCACCACCCCCATGCCGTGGTCGATGAACACACCTCGCCCGATGCTTGCTCCGGGGTGGATCTCGATCCCGGTGAGCCAGCGTCCCAGCTGGCTCAGCAGGCGGGCCAGCAACGGCGTGAGTGGCCAGCGCAGCTGCCAGAGCCGGTGGCTGATGCGGTGCAGCGCCAGGGCGTGCAGCCCCGGATAGCAGAGCAGGATCTCCAGGGTGCCCCGGGCGGCGGGGTCACGCTCCTGGATGATGGCCAGATCGGCGCGCATTGCCTTGAGCATGGAGGCATCCTGGCGGACGTCGCAGGCGTTTGACCGCGGGGCCCTCCCTCGTGCATGATCAACCAGTCGGCGAGGCCGGCGGCTGCGGATGTAGCTCAGTGGTAGAGCATCTCCTTGCCAAGGAGAGGGTCGAGAGTTCGAATCTCTTCATCCGCTTCAAGCAACCCTGGGTTCAGCCCACCACCAGGCCGATCTCCTTGCGGAGCTGGTCGATGGTGGCACTGCCCAGGTAGCTGCGGGCGCAGTGCACCACCGGCAGCCGCATCAGCTGGGCCCGGTTCTGCCGCAGGCTCTGCTCCACCAGGGGCAGGCTGGGTCTGTCGCAGAGCACGTGGCTGGCGGCCCGCAGCAGAGCCAGCAACCGGCTGCCCGTGTCGGGATTGGCGGTCATCACCAGCAGGTCGTTGCCGCGCATGCTGTGCAGGATCACCTCTGCGGCCCGCAGGATGCCCGGGCTGATGCTCACCAGCCCCACGCAGCTGCCGGCCCGCAGCTCCTTGAGCAGATCGAGCTCATGCCGGAAGTCGTTGAGGTCCACCGGCACCGCACGCACACCGTGGCGCTTGGCGATCTCCTCCACGGGCTGGAGGAAGTAGCGGCTGGTGACCACCGTGCCGTTGTTGCCCGCCTCCAGCACCCCCTCCAGCTCCTCCATCGGCACCACCTCCACCGGCACCTCAAGGTTCGGCGCCAGCTCCTCGGCGATGAGAAGGGAGGCACCGAGGTCCTCGCGGGGGGTGCTCACCAGCACGCGGGCGCCGCAGCGCAGCCGCCAGTCGATCTCCCGCGTGAGCAGATCGCGGGCCTGCTGCAGCGTGCAGCCCGCCTGCAGCAGCCCATCGATGCTCTGGCGCACCTGCCGATCCAGATCGGGCTGCACCTTGCCGCGGGGGCCGGGAACGATCTGGCTCTCGCGCGGCTTCAGCCGGTCGCGCACATAGATGCCGGAGCCGGCCAGGGCTTCGACCACCCCGTCGGTCTCCAGCTGGCGATACACCTTGCTGATCGTGTTGCGGTGCAGCCCCGTCTGCATGGCCAGCTGGCGGGTGCTCGGCAGGCGATGGCCCGGCGGGTAGTGCCGGGCGGCGATGGCGAAGCAGATCTGGTTGTACAGCTGGGTCGACGCCGGTATGTCGCTTTCCTGCTGGATGTGAAACCGCACGCCGGAGTGGGCCAATTGCTTTGCTGGCCACCTTACGGACCGTCCGCTGGGCGCACAATCCCCGCTGCCGAAGCCGCCTCAAAATGGCTGAGCCGGCCGACGCCGCCCCCATGGCCCCTTGTTCCTCCCGCTGGATCGAGCCGCAGCCTGGGGTGCGCTGCTGGTGGGCTCTGCCGCCCGAGCGGCCGCCGCGGGCGGCCGTGCTCGTGCTGCCGGAGGTGTTCGGTGTCAACGCCTGGGTGCGCGGCGTGGCGGATCGTCTCGCCAGCGAGGGCTTCGCTGCCCTGGCCTGGCCGATCTTCTGGCGCACCGCCCCGGCCCTGGAGCTGGGCTACGACGAGGCCTCCCTGGCGGAGGGCCGCCGCCATCGGGATCGGCTCACGGCCGATGCCTTCCTCCGCGATGCCGCAGCCGCCATCGCCTGGCTGCAGAGCCAGCCCGGTCTCGAGGGGCGGCCGGTGGGCTGCCTGGGGTTCTGCTTCGGCGGCCACCTGGCGATGCTGGCCGCCACCCTGCCCGGCGTCGCCGCCACCTGCGACTGCTACGGCGCCCGGGTGTCCACCGATCGCCCCGGCGGCGGACCTGCCACGCTCACGGTGGTGCCCGGGATCGCCGGTGAACTGCTCTGCGTCTGTGGCGATCAGGATCCGCTGATGCCGCCCGAAGAGCTGGCGGCAATTCGGAACGCTCTGGAGCCGCCCCACCGGCTGCTGATGCTGCCGGGAGCCGGCCACGGTTTCATGTGCGAGGCCCGTGCCGCCCACCGCCCGCTCGCGGCTGCGGCCGCCTGGCAGGCGATGCTCGAACTGTTCAGGCGGCGGCTCTGATCGCGCTGCTCAGCCTTCGGCCGTGGCTGCCTCGGCCGAAGGCTTGGGCGCCGCCGCTCTCGGCTTGCCGCCGCCCCCTTTGGGGGCGGCGGCCTTGCGGGGGCTCAGGAACATGATCATGTTTCGGCCCTCCCGCTTGGGCGGCTGCTGGATCTCGGCCGCCTCCTCGAGGTCCTTGGCGATCCGCATCAGCAGCACCTCGGCCAGTGCGGTGTGCTGGATCTCACGGCCGCGGAAGATCACGGTGCACTTCACCTTGTCGCCGGCCTTGAGGAAACGGGAGGCCTGGCCGATGCGCACGTCGTAGTCGTGCTGATCGATCTTGTAGCGCATCTTGACCTCCTTCACCTCGGTCTGATGCGACTTCTTCTTGGCCTCCTTGGCCTTCTTCTCCTGCTCGAATTTGTATTTGCCGTAATCCATGATCCGGCACACCGGCGGATCGGCCTTCTCGCTCACCAGCACCAGATCGAGCTCGCGATCGCGGGCCACCTCCAGGGCCGCCTCCCGGGTGATCACCCCGAGCTGACTGCGTCGGCATCGACCACCCGCAGATTGGGGTAACTGATGCGGTCGTTGATGTTGGGCAGCTCCCGAACGGGAGCACGGCGGTCAAAACGAGGACGAGGAGGCATTCAGGCCGGCGAAGGGTCGGGCAGTCGGGAGCACTTCACCCTAGAACGCGCTGCACCGCCTGCAAGGCCTGATCCCGCTGCCGGGTCGTGGTGTCCCCGCTGAGCCACTCGGGCCGGTGCTGGCGGCGGAACCAGGTGCGCTGGCGCTTGGCGAACTGGCGGGTGCGCTGCTCGCTCAGGCTCACGGCCGCGTCGCGCTCCAGCTCGCCCGCGAGCAGCCGGGCGGCCTCGGCGTAGCCGATCGTGCCCAGCAGGGGCAGATCGGTTCCGTAACGCTCGATCAGCGCGGCGGTTTCCTCCACCAGGCCCTCGTCGTAGAGGCTGCGGGTGCGGCGGCGGATGCGGTGGCGCAGGTCCGCCGGATCCAGGCCCAGCTCCAGCACCCGCCAGGGGGGCGGACTGCAGCCCTGCTGAGCGCTGAGCGGGCGGCCGGTGGCATAGAGCACCTCCAGGGCCCGCTGGGTGCGTACCGCGTCGGCCGGGGCGATGCGACCCGCGGCGAGCGGATCCGCAGCGGCCAGCAGCTGGTGGCAGGTGGGCTGCCCCAGGGCCGCGAGCTGGGCGCGCAGAGCCGGCTGGGGGGGCACCGCCGGTGGCTCCAGACCGTGGCTGAGGGCCTTGAGATAGAGCCCGCTGCCGCCCGCCAGCAGGGCGAGCCCCCGACGATCCAGCTCCCGCGCGATCAGCGGCTCGGCGATGGCGCGGAACTCCTGCAGGTTGATCGGCTGGTCGGGATCGCGCAGATCGAGCAGTTCGTGGCGCACCCGCTGCCGCTGCGCCGGGGTGGGCTTGGCGGTGCCCACGTCCATCCGCCGATACAGCTGGCGCGAGTCAACGTTGAGCACGGCCAGGTCGAGGGCTTCGGCCAGTTCGATGGCCAGGTCGGTCTTGCCGCTGGCGGTGGGGCCCAGCAGCACGATCAGCAGCGGTTGCGGGGCGCCATCCCTCCACCCTGCCAGTGCGTCAAGCCGTTGCGCGGGGCCGGGCCTCCCCGGCAGCCGGTGGTAAACTGCCCTCCGGGAGAGGGCTTGAGCTCGGCCCGAGCTCGCCACACACCCGTACATGAGCGAAGCCACCAAAGTTCAGGCTGCTTACGGAGCCGAGCAGATCCAGGTGCTGGAAGGCCTGGAGCCGGTGCGCAAGCGGCCCGGCATGTACATCGGCTCCACCGGCCCCNGTGGACTGCACCACCTGGTCTACGAGGTGGTCGACAACTCGGTGGATGAGGCCCTGGCTGGCCACTGCGACGCCATCGAGGTGGTGCTCCACGACGACGGCTCATGCAGCGTGACCGACAACGGTCGCGGCATTCCCACCGACATCCATCCCCGCACTGGCAAGAGCGCTCTGGAAACCGTGCTCACGGTGCTCCACGCCGGCGGCAAGTTCGGCTCCGGCGGTTACAAGGTCTCCGGTGGCCTGCACGGTGTGGGCGTGTCGGTGGTGAACGCCCTCTCGGAGTGGGTGGAGGTGACGGTGCATCGCCAGGGCCAGGTGCACCGGCAGCGTTTCGAGCGGGGTGCGCCGATCGGCAGCCTCAGCTCGGTGAGCGCTGCCGCCGGCGAAGCCCAGCGCACCGGCACGGCGGTGCGCTTCAGGCCCGACATCGAGATCTTCACCGGCGGCATCGTCTTCGACTACGCCACTCTCTCCTCGCGACTGCGCGAACTGGCCTACCTCAACGGTGGCGTGAAGATCGTGTTCCGCGATGAGCGCGCTTCGGCCCGCAACGAGGCCGGTGAGCCCCACGAGGAAACCTATTTCTACGAGGGCGGCATCAGGGAATATGTCGCCTACATGAATGCGGAGAAGGATCCCCTCCACAGCCAGATAATCTACGTCAACGCCGAGCGTGACGGCGTGCAGGTGGAGGCGGCCCTGCAGTGGTGCGTGGATGCCTACTCCGACAGCATCCTCGNCTTCGCCAACAACATCCGCACCGTCGACGGCGGCACCCACATCGAGGGCCTCAAGACGGTGCTCACCCGCACCCTCAACGCTTTCGCCAAGAAGCGCGGCAAGCGCAAGGAGNCTGACGCCAACCTGGCCGGTGAGAACATCCGCGAGGGTCTCACCGCCGTGCTCTCGGTGAAGGTGCCCGAGCCGGAATTTGAGGGCCAGACCAAGACCAAGCTGGGCAACACCGAGGTGCGCGGCATCGTGGATTCGCTGGTGGGGGAGGCCCTCAGCGAATTCCTGGAGTTCAATCCCTCGGTGATCGACCTGATCCTCGAGAAGGCGATCCAGGCCTTCAATGCCGCCGAGGCCGCTCGCCGAGCCCGTGAACTGGTCCGCCGCAAGAGCGTGCTGGAGAGCTCGACCCTGCCCGGCAAGCTGGCCGACTGCTCCTCACGCGATCCCTCCGAATCGGAGATCTATATCGTGGAGGGCGATTCGGCCGGCGGCTCCGCCAAGCAGGGCCGCGACCGGCGCTTCCAGGCGATCCTGCCGCTGCGGGGCAAGATTCTCAACATCGAGAAGACCGACGACGCCAAGATCTACAAGAACACCGAGATCCAGGCCCTGATCACCGCCCTGGGCCTGGGCATCAAAGGCGAGGAGTTCGATGAGAAGAATCTGCGCTACCACAGGATCGTGATCATGACCGACGCCGATGTGGATGGCGCCCATATCCGCACCCTGATTCTCACCTTCTTCTTCCGCTACCAGAAGGCCCTGGTGGAAGGTGGCTACATCTACATCGCCTGCCCGCCGCTTTACAAAGTTGAACGCGGCAAGAACCACACCTATTGCTACAACGAAAACGACCTGAAGAAAACGATCGAATCCTTTGGCGAGAAGGCCAATTACACGATCCAGCGCTTCAAGGGTCTCGGCGAGATGATGCCCCAGCAGCTCTGGGAAACCACCATGGATCCGGCCACCCGCATGATGAAGCGGGTGGAGATCGAAGACGCTCTGGAAGCGGATCGCATCTTCACGATCCTGATGGGCGACAAGGTGGCCCCCCGCCGCGAGTTCATCGAGACCCACAGCGCCGAGCTGGATCTCGCCCAGCTCGACATCTGATGCTGGCGACGCGTCTGCACGGCCTGCGCACCCTCGCGCTGCTCGGTTTCGCCCTGGTCGGGCCGGCCGCCCTGCCAGCCGGTGGGGCTGAGCGTCGCGTGCCCGAGGTGCGGCGCCGGCAGCACTGGCGCGACCCGATCACGGCGCCGGCCCGGATCGCCCTGCACTGCGCCCCCCAGCGCCGGGCCCCGGTGATTGATCAGGTCTGCAGCGGTCAGCCGCTGCGGGTGATGCGCCGCTGGTGGGGCGACGATGGCAGGTGCTGGGTGCAGGTTGAGGCCTCCTCCCGGCGCGGCTGGCTGGTGGAGGCCGAAACCTGAGCTCAGGCCGCCAGGGCCGCTTCGATGGCGCTGGTGAGCTCGGCGGATTCGGGTTCCACGGCGCTCTTGAAGCGATGCAGCACCGTGCCTTCCTTGCCGATCAGGAACTTCTCGAAGTTCCAGCCCACCGGACCGGCGGGATCGGCCTGGGTGAGGGTGGGGTAGGGAGACTCGGCCATGCTCACCTTGGCCATCAGCGGAAAGCTGACGCCATAGGTGGTGGAGCAGAACTGCTCGATCTCGGCCAGGCTGCCGGGTTCCTGGGCGCCGAAATCGTTGCAGGGGAAGGCGAGCACCGTGAACCCCCGGGGGCCGTAGGTCTCCTGGAGCTTCTGGAGACCGGCGTACTGGCGGGTGAAGCCGCAGCGGCTGGCCACGTTCACGACCAGCAGCACCTGGCCGGCCCAGTCGCCCAGCCGCCGCTCGCTGCCCGCGGCATCGCGCACCATCTGATCAGCCACGTTCACCGGCATCGCTTCTGGATCAGCAGGTCTGGACCTTAACGGCTGAGGCGGCCGGGTTGGCCCATAAACTCGGTTGCGCCGGTCAGCAAGCCGATGAGCGAGGCGAACGGCATCCCGGCATCGGGCATCGCCACGGCGCCGGTGGCCGAGGTGGTTGCCCGGCAGCTCGAGGTGCTGCTGGAGGTGGGCAACTACGACGGCGCCAAGCTTCTGCTCCAGCCGGTGCAGGAGGTGGACACGGCCGAGGCGATCGGCAGCCTGCCCCGCACCCTGCAGGCGCTCGCCTTCCGGCTGCTGCCCAAGGACGAGGCGATCGCGGTCTACGAATACCTCGATGCCGCCGTGCAGCAGACGCTGCTGGAGCGGCTGCGCAGCGGCGAAGTGCTCGAGCTCGTGGAGGAGATGTCACCCGACGACCGGGTGCGGCTGTTCGATGAACTGCCGGCCAAGGTGGTGCGCCGCCTGCTCGCCGAGCTGAGCCCTTCGGAGCGGCGCATCACCGCCCAGCTGCTCGGTTACGAGCCGGAGACGGCCGGCCGCCTGATGACTCCCGAGTTCATCGACCTCAAGGAGTTCCACAGCGCCGCCCAGGCCCTGGCGATCGTGCGTCGCCGCGCCCGCGACACCGAAACCATCTATTCCCTCTACGTGACCGACGGCTCGCGTCACCTCACCGGCATCCTCTCGCTGCGGGATCTGGTGGTGGCCGATCCGGAGGCCCGCATCGGCGACGTGATGACGCGGGAGGTGCTGAGCGTGAGCACCGACACCGATCAGGAGGAGGTGGCCCGCGCCATCCAGCGCTACGACTTCCTGGCGATTCCGGTTGTGGATCGCGAGCAGCGGCTGGTGGGGATCGTGACCGTGGACGACGTGATCGACGTGATCGAGCAGGAGGCCACCCGTGACCTCTACGCGGCCGGAGCCGTGCAGGCAGGCGACGAGGACGACTACTTCCAGAGCAATCTGTTCACCGTGGCCCGGCGGCGGGTGGTGTGGCTGCTGGTGCTGCTGATCGCCAACAGCGGCACCGCCGCCGTGATTGCCTCCATGCATGGGGTGCTGCAGCAGGTGGTGGTGCTGGCGGCCTTCATCCCCCTGCTGATCGGCACGGGCGGCAACGTGGGCGCCCAGAGCTCCACGGTGGTGATCCGCGGCCTCAGCACCCAGCGCATCCAGGCCCTCGGTCCGCTGCGGGCGATCAGCCGCGAGGCGGCGGCCGGAGCTCTGCTCGGACTGCTGATGCTGCTGGTGGTGGTGCCCTGGACGACCTATGTGTCGGGCGGCAACTGGGTGGTGGCCGGTGCCGCCGGCACCAGCCTGGTGGCGATCACCACCCTGGCTGCCACAGCAGGCGCGGCCCTGCCCCTGCTGTTCAACCGGTTGGGGCTGGATCCGGCCCTGATGTCGGCCCCCTTCATCGCCACCGCCACCGACGTGGCCGGGGTGTTCATCTACCTGCAGCTGGCTGCCTGGCTGCTGGCCCGCCTGGGCTGAGACCCGCGAGGGAAATCCGGGTGGTTTTCTGAGAGGCCTTCACACTTCTTCAGGTTAGGCTTTACACATCTTCAGGAGCCTGGCCCGATGGTCCTCTCCGCCCCTGTCTCCGAACTGGTGGCCGATCGCAGTGGCGACTCCGCTGACGCGCCCGCGCTCCGCGAGCATGTCAGCCGCCAGATGCCTGCCGCCGATGGCGACCTGGTGCGCAGCTATCTGCGCGACATCGGCCGAGTGCCGCTGCTGACGCACGAGCAGGAGATCACGCTGGGTCGCCAGGTGCAGGAGCTGGTGGCGATCGAGGAGCTGGAGCTGGAGCTGGAGAGCCGGCTGGGGCGGAAGCCGAGCCAGGCGGAGCTGGCGACGGCGGCGGGGCTGAGCGCGCCGTTGCTGAAGCGTCGTCTGCAGGCGGGCCGGCGTGCGAAGGAGCGGATGGTGGCGGCGAACCTGCGGCTGGTGGTGAGCGTGGCGAAGAAGTACACCAAGCGGAACATGGAGCTGCTGGATCTGATCCAGGAGGGGACGATCGGGCTGGTGCGGGGGNTGGAGAAGTTCGATCNGACGCGGGGCTACAAGTTCAGTACGTATGCGTACTGGTGGATCCGGCAGGGGATCACGCGTGCGATTGCGGAGAAGAGCCGCACGATCCGACTGCNGATCCACATCACCGAGACGCTGAACAAGCTGAAGAAGGGCCAGCGGGAGCTGAGCCAGCTGCTGGGGAGGACGCCGACGCTGGGCGAGCTGGCGGAGGCGGTGGAGCTGCCGGAGGAGGAGGTGAAGGATCTGCTGTGCCGTGCGCGGTTGCCAGTGAGCCTGGAGACGAAGGTGGGGGATGGGGACGACACGGAACTGCTGGATCTGCTGACTGGGGAGGGAGAGCTGCCGGAGGAGCGGTTGGACGGGGAGTGTCTCAAGGGAGACCTGAGGNCGCTGCTGGAGCAGCTGCCGGAGCTGCAGGGGCGGGTGCTCAAGATGCGCTATGGCATCCCCTGTGCCGACAATCCGGAGGGTGGCGAGCCGATGAGCCTCACCGGGATCGGCCGCATCCTGGGCATCAGCCGCGATCGGGTGCGCAACCTGGAGCGCGATGGCCTGGCCGGCCTGCGCCGCCTCAGCAGTGCCGTGGAGGCGTACATGGCCGGCTGAGGGTTTGTGCTTGCATCGCTGCATGACCAGCACCGGCGCTCCCGTCTCCGCACCATCCGGCTCCGCACCCCCCAACTGGGTGGATCAGACCCATCCCCTGGGCCGGCTGATCAATGCCCTGCTGGCGGTGGAGCCCCTACGGCGCCTGCTGTTCCTGCAGGCCCGCCAGGTGATCATCCGCACGGCGGAGCGGCGCGGCATCGCCTGGAGGGCCCGGCGCGAGCAGCTGCAGCGAGAGGCCGAGCCGCTGCTGGAGGCCGTTCACAATCCCACCACCGTGGCGCCGGCCTATTACCAGGCGCGCTTCCATGCCTATCAGCAGGGCAACCTCTGCTGGGCCGCAGCCTGTGAGGCTGAGCAGGCCACCGATGCCATGGCCCTGCGGGTCTGGCCGGCCGAGCAGCTGCAGCCGGAACAGGCGCAGCAGCGTCTGAGAGCCGCCATCTTCCAGGCGATCGAACCCAGCCTGGCCGGACCGGTGCGTGACGCCCTGGATCTGGGCTGCTCGGTGGGGGTGAGCACCCAGGCGCTGGTGGGCTGGCTGCGGCAGCGCCAGCAGCAGCCGGCGGCGGTGAGCGGCCTCGATCTGTCTCCCCAGATGCTGGCCGTGGCGCGGGTGCGCGATGGCGACGGACTGGTGAGCGCCTGGCATCACGCCGCCGCCGAAGCTACGGGGCTGCCGGATGCCAGCTTCGATCTGATCACCCTTCAGTTCGTGTGCCATGAGCTGCCCGCTGATGCCACCCGGGCGGTGCTGGCGGAGGCGGCGCGGCTGTTGCGTCCCGGCGGCGTGATCGCCTGGTGGATCAGGATCCCGAATCCGCCGTGATCCGCCGGCTGCCGGCGCCGATCGCCACCCTACTCAAGAGCACCGAGCCCTACCTGGAGGACTATTTCCGTCTCGATCTGCCGGCGGCCCTCGAGCAGGCCGGCTTCCAGGCGGTGCGGCGTGAGGCCTGTGATCCCCGCCACCGGGTGCTGGTGGCGCGGCGATGAGGCCCGGTGGCGATCGGGCCACTGGCTGATGTTGAGGCGCTCCGACGGCAGCTCCTGATCTGGTGGAAGGTTCACGGACGCCGCAGCCCTGAGCAGAAGCCGTGGATGTTCACGCCCGACGGCCGCTGGCCCCAGCCCGGCGAGCCACTGTGCGCTCTGGCGACCTGGGTGGCCGAGGTGATGCTCCAGCAGACGCAGCTCCGGGTGGTGCTGCCCTACTGGCGGCGCTGGATGGCGGCCTTCCCGGATCTGGCCTCGCTGGCGGCTGCCCAGGAGCACGACGTGCTGCTGCTCTGGCAGGGGCTGGGGTACTACTCCCGGGCCCGCCGCCTGCTGGCCGGGGCCCGGCAGATGGGGCAGGCGCTCGCCGTGAATGGACGTTCCGGGCTGGCCGACTGGCCCCGGTACCTCGAGGGCTGGCTGGCCCTGCCGGGCATCGGCCGCAGCACCGCCGGCAGCATCCTCTCGTCGGCTTTCGATCTCCCGCATCCGATCCTCGACGGCAATGTGAAGCGGGTGCTGGCGCGGCTGATCGCCAGCCCGCGGCCGCCGGCAAGCCAGCTCGCCGCCTTCTGGCGGCTGAGCGAGCAGCTGCTCGACCCACAGCGGCCGCGGGCCTTCAACCAGGCACTGATGGACCTGGGCGCCACCGTGTGCACGCCCCGCAATCCCGGCTGCGGCGCCTGCCCCTTGAGGAGGCACTGCGCTGCCTACGCTGCCGGCAATCCGGCCGATTACCCCGTGAAGGATGCCCCGCGCGAGCTGCCGTTCCAGGTGATCGGGGTGGGGGTGGTGCGCAACGCTGCTGGTGAGGTGCTGATCGATCAGCGCCTCAATGAAGGGCTGCTGGGTGGGCTCTGGGAGTTCCCCGGCGGCAAGCAGGAGCCGGGCGAGTCGATCCACGCCACCATCGCCCGCGAACTGCGCGAGGAGCTGGCGATCGAGGCGGATGTGGGCGAGGAGCTGATCACGCTGGAGCACGCCTACAGCCACAAGCGCCTGCGGTTCGTGGTGTATCTGTGCACTTGGCTGAGCGGCGAACCCCGGCCGCTGGCCTCCCAGCAGGTGCGCTGGGTCGACCCCGGAGAACTGGGCGACTATCCCTTCCCGGCTGCCAACGCCCGCATCATCGCGGCCCTGCACGAGCGCCTGGGGCTGGCCCCCGCTGACAGCGGCGCCGATCCGCTGCACGCTGAGAAGAGCCGCTCGGCTGCCTGATGGGCCCTGCCCCCGCAGCATCGCCCCTGGTGCTCTGCCTCGGTGAAGCCTGGTGGACCGCCTCGGCCCTCCCGACGGCGATCCGGCCAGCGACACCCCCTGCGACGACCGCCTCGGCGGCGCCCCGCCAACGCGGCCTGCGCCCTGGCGCGGCTCGGTACGCCCAGCGCCTTCCTGGGCCGGCTCGGTCGCGACGCCATCGGCTCCGCCTTCCGGGCGGTGTTCAGCGAGCGTGGGGTCGACACCACCGCCCTGCAGGAGGACACCCGCCGACCCACGCGCATCGTGCTGGTGCGCCGCGATGCGGCCGGCGAGCGCAGCTCGGGGGCTTCGCGGGGGATCTTGGCGAGGGCTTTGCCGATCAGGCGCTCGATGCCGCTGAGCTGTCCGCACCGCTCTGGCCCCTGCTCACGCAGGCGAGCTGGCTGTTGACGGGCACGATCCCCCTCGCTTCTCCCGCCGCGGTGTCGGCCCTGCAGCTCGCCTGCCGCCGGGCCGCGGCCTGCGCCATGCCCCTGGCCCTCGACGTGAACTGGCGGCCCACCTTCTGGAATCCGGCCGCCGATCCCGCCAGTGGCCCCACAGCGGAGCAGATCACGGCCATGGGGCCGCTTCTGGAGCAGGCGGCCCTGATCAAGTGCGCGCGGGAGGAGGCCGACTGGCTGTTCGGTACCACCGATCCGTGCGAGCTGAGCAGCGCCCTGCCCCAGCGGCCTTCGGTAGTGGTGACCAACGGCGCCGCGCCACTGCGCTGGTGGCTGGGCGGGGTGGCCGGGGAGCTGCCCGCCCTGGCGGTGGCCGTGGTCGACAGCACCGGCGCTGGCGATGCCTTCACGGCAGGGCTGCTGCATGGGCTGATCCAGGCTCCCGGGCTGCTCACGGCAGGCTCTGCCGAACCGGTGCGCCGGCTGATGGGCTTCGCCAGCGCCTGCGGGGCGCTGGTGTGCCAGGGGGCCGGTGCCATCGATCCCCAGCCCTCCGCGGCCGAGGCGGAGGCGCTGCTGACCGCGACAGGTTGAGCGGCTCAGCTCACCAGCCTGGCGATGCGGCCGGCCTGTGGATCGGCCCCATCGGCCAGGCTCAGCTGCACGCGCCAGGCCGGCTCCGGTGGGTTGCTGAGGCGCTCGGGCCATTCCACCGCCAGCAGCGCCCCCAGGGCGGCGGCCTCCTCCTGCTCCTGGGCCAGCAGCTCATCGGCCGAGCCGGCCTGATCCAGGCGGTAGAGATCCAGGTGCACCAGGGCAGTGGCGCGTCCATCAACCAGTCGACCCTGGTAGTGCTGAGCCAGGGCGAAGGTGGGGCTGGTAATCGGTTCGTCGATACCCAGACCTTCGGCCAGGCCCTGCACCAGGCAGGTCTTGCCGGCACCGAGATCACCCTGCAGCAGCAGCGGCGGCGCATCGGCCGGGTCTCCCGGCACCGCAGCCTTCAGCCACAGTCCGGCCAGCTCCCGGCCCAGAGCCAGGGTGGCGGCGGCGTCTGCCAGCAACACACTGCGTGATTCCATCCCGGTAGATTGCCCCCCAAGCGAGCCCGAAGCCTCGGCGTCTCCGCAGATATTCCACCCGTTCACGATCCGCGTGCCACGTGCCGCGGGCGATCAGCCGACGCTTCCCCTCCCAGTGATTGCGTCGATCGGATCAGACCTGTCCTCGAACCCATCCCCTTCCAGTCATGGTGGCCACTCCCGCTTCGCCTGCTCTGCAGAGCACCAGTTCCTACGTGATTGCCGATCTCGGCCTGGCCGACTGGGGCCGCAAGGAGATTGCGATCGCCGAAACCGAGATGCCGGGCCTGATGGCCCTGCGCGAGAAGTTCAGCGCCCAGCAGCCCCTCAGGGGTGCCCGCATTGCGGGCTCCCTGCACATGACGATCCAGACCGCCGTTCTGATCGAGACCCTGGTGGCGCTCGGCGCGAGGTGCGCTGGGCCAGTTGCAACATCTTCTCCACCCAGGACCACGCCGCCGCCGCGATCGCCGCGGCCGGCATCCCCGTGTTCGCCTATAAGGGCGAAACCCTCGATGAATACTGGGCCTTCACCCACCGCATCCTCGAGTGGGGCGACGGTGGCACTCCCAACATGATCCTCGACGACGGTGGCGATGCCACCGGTCTGGTGATCCTGGGCACCAGGGCCGAGAGCGATCCCTCGGTGCTCGACAACCCCTCCAACGACGAGGAAACCGCCCTCTTCAACAGCATCCGCCAGAAGCTGGCGGCCCAGCCCGGTTTCTACTCCCGCATCAAGGCCGCCATCCAGGGCGTGACCGAGGAGACCACCACCGGCGTGGCCCGGCTCTATCAGATGCAGAAGGCCGGTGATCTGCCCTTCCCGGCGATCAACGTCAACGACTCGGTCACCAAGAGCAAGTTCGACAACCTCTATGGCTGCCGCGAATCGCTGGTGGACGGCATCAAACGGGCCACCGACGTGATGGTGGCCGGCAAGGTGGCCCTGGTGCTGGGCTACGGCGATGTGGGCAAGGGTTCGGCCCAGTCGCTGCGTGGCCTGGGCGCCACGGTGATGATCGCCGAGATCGACCCGATCTGCGCCCTTCAGGCCGCCATGGAGGGCTACCGCGTGGTGCGTCTCGACGACGTGGTGGGCGACGTTGACATCTTCGTGACCGCCACCGGCAACTTCCAGGTGATCCGCCACGAGCACCTGATCCAGATGAAGGATCAGGCGATCGTGTGCAACATCGGCCACTTCGACAATGAGATCGATGTGGCTTCGCTCAGGCAATACGCCTGGGACAACATCAAGCCCCAGGTGGATCACATCACGCTGCCCAGCGGCAACCGCATCATCCTGCTGGCCGAGGGCCGTCTGGTGAACCTGGGCTGCGCCACCGGCCACCCCAGCTTCGTGATGAGCAACTCGTTCACGAACCAGGTGCTGGCCCAGATCGAGCTGTTCAGCAAGGGCGATCGGTACGCCAACGAGGTGTACGTGCTGCCCAAGCACCTCGATGAGATGGTGGCTCGCCTGCACCTCGACAAGATCGGCGCCCGGCTCACCGAGCTCACCCCCGAGCAGGCCGCTTACATCAACGTGCCGGTGGAGGGGCCGTACAAGAGCGAGCACTACCGCTATTGAGTGCCTGGCCGCCTGACCCGGCGGCAGCTGTCTCATGAGTGGGTTCAGAGCTCAGGCTCGGAACCCACCCACCTCACCCCACAGGGTTCAGAAGGGTACTTCCTCCTCACTGGGCTCGCCACCGCCGAAACCACCGCCGGCCATCGCCTCGCTGTCGCGCTTGGAACCCAGCAGTTCCAGGCGGTCGACACGGATCACGGGTTTGCTGCGCTCCTCGCCGGTGGCGCGGTCGGTCCAGCGATCCAGCTTGAAGCTGCCGATGATCCCCAGCAGGGATCCCTTGCGCACATAGTCGGCGGCCACCTGGGCCTGCTTGCCCCAGATCTCCAGATTGAACCAGTCGGGCTCGTCGCCAGAGCTGCGGCGATTGACCGCCAGGGTGAGGTTGGCCACCACGCTGCCCGACTCGAAGTAACGGACCTCCGGGTCGCGGCCGGCGCGGCCGACCAGGGTGACGGAATTGACGCCCATGGCGCTTCTCCTTGCTCGTGAATCAATGATGCGGCACCCCCTCGGAGGGCCACCTCAGATCAGTTCCACCCTTGGGGCCGTCTGTAACACCCCTCTATGATTCGACGTCCGCCTGCCGTGCCTTCGTGTTCTTCCGTCGGTTCCAGTTCTCCCGTGATATCGGCATCGACCTGGGCACGGCCAACACCCTGATGTACGTCTCCGGCAAGGGGATCGTGCTCCAGGAGCCCTCGGTCGTGGCCCTCGACCTGGAACGCAACACCTGCCTGGCGGTGGGCGAGGAGGCCAAGCTGATGCTCGGCCGCACCCCCGGCAACATCCGTGCCGTGCGGCCGCTGCGCGATGGCGTGATCGCCGACTTCGACGCCGCCGAGCAGATGATCAAGTCGTTCATCCAGAAGGGCAACGAGGGCCGCGGCATCGTGGCGCCCCGTCTGGTGATCGGCATCCCGAGCGGCGTCACCGGTGTTGAGCGCCGCGCCGTGCGCGAGGCCGGCCTGGCCGCGCCCGCGAGGTGCACCTGATCGATGAGCCCGTGGCCGCCGCCATCGGGGCCGGCCTGCCGGTCACCGAGCCCGTGGGCACGATGATCGTGGATATCGGCGGCGGCACCACCGAGGTGGCTGTGCTGTCGCTGGGCGGCACCGTGCTGAGCGAGTCGGTGCGGGTGGCCGGTGACGAACTCAGCGACGCCATTGGGACCTACCTCAAGAAGGTGCACAACCTGGTGGTGGGTGAGCGCACCGCCGAAGACATCAAGATCCGCATCGGCTCCGCCTTCCCCGATGATCTCCACGACGAGACATCGATGGACGTGCGCGGCCTGCACCTGCTCTCCGGCCTGCCCCGCACCATCAACGTGCGTGCCGGCGACATCCGCGAGGCGATGGCCGAACCGCTCAACGTGATCGTGGAGGCGGTGAAGCGCACCCTCGAGCGCACCCCGCCCGAGCTCGCTGCCGACATCGTGGATCGCGGCATCATGCTCGCCGGCGGTGGAGCCNAGGTGCGTGGCATCAGCGACCTGATCAGCCACGAGACCGGCATCCTCACCCACGTGGCGGAGGACCCCCTGCTCTGTGTGGTCAATGGCTGCGGCATGGTCCTGGAGGACTACAAGCGCCTGCAGCGGGTGCTCGATACCCCCGACTTCGTGCGCCAGGTGGCCTGAGCCCGATGCCCCTGGGTCGCAGCTCGAGGCTGCCCTCCGCCCGGCTGCTGACCTCAGCCGGCCCCTGGCTGCTGGTGTTCGGCGTGCTGCTGATGGTGCGCCTCAGCAAGGGTGCGCTGCTCAGCGACGCCTTTGCCCTGCTCAGTCGGCCGTTCTGGCCGGGCTCGGCCCAGAGTGAGTGGCTGCGCACCGCCCAGCAGGTCGACCAGCAGGCGCGACTGGCAGCCCTTGAGCAGGACAACCGTCGCCTGCGTCAGCTGCTCGACCTCCAGCGCCGATCCGGCGACGACACCGTGACGGCTCCGGTGATCTCACGCGAGCTCGGCGGTTGGTGGCAGCAGCTGGTGCTCGGCCGGGGCTCCCTCCAGGGGGTCTCCCCCGGTGATCCGGTGGCGGCACCCGGCGGTCTGATCGGCCTGGTGAGCGCGGTGACCCCCTCCACAGCCCGGGTCACCCTTCTCACCGACAGCTCCAGCGCCATCGGCGTGTGGGTGGGCCGCACCCGGCGCCATGCCCTGCTGGTGGGTCTCGGCACCAGCAGGCCTCTGCTGCGCTTCATCGAGAAGGATCCCGGGGTGCGGCCCGGCGATGTGGTCAGCACCTCCCCCGCCAGCACGTTGGTGCCCCCCAACCTCACGGTCGGGGTGATCCAGTCGGTCGAGGAGCAGGCTGTGCCGGCTCCGGAGGCGATTGTGCAGCTGAGCGCGCCGCTCGAGGCGATCGACTGGGTGACGGTGCAACGGCGAGGGGTGCGGTCTTGATCAGCCTGGCCCGTCAGCCCTGGTGTGTGGCTTCAGCCCTGCTGGTGCCGTTG
Source organism: Synechococcus sp. GFB01 (assembly GCF_001039265.1). GTDB lineage: Bacteria > Cyanobacteriota > Cyanobacteriia > PCC-6307 > Cyanobiaceae > NIES-981. Next base: position 52,420 of record NZ_LFEK01000002.1, on the reverse strand, counting down.
GTCACGCTGGGCTCTCCGGGCTGGCTGAAACTGGCCGGGGTGGCCCCCGCCTGGGCGGTGCTGTGGCTTCTGCCGTGGGCCCTGGTCGACGGGCCTGTCTCCGGCACGCTGGCGGGGCTGGGCGTGGGACTGATGCAGGACGCGCTGCATCCGGGTCCGCTCAGCACCCTGCCGGCCCTGGTGGTGCTGGGCTGGTGGTGGGGACGGCTGGGCCGGCGCAGTCGCATCCAGCGCAGCTTCAACCTGGGCCTGCTGGCACTGCTGGGCAGCGTGCTCCTGGCGGGTTCGCTGATCCTGCAGCAGCGCCTGTGGCAGCTCCAGGACCCGGCGGCCTGGCATACGCTGCTGGCGCAGAGCCTGCTCACGGCCGTGCTGGCACCGGTGTTGTGCTCCCTGCAGCTGCGGCTCTGGCGCTCCCGCAGCCAGGCGTTCCTGCCCGTTCCTGCCCTGCGCCGCTGAAGCATGGAAGCTCGCAGGCTCCCGGTTCAGGCTTCGCGGTTGCCGCGCCGTCGCTTGCTGCAGCTGCTCGGCGGCGGGGTCGGTGGTGGCCTGCTGGCGGCCTGCGGCACCCGACGGCCAGCGGCGGGGGAGAAGGCGCTGCACTTCTGGACCCTGGATCTGGCGCCCAAGTTCAACGCCTACATCCGGGGCGTGATCGCGGCCTGGGAGCGGGCCCATCCCGGGGTGCGGGTGATCTGGACCGACGTGCCCTGGGGCTCGGTGGAGCGCAAGCTGCTGGCGGCGGTGTTCGCCCGCACGGCGCCCGATCTGGTGAATCTCAATCCTCCCTTCGCCGCCAACCTGGCCAGCAAGGGGGGCCTGCTGGATCTGGAGCCGCTGCTGCCACCCGGAGCAGCCGAGGCGTATCTGCCGCGGGTCTGGCAGGCCGGTCGCCAGGGGGACTCCCTCTTCGCGATCCCCTGGTACCTCACCACCCGCATCACCCTGGCCAACCGGCTGCTGCTGCAGCAGGCCGGCTATGCGGTGCCGCCGCTCCATTGGCAGCAGCTGCCGGCCTATGCCGAAGCAGTGCGCCGCCGCACCGGACGCTACGCCGTGTTCATGACCGTGGTGCCCGACGATTCGGCCGAGCTGCTCGAGACCCTGGTGCAGATGGGTGTGCAGCTCCTCGATGGCCGGCAGCGCGCTGCCTTCAACAGCACAGCCGGACGCAGGGCGTTCGTCTTCTGGAGCGATCTCTACCGGCGGGGCCTGCTACCGCGTGAAGTGGTAAGCCAGGGCTACCGAAGGGCGATCGAGCTCTATCAGGCCGGAGAGCTGGCCCAGGTGGCCACCGGACCCGACTTCCTGCGCAATCTGCAGACCAACGCGCCCGGGGTGGCGGCCCGCACCGCTCCCTTCCCGCCGCTCACCGGTGAGAGTGGCGAGGCCAACGTGGCCCTGATGAATCTGGTGGTGCCACGCCAGAGCGCCCTGCCCGCCGAGGCGCTCAGCCTGGCTCTGTTCCTCACCGATGCCGCCAACCAGCTCCGCTTTGCCGAGCAGGCCCGGGTGCTGCCTTCGGCCACCGCCGCCCTGGCACAGCTGGGCCAGCGCATTCGCAGCTCGGATGATCCGCCGCTGGTGCGCGAGGCCCGACTGCTCTCGGCGGCGACACTCGAGCGGGCCCGGGTGCTCGTGCCGGCCTTGCCCGGCGTGAAGCGTCTGCAGGCGATCCTCTACACGCAGCTGCAACGGGCGATGCTCGGTGAAGTCGACAGCGATGCCGCCCTGGCGACGGCCGAGCAGGAGTGGAACCGCTATGCCCAGGCGCGCTGGCCCTGACGGTTCCTGCGATCCGTTCCTGCAGAAAGTCTTAAATCTGTTCAGACCGGCTCCAGCCGAGCAGGCCCGGGGCTGACCTCGGGGCAGGCTGACGGGTAGGGTTGCGATTCTTCATGTCGGCGACTCGCCTATGCCCGCTGAGGACAGGCCGAATCCGTCCGCTGAGCCCAGAGCCACCCTCCTGGTTGTGGACGACGAGGCGGCGGTGCGGCGGGTGCTGGTGATGCGACTGCAGCTGGCCGGCTACCGGGTGATCTGCGCCGAGGATGGTGAGGAGGCGATCGGCCTCTTCCACCAGGAGCAGCCCGATCTGGTGGTGCTCGACGTGATGCTGCCCAAGCTCGATGGCTTCGCGGTCTGCCGTCGCCTGCGGGCCGAATCCTGCGTGCCGATCATCTTCCTCTCGGCCCTCGATGCCATCGCCGAGCGGGTTTCGGGGCTTGATCTGGGTGCCGACGACTACCTGCCGAAGCCTTTCAGCCCCAAGGAGCTCGAAGCCCGCATCGCCACCATCCTGCGGCGGGTGGGCCGCGGCTCGGCCAGCACTGAGCCGCGCGAGCTGCCGACCGGCAGCGGTGTGCTGCGGGTGGGCGACCTGGTGGTCGACACCAACCGGCGCCAGGTGACCCGCGACGGCGAGCGCATCGCCCTCACCTACACCGAATTCAGCCTGCTGGAGCTGCTGTTCCGGGAGCCAGGCCGGGTGGTTCCCCGTGCCGAGATCCTCGAACAGCTCTGGGGCTATCCGCCACGCCGTGCCGCCGATCTGCGCGTGGTCGACGTGTACGTGGCGCGCCTGCGCGGCAAGCTCGAGCCCGATCCCCGCAACCCCGAGCTGATCCTCACCGTGCGCGGCACCGGCTACGCCTCGCAGCGGGTGGGCGATACGGGTCTGGCGGCCCTGGGCTGATCCGCCAGCCGCTCACCTTTCCATGCATGCCAGATCCGGCCCGAGCCTCCTCTCCTGCAGGATGGGCCGACTGAGTCGCCCCTGATCGCCGGTGTCGGATCTGCGCGAGACCCGTCTGGAGAAAGCCGCTGCCCTGGCCCAGCTGGGCCAGGGTCCCTACGCGCTGCGCTTCGAGCCCAGCCACTGCCATGCCGAGCTGCAGCGGCTGCACGCCGATCTGCCCAGCGGCCAGGAGCGCCTGGCCGCCGTGGCGGTGGCGGGTCGGGTGATGACCCGGCGCGTGATGGGGAAGCTGGCCTTCTTCACCCTGGTGGATGAATCGGGGCCGATCCAGCTCTATCTCGAGAAGGCGACCCTCGAGGCGGCCAGCCCTGGGGCCTTCGGCCAGCTCACCTCCCTGGTGGATGCCGGCGATCTGATCGGTGTCACGGGCACGTTGCGGCGCACCGACCGCGGTGAGCTCTCGGTGAAGGTGAGCGGCTGGCAGATGCTCAGCAAGGCTCTCCAGCCCTTGCCCGACAAGTGGCATGGTCTGGCCGATGTGGAGAAGCGCTACCGCCAGCGCTACCTCGATCTGATCGTGTCGCCCCACACCCGCGAGACCTTCCGGCGCCGGGCCCGGATGGTGAGCGCCATGCGCCGCTGGCTGGATGAGCGGGGCTTTCTCGAGATCGAGACACCGGTGCTGCAGAGCGTGCCCGGCGGGGCCGATGCCCGGCCGTTCGAAACCCATCACAACGCCTTGGACCTGCCGCTGACGCTGCGGATCGCCACCGAGCTGCACCTCAAGCGGCTGGTGGTGGGCGGTTTCGAGCGGGTCTACGAACTGGGCCGCATCTTCCGCAACGAGGGGGTGAGCACCCGTCACAACCCCGAGTTCACCTCGGTGGAGATCTATCAGGCCTACGCCGATTATCACGACATGATGGATCTCACCGAGCAGCTGATCAGCTCGGCTTGCGAGCAGGTGTGCGGCGACACCCGCATCACCTACCAGGGCGGCGAGATCGACCTCACGCCTCCCTGGCGGCGCGCCACCATGCACGAGCTGGTGGAGCAGGCCTGCGGACTCGATTTCCATGCCTTCGAAAGCCGCGAACTGGCCGCGGCCGCCATGCGGGAGAAGGGGCTGGAGGTGCCGGAGCTGGCCGATTCGGTGGGTCGCCTGCTCAACGAGGCCTTCGAGCAGACCGTGGAGGCCAACCTCGTGCAGCCCACCTTCGTGCTCGACTATCCGGTGGAGATCTCCCCTCTCGCCCGCGGCCACCGCAGCAAGGAAGGCCTGGTGGAGCGCTTCGAGCTGTTCATCGTGGGCCGCGAGACGGCCAATGCCTTCAGCGAACTGATCGATCCGCTCGATCAGCGCCAGCGGCTGGAGGCGCAGCAGCGCCGCCGCGCGGTCGGCGATCTGGACGCTCAGGGAGTCGATGAAGACTTCCTCCACGCCCTGGAGGTGGGCATGCCCCCACCGGAGGGCTGGGCATCGGCATCGACCGCCTGGCCATGCTGTTCACCGACAGCCCGTCGATCCGTGATGTGATCGCCTTCCCCCTGCTGCGCCCGGAGCCGGGTGCGACAGCTGCAGTGGGATAATGGATCGAGTAGGCAATCTCCCCCAGCGGGACCCTCGGTGCAATGAGCGGTGAGCGCGTAGGTTTTCGCTTCAAGCACGCCGATGCGGTGGTGAAGCGCAACCCCCAGGGCCGCTCCCGCCGGGGTTGGGTGATGGAGCCGGTGGAGCAGACCACCAGCCGTGGCACCAAGATGCCGGCCTACCGGATCCGCTGGCGAGACAGCGAGCGCCCCGAGATCGTGTTGCAGCACATGCTGATCGCCGATCCCGATCCAACGCCGCCGCCGGAGGGCGTCAGCCTGGTGCCGCCGGCTCCCAAGAAGTAGGCCTGCCCGCGTCAGCTCCAGCCCATCAGGCGGTAGATCGTCAGGCCGAGGTGCTCCTTGAGCGCCACCGTGCTCAGCGCCAGGGCGCCGGCATCGGGCAGCAGGTCCTGAGCCAGGCTGCCCGGTGTGGGATCCCCCCAGTGAAAGCGGTCCGGCAGCAGGAAATCGCAGCTCACCGGGATCACCTCCAGGCCGCTGCGGGCCTGGAAGGTTGCCAGCGATCGCGGCATGTGAAAGGCGCTGGTCACCAGCAGGATCCGGCGCCAACCGCGCTGCCGGCCCAGCGCTCCGATGTGCACCGCCTCCTCTGCCGTGGTGCGGGAGCCGGGGTTCACGAGGATTTGCTGCGGCCGCGCTCCCAGTTCGAGAGCCAGCTGGCGGGCGCCGAGGGCTTCCGGAAGCGCAGGATCCTTGCGGGTGAAGCTCACCTGGGCTCCGCTGGTCACGAGCACCGGCGCCCGGCCCTGGCGCAGCAGCCGCAGTCCCGTGAGCAGTCGGTCACCCGCCTCGGCCACCTCCACCGCCTGCCGGGGCGGCAGGTGCGGTCGCAGGCCGCCGCCCAGCACCACCACGGCATCGGCCCGGGGCAGGGAGTGCGGGGTGAGGGCCGCGGCGGGCGTTTCCAGCCCCCAGATCAGCTGGCGGCTGGTGAGCGGCAGCGAAAACAGCCAGATCAGGCCGATGCCGCTCCAGCTCAGGCCGCTGGCCCAGCGGCCCCAGCAGCGACGCTGGCCGCCGATCTGGCCGACGAGTTGCAGCAGCAGCCCCAGTCCCAGCGGATAGAGCACGAGCGGCAGCAATTTGGAGAGCAGGAATCCCATGGCCGCCGATCAACCCTGTCGGCGCCGCAGTTGTTCGAGCTCCTGCTCGGTTTCGAAGGCGGCCCAGGCCCGCTCCAGATCGGCCTGGCTGTCGCTCGGTGATGCTTTTGCTGCCCGCTGCCGGCCGGCCAGGTCTCCCAGCTCGCTCAGCTGCCCCTCCAGCTCCGCGAACTCCCGGCCGAGCCCCTCCAGCTGCAGCCACTGCCGGCGGCCCTGATCCATCAGCGAAGCTCCATGGGCCTCGGCCCGCTCCGCCAGTTCATGGGCGCCGGCGCGACGGGCCCGCGCCACCCGCTCGCGCCACTGGCGGATCTCGCCCGCCAGCTCCAGCAGGCGGTTCCGCCGCTGCTCGGCCTCCAGCTGCAGCTGCCGTCGCCGGCCGATCAGGCGAGCCTGGCGGTCGCGGGCCTCCTGTTCACGCAACAGGGCGTCCTGGGCTGGGTTGCTGGCCAGAAAGGCCTCCAGCTGCTGCTCCAGCCGGCTCTCCAGCTCCTCCAGCCAGCTCACGGGGCGTCCTGGGGTGCCGGCGGCGTGCCGGCAGCTCTGGTGATCAGAGGCGCCTCGATCTCCTGCTGCAGGGGTGTGATGGCCGCTTCGCGCGAGCGCAGCAGCAACTGGGTGAGCCGCGCGATCGCCCCCTCTCCCAGATCCTGGTCGCTGATCCGATCGAAGGCGCGGCGGTAGAGCTCCTCGAGCTCCTCGATCAGTCCTTCGCGCATCTGACGCATGGCGGCCCGCTGCTGTTCCCGGCTCATCCCCCGCTCCTCAGCTCATGTGCTGTCAGGAGTCTGCCCGCTCCAGCAGAAGCAGCGAGAGTTCGCCGGCCGGATCCCACCAGCGCCGGCTCAGCCGCCAGCCTGCCTGCTGGGCGAGGGCCAGGAAGCGCTCCAGGGTGTATTTCACGCTGTATTCGGTGATCAGCTGCTCCCCCGCCGCGAACCGCCAGGTGTCCCCGGCCAGCTCCACCGTCTGGTCGCGCACGCTCTCGAGGGCCATGGCGATGCGGCTCTCGGCCGCCTGCCATCGGGCCCGGTAGCGGAAGGCGGCCGGTTCGAAGTCGCCCTTCAGATCGCGGTTGAGTCGCACCAGCAGGTTGCGGGCGAACGCTGCCGACACGCCGGCGGCATCGTTGTAGGCCGCCTCCATCCGCTCCACCGCCTTGGGATGGTCGATGCCGATCAGCAGCCGGCTGCCGCTGCCCAGCAGCCGGCCGAACTGCTCCAGCAGGGCCCGGGCTTCCGCCGGGCTGAAGTTGCCGATCGAGCTGCCCGGATAGAAGCCCAGCCGTCGCTGCCCCTGCAGCAACGGGTGCGGCGGCAGCTCCTCCATCTGACTGTAGTCGCAGCAGATGCCCAGCACGGGAACCTGAGGCACCTGGGTCTGCAGGGTCCGGCAGGCCTGCTGAAGATGGGCGGCGCTGATGTCGAGCGGCACGTAGGCCGGCGGCCGCAGCGCTTCCAGCAGGGGGCCACCTTGCGCAGGTTGCCGGCGCCGAATTCCACCAGCACCCCTGGTCCCAGGGCTGCCGCCAGCTCAGAGGCCCGATCCTCCAGCAGGGCCGTTTCCACGCGGGTGAGGCTGTACTCCGGCTGGTCACCGATCGCCTCGAACAGGCGGGAACCCTCCGCGTCGTAGAGCAGCCAGGCCGGCAGCTGCCGCGGTCGCCGGGTCAGCCCCTGCCGCACCAGCCGGGCCATGTCGGCCGCCGGCGGATGCAGGTCGATCAGCTGCGCTCGGGTCTGCAGGTGCATGGGGTGATGCGGAGCGGGCGGATTCAGGAGCGGTCGCGGGCGAGCCTCAGCCCTGCCGCCATCCAGCGGCTCCAGGGCGGAAAGAAGTTGCGGTAGCTGCGGCGCGCGTGGCCGGCCGGGGTGAGGAAGCAGCTGCCGCGCAGCACCATCTGGGAGCTCATGAACTTGCCGTTGTATTCCCCCACCGCCCCCGCCGCGGGCCGGAATCCCGGATAGGGCCGGTAGGGGCTGGCGGTCCACTGCCACAGCAGCCCCTGGGCCTGAGGCAGCTCACCTGCCATCACCTCCCACTCCGCTTCGCTGGGAAGCCGCGCTCCTGCCCAGCGGGCATAGGCATCCGCCTCGAACCAGCTCAGGTGACGCACCGGGGCCTCCGGCCGGCGCGGCTGGCGGCCGGCCAGGCCGAATTCCTCGTCATCGCGCCAATAGCGGGGAGCCTGCCAGCCGCGCTGCTGCACCACCGCCCAGCCTTCGCTCATCCACAGCTCGGGCCGGCGGTAACCGTCCGCGGCGATGAAGGCGGCGTACTCGCCGTTGCTCACGAGTCGGGAGGAGATGGCAAAGGGCTCGAGCCACTGGCGATGGCGCGGGGCCTCGTTGTCGAAGTGGAAACCATTGCCGTCGTGGCCGATCTCCACCAGACCGCCGGGGTGCTCCAGCCAGTGGGTGTCGCCCGATCCGCCACCGATGAGCTGCTGGTAGTGCGCCTCAGGGCCGCTCTGGAGGTCGCGGGAGTAGGCGGGCTCGAGAGGGTTGCGGCTGAAGCCATCCAGCAGGTCCATCAGCAGCAGTTCCTGGTGCTGCTGTTCGTGCTGCAGCCCCAGTTCGAGCAGGGCCATCAGCTCTCCAGCCCGTGCACACTCCAGCCGGGGCAGCTGATCGAGCAGCTCCTCCAGTCCCTGATCCACGCGCCGGCGCCAGGCCAGCACCGCCTCGATCGGTGGCCTGCTCAGCAGGCCGCGCTCAGTCCTGGGGTGACGCGCTCCGACTGCGTCGTAATAGCTGTTGAACAGATAACTCCAGGCCACCGGGGCCGGCTCGTAGCCCAGTTCCAGGCCCGCCTCCAGCTGGGGCCGCAGCAGGAACTGCTCGAAGAACCAGGTGGTGTGGCCGAGGTGCCACTTGGGCGGGCTGGCGTCGGCCATGCCCTGCAGACAGAGGTCCTCCGGCTCCAGCGGAGCGATCAGCTCCAGGCTGCGTTGGCGCACCTCCACCATGCGCGACCGCAGCTCGCCGGTCATGGGGTGGTGGCGATGCCGTTTGACGATAGGCAGCTTGCCTACGATCCCGCCACGCAGTCGTGTGGCCATGGGCGGCATCACAGAGGGTTTCGTGGGCGCCGTGGGTCACACGCCGCTGATCCGCCTGCAGGCCCTCAGTGCGCTCACAGGTTGCGAGATTCTCGGCAAGGCCGAATTCATGAACCCCGGCGGTTCGGTCAAGGACCGGGCGGCTCTGGGCATCCTGCTCGACGCGGAGCAGCAGGGGCTGCTCCAGCCGGGCGGCACGGTGGTGGAGGGCACCGCCGGCAACACCGGCATCGGCCTCACCCATATCTGCACGCCCGCGGTTACAAGGCGCTGATCGTGATTCCCGACACCCAGTCGGCCGAGAAGATCGGACTGCTGCGCAGCCTCGGTGCCGAGGTGCTCACCGTGCCGGCGGTGCCCTACCGCGACCCCAACAACTATGTGAAGCTGTCGGGCCGCATCGCCGCTGAGACGCCTGGCGCCGTATGGGCCAACCAGTTCGACAATCTGGCCAACCGCGCTGCCCACTTCCGCACCACCGGCCCGGAGATCTGGGAGCAGACGGGTGGCAAGGTGGATGCCTGGGTGGCGGCCACCGGCACGGGCGGCACCTATGCCGGCGTGGCCTCTATCTGAAGCAGTGCAATCCGGCCGTGCGTTGCGTGCTGGCCGATCCCCATGGCAGCGCCCTCTACAGCTGGGCCAAGACGGGTGAGCTCGTGAGCGAGGGCAGTTCGATCACCGAGGGCATCGGCAACAGCCGGGTGACGGCCAATCTGGCGGGAGCCCCGATCGATGATGCCGTGCGCATCGACGATCAGGCCGCCCTCGACACCATCTACCGGCTGCTCTGGCAGGAGGGGCTCTTTCTCGGAGGGTCGGTGGGCATCAACGTGGCCGCGGCGGTGGAGACCGCCCGGCGCATGGGGCCAGGTCACACGATCGTGACCGTGCTCTGCGACAGCGGCGACCGCTACCGCTCCCGCCTCTATGACGCCGACTGGCTGGGCGCCAGGGGGTTGCGGCAGCCCGAGCGCAGGCCCGTGGGTGTGGCCGCATGAGCGCCTCCGTGGGTGAGCTGATCGGCGGGCGCTACCGCCTGGAGCGGCGGCTGCGCGAGGCGCCGCAGGCCAGCCTCTGGGTGGCATCCGACCAGCTGGCCGGTGGTGCCGGCGTGGCGCTCTGGCAGCTGGCCTCCGGCCAGCCGGCCGAGCCGATGCGTGCGCTCTGGAACCGCTGGCAGCAGGTGCTGCATCCCCAGATCCCCCGCCTGGGGGCACCGATCGAGGCGGACGATCAGCTCTGGCTGGTGCGCGAATGGCAGGCGGGACGCAGCTATCAGCAGCTGCTGCAACTGCGGCTGGAGCGCGGCCTGGTCTACGGGCCCGGTGAGGCCTTGCTGGTGCTGCGGCAGGTGCTGCCGGTGCTGGCCGTGCTGCATGGCCAGCAGCTGGCGCATGGCGATCTGCGGCCGGCCCAGCTGCTGCGCCGCGATGGCGATGGCCTGCCGGTGCTGCTGGATTGCTGCCAGCTCACGGCCGGCCGTTCCCTCGACGCCCCCCACCCGAGCCATCGCAGGACCTGCGTGACCTGGCCCTGCTGGCGCTGACGCTGATGAGCGGCGCCCCCGCCGATCAGCTGCACGACCGCGGCAGCGGCACCTGGCTGTGGCCCACGGTGCTGGCGGGGGAGCCCGCTCTGCAGGCGGCCCTGGCCCGCCTGCTTGGGGGCGACACGACCGAACGGCTCGTCTCGGCCCGTGAGGCCCTCGCCGTGTTCGAGGCCCTGCCGATGCCGGGGAGCAGCGGCCCGGTGCCTCGGCCCGAACCCAGTCTGATGGTTCCGGAGCCCAAGCCGGCGGCACCGCCTGAGGAGGGTGTCACGGGTGTTCAGCCCCGCATCGAGGAGCCCCGTACCCAGGAACCCCTGAGCCAGGAGGCAGCGATCGAGCTGCCGCCGCTGCCGGTGGCGCCGTCAACGCCATCCGCGTCCCGCCGCAACCGTGGGGCATCGCGTGAGGAGGTGGCCGAGGGGGGGATCTGGCCCGTGCTGATCGCGCTCGTGCTCTCGGCGGTGGTGGGCACGGCCCTGGGCTGGTGGTGGCTCAGCCGCAGCAAGGGTGCCGGCCCCACGATCCCCGATGCGGCGCTGCAGTTGCCAGGCACCCTGCCCCAGGCGGAGGTGGATCAGCGCCAGCAGCTGCTCAACCGCCTGCGGGCCATGCAGGTGGACCGGGCCTGGTTTCTCAAACTCGTGGATGCCAGCCTGCTGGCCCGCTTCCCCGAGCGCGGTGGCCGTCTGCCTGGTGATTCCCCCGACGACGAGCCGCTGCGGCGGGTGTGGAACGAACTGGCCGAGGAATGGCTGGCCCGGGTGGAGCAGCTGCCGCTGGATCTCCGGCAGCGGCTGGGAGGCTTCAGCATGGGTGACTGGGAACGGCGGCAGCGGAGCCTTGTGGGCCAGGGCTTGAGTTCGGCGGTGCTGCGTCAGCTCGTATCGGGCAGTGCCCAGACCCTGCTCCCCGGTCACAGCGAATCGGACGCTGATCTCCCCCCGGAGCCTTTCCGCCAGCTCTGGTTCGCCGCCGCCGAGCAGACCCTTGCCAACGTGCGCATCGATCCGATCACCGCCGAGGGCCGCAAAACCAGGGTTGTGACCGCCGAGGTTGATGCCAACGGTGCGCGGCTGTTCCCGATCCGCGTGCCGGAGGGCTACCGGCTGGTGCTGGGGGTGAACGGCTCGCCGCTGATGCAGATGAGTGTGTTCGGTGCTGATGGTGAGCTGCTCGAGTCGCGCGGTCCGCTGCGGGTGGTGAGCCTTGGCCCCCAGCGCCGCTCGCCGGTGCAGTTGCTGGTCAGCAACGAGGGGGTTGCCCCTGCGCTGATCACCCTATCGCTGCGCGCCGATCCGCCCTCGTCGCTCCGGGGGAGCCTGAGTCGCAGCAGCCGGAGAATCCGGAACCCAACCAGGAGCCCGGTGCCGCCGAGGAGCGCCCGGCTGCTCCCGCGACTCCCGCACCAAGGCCTGCTCCTCCTGCACCCCGGCCGGCTGCCCCGACGGCGAGGCCCGCGATTCCCGAACCGCCACCACCGCCACCCCAGCCCCAGCCGGAGCCGCCGCCGCCGGTCAACTGAGCCTCCAGCGGGCCAGAGTCAGAGCCGGGCGATGGCGGCCCGGGTCTCCCTGGCGTCCTGCTTGCGGCGCTCCTCCTGGCGTTTGTCGTGCAGCTTGCGGCCCTTGCCCAGGCCGATCGTCACCTTGATCCAGGACCCCTTCAGGTGCATGTTGAGGGGCACGAGGGTGAGGCCCTTCTGATCGAGGGCGCCGCGCAGCCGATCGATCTCGCGCCGGTGGGCCAGCAGCCGGCGCACCCGCAGCGGGTCGTGGTTGAAATAGGCGCCGGCATGGCTGTGGGGCGAGATGTGCACGTTGTGCAGCTGCAGTTCGCCATTGCGCACCAGGCAGAAACCATCGCGCAGATTCACCTGGCCGGCACGGATCGATTTCACTTCGGTGCCGAGCAGCTCGACGCCGCATTCCAGCGTTTCGAGGATCTCGTACTGGTGCCGGGCGAAGCGATTGTCGGCCAGCAGGCGATTGGCCGCGTTACGCCGGGCCCTGGCGGCGGCCTGCTTTGCTCCGCCTTTCGCCATCGTTGCCGGCCTCATCTCTGCACCGGATCGACCCTAGAGGCCCCCCAGCGCCTGGCATTGCCGGTACCCTCCTCTCATGGCCATCGTGTCGTCCGGTTCAGGCCGTCCCTCTTCAGGACAGCCCGGTGCAGAGCGGCTCCTTGGAGCGCGGTTGGTGGATGCGGCCGAGCCGGAGGTGACTGAGCTCGGCCAGCCCGACTCCTTTCAGGCCGATGGCCTCCCTGCCGACTCGCTGCGGCCGCGGCGGCTGCAGGAGTACATCGGCCAGAGCGAGCTCCGGCAGGTGCTGGGCATCGCCGTGGAGGCCACCCGCAGTCGCGGTGAGGCCCTCGATCACGTGCTGCTCTACGGCCCACCGGGCCTCGGCAAGACCACCATGGCCCTGGTGCTGGCCGAGGAGCTGGGGGTGCGCTGCCGCATCACCAGCGCCCCGGCGCTGGAACGCCCGCGCGACATCGTTGGCCTGCTGGTGAATCTGCAGCCGCGCGAGCTGCTGTTCATCGATGAGATCCACCGCCTCAACCGGGTGGCCGAAGAGCTGCTCTACCCGGCGATGGAGGATTTCCGCCTCGATCTCACCGTGGGCAAGGGCACCACCGCCCGCAGTCGCAGCCTTCCGATCGCCCCGTTCACCCTGGTGGGGGCCACCACCCGCGCCGGCTCGCTCAGTTCGCCGCTGCGGGATCGCTTCGGCCTGATCCAGCGGCTCGAGTTCTACGGGCTCGACGATCTGCAGGCGATCGTGCTGCGGGCGGCCGGGCTCCTGGATCTCGATCTGGAGTCCGGGGCGGCCCTGGAGGTTGCCCGGCGCTGCCGCGGCACCCCCCGCATCGCCAACCGTTTGCTCCGCCGCGTGCGGGATGTGGCCGCCGTGGGCGGCCATGGCCGCATCAACGCCGCCCTGGTGGATCAGGCCCTCAGCCTGCACCGGGTCGATGGCCTGGGCCTCGATGCCCATGACCGGCGCCTGCTCAGCCTGATGCTGGAGGGCTACGGCGGCGGGCCGGTGGGTCTGGAGACCCTGGCCGCCGGCCTGGGCGAGGATCCCGTCACCCTGGAGGCGGTGGTGGAGCCCTTTCTGCTGCAGCAGGGGCTGCTGCAGCGCACCCCGAGGGGCCGGGTGCTCACCGACGCCGGCCGTGCCCATCTCGGCCGGGCGGCATGAGCGGCCTGCTGGCGCTGCTGCTGACCCTGCAGCTTGCCCTGGCCTCGAGCCTGCCGCAGCTGTTCGATCAGGCGCTGAACGCCAGCCGGGAGGGACGTTTCGGCGACGCCCTGCCGCTCTGGAACCGGGTGCTGGAACGCACCCCCGCGGATGCGGCCGCCTGGAGCAACTGCGGCAACGTGCAGCTGGCCCTGGGCGATGCCGCTGCGGCGATCGCCGACCAGACCCGGGCCCTCGAGCTGGAGCCGGACAGCGCCGATGCCCATCTCAACCGCGGCACCGCCGAGGAGGCACGCGGCGACTGGGAGGCCGCTGAGGCCGACTACCGCTGGATCCTGGAGCGCTTCGAGGCCCCGGGGGAACCGCGGGCATCGGCGCTCTACAACCTCGGCAACGTGCAGGGATCGCTGGGCGACTGGCCGGCCGCCCGGGCCAGCTTCGCGGCCGCCGCCGAGGCCCGGCCCGGCTTCGCCATGGCGCGCTCCAGTGCGGCGCTGGCGAGCTTCGAGCTGGGGGATCTCGATGAGGCCGAGCGGCAGCTGCGCTCCCTGATCCGCCGCCATCCGCTGTTCGCCGACGCCCGGGCGGCCCTCACCGCCCTGCTCTGGCAGCGGGGCGTGCGTGGGGAGGCCGAAAGCCACTGGGCTGCCGCCGCCGGCCTCGATCCGCGCTACCGCCAGGGAGAATGGCTGGTCGGAACCCGTCGCTGGCCGCCCCGGCCGGTGCAGGCCCTCGAGCAATTCCTGGCCCTCAGCTGAGCCGCTTCGCCGATGACCAGCCCCCCGCCTTTCCATGCCGGCTCCGCCACCGCCCCCCAGCCGTGCAGCTGGCAGGGCCTGGAGCTGGAGCCGGCCCTGACGGCGCGTCTGCCGGAACTGATCCAGCTGCGGCGGCACCTGCACCGCCACCCGGAGCTGAGCGGCCATGAACAGCAGACGGCGGCCCTGGTGGCCGGCGAGCTGCGCCGCTGGGGCTGGCAGGTGAGCGAGGGGGTGGGCCGCACCGGTGTGGTGGCCGAGCTCGGTCCGCAGCAGCGCCCGGATGGCACGCCGGTGCCCCTGGTGGCGCTGCGGGTGGACATGGATGCCCTGCCGGTGGAGGAGCGCACCGGCCTCGACTATGCCTCCACGGTGCAGGGGCTCATGCATGCCTGTGGGCACGATCTGCATACGGCGGTTGGCCTGGGCGTGGCCTGGCTGCTGGCGGATCTGGCCGGGCGGCAGCCCCAGCGGCTCAGCGCCCGGGTGCGGTTGCTGTTCCAGCCGGCCGAGGAAACCGCCCAGGGGGCGGCGTGGATGAAGGCCGACGGCGCCATGGACGGCGTGCAGGCGTTGTTCGGGGTGCACGTCTTCCCAAGCCTGCCGGCCGGCACGGTCGGGGTGCGCAGCGGCAGCCTCACGGCGGCCGCGGGCGAGCTGGAGGTGGAAGTGCTCGGCGAGGGAGGGCACGGGGCCCGGCCTCATCAGAGCACCGACGCGATCTGGATCGCGGCGCGGGTGGTGAGCGGTCTGCAGGAGGCGATCAGCCGCCGTCTCGATGCGTTGCACCCGGTGGTGGTGAGCTTCGGTCGGATCGAGGGCGGCAGGGCCTTCAACGTGATCGCCGACCACGTGCGCCTGCTGGGCACGGTGCGCTGCCTCGATCTCGACCTTCACGCCCAGCTGCCCGCCTGGATCGAAGACACCGTGCACGCCCTCTGCCAGGGTCATGGCGGCGAGGCGCGGGTGCGCTACCGCTGCATCTCCCCTCCGGTGCACAACGATCCCGAGCTCACCGAACTGGTGGCCGACGCCGCGGTGGAGCTGCTGGGCCGTTCGCGCGTGCAGTGGCTGGAGCAGCCCTCGCTGGGGGCCGAGGACTTCGCCGAACTGCTCGAGACCACGCGCGGCACCATGTTCCGGCTTGGGGTGGCGGGTCCGGAGGGCTGCACGCCGCTGCACAGCAACACGTTCGCCCCCGATGAGTCGGCCCTGCCGGTGGGGATCCGGGTGCTGACACTCAGCCTGCTGCGCTGGATGGAGCGCCCGAGCGGCTCGTCCAACCCTTGAGGCGTTCCAGCCGCTCGGGCAGGACCGGTCCTGGCTGGGATGGGTCGCTTCCGCTGGCACTGTCAGCGCCGCTGCTGACCCTCCTGTCCCTGCTGATGCTGCTGCAGCGCCATGGCCTGGATCGCTGGCAGGTGCTGCCCGCCTTGCTGATCGGCATCAGCCTGATGCTGTTCTCCCTGTGGTCGCGGCAGCGCCGCCGCCGCGCCCTGCTGATGGCTCTGCGGGGCGAGCGCCACTGAATGCCATTCAAGTTCCGTTGAATCCCGCCATGCCCGACTCCCCTGCCATCGCGGCGCTCCGTGAAGCCATCCTCAGCGGCGATCCCAGCCGTTCGCTGCCGGCACTGGCGGGTCTGCGGGAGGTGCCGCCGGAGCAGGCCATCCCGCTGCTGCTGCTGGGCCTGGATCAGGAGGCCTTCCTGGTGCGCTCACTCAGCTGCGCCGGGCTGGGGGTGAAGCGCAGCGAGGCGGGCTGGCAGGCCCTGGCCGCGGCGCTGGAGCACGATCCGGATGTGAATGTGCGCGCCGAGGCGGCCAACGCCTGGTGAGCCATGGCCTGGCGCGGGCCTGGCCGCTGCTGCTGGCGGCCTTCCGCCGTGATGGCCACTGGCTGCTGCGCTGCAGCGTGCTCTCCGCGGTGGCGGAGCACGGCGACGCCGTGCCCGAACACCTGCTGGAGTTGGCGTGCCTGGCGGTGGCGGATGCCGACGGCACCGTGCGGGTGGGCGGCGCCGAGATCCTGGGCCGGCTGGTGCGGGAGTGCCCGCCGCACAGCGCTGAGGCCGCCGCCGCCCGGGCCGAGTTGGTGGCCCTGCAGCAGGATGCCGACCACCGCGTGGTGGCTGCGGCCCTCAACGGTCTGCAGGGCTGAACCGCATCGGTGGGCCCTTGCTAGGTTGACTAAGTCACTAGGGGTGCCCTCAGCGCTTCTGCGCTGCCGGGCTGAGATCACACCCTCCGAACCTGATCCGGGTCATGCCGGCGCAGGGAAGTGAGAAGAGACGCTCAGGCTGCGCCCCGCTGCTGCCGGCCACGCCGGCAGGTTTCCCCTCCGCCACAGCCCGTCATGCGCAGCGCCTGGATCGAGAAGCGCCAAGGCCAAGCCAACGTGAGCCAGATGCACTACGCCCGCCAGGGCGTGGTGACCGAGGAGATGGCACATGTGGCCAAGCGGGAGAACCTGCCCGAATCGCTGGTGATGGAGGAGGTGGCGCGGGGCCGGATGATCATCCCGGCCAACATCAACCACCCCAACCTGGAGCCGATGGCGATCGGCATCGCCAGCCGGTGCAAGGTGAATGCCAACATCGGCGCCTCGCCCAACGCCAGCGATGTGGCCGAAGAGCTGCAGAAGCTCGAGCTGGCGGTGAAATACGGCGCCGACACCGTGATGGATCTCTCCACCGGTGGCGTCAACCTCGATGAGGTGCGTACGGCGATCATCACTGCCTCGCCGGTGCCGATCGGCACGGTGCCGGTGTATCAGGCTCTCGAGAGCGTGCACGGCTCGATCGAGAAGCTCAGTGAAGACGATTTCCTGCACATCATCGAGAAGCACTGTCAGCAGGGCGTCGATTACCAGACCATCCACGCCGGCCTGCTGATCGAGCATCTGCCNAAGGTGAAGGGCCGCCTCACC
Organism: Synechococcus sp. GFB01; assembly: GCF_001039265.1. Classification (GTDB taxonomy): domain Bacteria; phylum Cyanobacteriota; class Cyanobacteriia; order PCC-6307; family Cyanobiaceae; genus NIES-981. Next base: position 35,500 of record NZ_LFEK01000002.1, on the reverse strand, counting down.
GGGATCGTGAGCCGCGGCGGTGGCATCCTGGCTCAGTGGATGCTCCATCACCACAAGCAGAACCCGCTCTACACCCGCTTCGACGACATCTGCGAAATCTTCAAGCGCTACGACTGCAGCTTCTCACTTGGTGATTCGCTGCGGCCCGGCTGCCTGCACGATGCTTCCGATGAAGCCCAGCTGGCTGAACTCAGGACCCTTGGCGAGCTCACCCGCCGCGCCTGGGCTCACGACGTGCAGGTGATGGTGGAGGGCCCCGGCCATGTGCCGATGGACCAGATCGAATTCAACGTGCGCAAGCAGATGGAGGAGTGCGCCGAGGCCCCCTTCTATGTGCTCGGTCCTCTAGTGACCGACATCGCCCCCGGCTACGACCACATCACCAGCGCCATCGGTGCCGCCATGGCCGGTTGGTATGGAACGGCGATGCTCTGCTACGTGACCCCGAAGGAGCATCTGGGCCTGCCCAACCCAGAGGACGTGCGCAATGGCCTGATTGCCTACAAGATCGCCGCCCACGCCGCCGACATCGCCCGCCATCGCCCGNGCNCGCGACCGGGACGATGAGCTCAGCCGCGCCCGCTATGCCTTCGACTGGAACCGGCAGTTCGAGCTGTCGCTCGATCCGGAGCGGGCAAGGGAGTATCACGACGAAACCCTGCCGGCCGACATCTACAAGCAAGCAGAGTTCTGCTCGATGTGCGGGCCTAAGCACTGCCCGATGCAGACGAAGATTGCCGATGCAGACATCGCTGCTCTAGAGGAGATCCTCAAGGCCAAGGGTGGGGTTGAGGATCATGCTTTTTTTGGCGAAGCAACAACAAGATAGATAACCTTGGCTGCTTTTATCGAATTTCTACCATGGTTTGGCCTTCAAAAATTCCAGTATTGGCATCAATTTTCCATTGATATGCTATCCCTTCGCCTTCATTTGTGTCTGTAATCAAGACAGAGTTCCCGTTGAGTTCTGCATCTGTCAACATGTAGTTTCCTCGATCTGCCGGTATCGGCATGCCGTCTCGCCTTAGCATGAGCCATGTTCTCTCCATTCTATTTCCGCTTCCGCTAATTTTCATATAGATATTCTGACTACGGTCGGTAGCGAGTGTTATCAGGGCGTTAGACAATAACACCTCGGTAGGCGTAAAACTGATATTTGAATCATGAGGGACACCGAATCTATAGTCAAGTTTTCGAATATTCACCTGATTCTCCTTGCTTGAATTGACTATGCATATGTTCTTCTTGGCTTTAGTGCTTCGAATTCGATGATGGAGGCCTGGATTGGTAGAGCTAATCCAACTGAAAGCTGTTAAGCCTGAGGGACTTGTGTAAGGCCAATTGCCTTTGGGGAATTGCCCGCTGTAACCATTTGCAGTCGGAATGCCTGTTCGCAACTGCACATGCATGGCCACCACGTGAGCCCTCCAAGGCGGTTGATCGATCCATTCGTACCAAAATACATCGCAATCACTTTTGTTCAGAGCGCTGCTGATTGAGCTCGTCTCCTTCCTCCACTCCGCCAGTGAAAATGCAGGTTGACTGATAGGCCAGATCCCTACAAAACTTCCCGATAGGNCAAATAGTGCAGCCAGGGGCGTCCAGCTTCTTTGTATCTTTAGTTGCCATTGGGCGGCTGCAAGAGTTATAGCTGGCGCGGTAAAAAGGACTATAATCATTGCTACACGACTAGACGCTCTTAGCGAACTGGCACCCGGCAACAGACTGCTGATAAGCAGCCAAGCGCTGAGGTTGTTGATGGAAATGCTCAGGAGTATCATGGCTGCAAGAGCCCAGAGCCAAGCTCTTAGTGATCTTGCTTTCTCCCCTCTAAGGGACAGGGCCGTGATGATTGATGCTGACAACAGGATGAGCAGTGCCCAACCAGGGAACAGCTCCTGTTCACTCCCGTAAACCCATTCAGGATTCACATTGTCGGCTGTCCATGGCGGCGGGAGAAGCCAATGGCTGCTTCCAAAGAGCCAACTCCCAGGCTTGGGGAGATTTGTGCTGATCTCCTCAAGAGGGCGTTCCCCGAAGGTTTTCAGAGTCTGCAGATAGGGGGTGTAAATTGCCAGATTTAGGGCAATCAATATAAGCAATAGGCTGATTCGAAGAGGAAGCCCATTGCCGAGGGATATTCCATACGACTTAGCGCGGATTCGTCGGAAAAGGTGGATAACGGAGCAGGTCAGTGCTCCATAGCAGGCGTAAACAAAGACATAGATGTTAAAAAANACCATTGGCAAGAAGCCAGCTCGCAAGAATAAGCCAGTCGCTTATGTAAAACTTCTCGCAATCCAGGCTGATTAGTCTGTGGCATTGCCAAAGGATTGGGCCGATCAGAAACAGGCTCAGCAGTTGTGGGTGCCCAAGCTGTTGTGTGATTGTAGGACTGAATGCGGTGACCAGTGCCGCGATACTCAACCAGCTACTTCGAGTCTGAGGACTAATCCGTTGGACAGTTGCTCGCATGCTGATGTAATTGAGCCCCAGCGTTACGCTCAGCCATCCGACATAACTCTGAAAAGGATCGAGAACTGAGCGGAACAGCCCATAGATCATGCTGGGGCCAAGCAAGTGGTCGCTCCATGCAAGGGTGTCTTTGATGGGCCAGAAAAACTGAGGCGACCAGTAGCGTTCGGAATTAGCAATATGATGAGCGCTGAAATGTTTATAGGCGTGCTCCAGGAAATAGAGATTTAATAATGTATCACCGGGATCTGTTTGTAGTTGTTCCAGTCCGCTGGACAGGGTCGGCCAAAGCGTTATGATTACAGCGATGGCTGGAATCACTAACCAATGCAGGACATGTTTTGCAATAGAAAGAGTTGTAATCCGCATGGTTTGACCAAGATGTTTAGTTGATGGCCTGCTTGAACCAGGCGATGGTGGGCTCCAGGCCCTGCTCCAGCGGGACCGTGGGCTGCCAGCCCAGTTGCTCACGGGCCAGATCGATCACGGGCTGCCGCTGGGTGGGGTCGTCGGCGGGAAGTGGCTTGCAGATCAGCTCCAGCTCCGGGTTGATCCGTTCGCGCACCAGCTCCGCCAGCCGCCGGATCGTGAACTCACCAGGGTTGCCGAGGTTGATCGGGCCGGTGTGATCCCCGTTCATCAGCCGGATCAGGCCCTCCACGAGGTCATCCACGTAACAGAACGAGCGCGTCTGGCTGCCATCGCCGTAGAGCGTGAGCGGTCCACCGCGCAGAGCCTGCACGATGAAGTTGCTCACCACCCGGCCGTCGTCCGGGAGCATGCGGGGGCCGTAGGTGTTGAAGATCCGCGCCACCCGGATCTGGGTCCCGTGCATGCGCCGGTAGTCGAAGCAGAGCGTCTCGGCGATGCGCTTGCCCTCGTCGTAGCAACTGCGAATGCCGATCGTGTTGACGCAGCCGCGGTAGCCCTCCGGCTGGGGATGCACCTCCGGATCGCCGTAGACCTCCGAGGTGCTCGCCAGCAGCAGCCGCGCCCCCACCCGCCGGGCCAGGCCGAGCATGTTGTAGGTGCCAAGGAAGCTGGTCTTGGCGGTCTTGATCGGGTTGAACTGGTAGTGCACCGGCGAGGCAGGGCAGGCCAGATGCCAGATGCGGTCGACCTCCAGCCGGATCGGCTCGGTCACGTCGTGCCGGATCAGCTCGAAGCGGGGATGACCGATCCACTGGGCCACGTTGGCCTTGCGTCCGGTGAAGAAGTTGTCGAGGCAGATCACCTCCTCGCCGGCCTCCATCAGCCGGTCGACGAGGTGGGAGCCCACGAAGCCGGCTCCGCCGGTCACCATGTTGCGGGCTACCCCCATCAAGTACTCATCATCTTGGCATCAGATTGTACTTGAGAATGCAGTAAATGGCTCTGAATCCGTCTCGCCACCCGATCTTCTTCCCTTCTCCATATGTACGGCCATAGTAGGATATCCCTACCTCGTAAATGCGTAGGTTCATCTTGGCGACTTTGGCTGTAACCTCTGGCTCGAAGCCGAAGCGGTTTTCGCGGATCTGTATTTTCTGGATAACCTCTCGTCGAAACGCTTTGTAGCAGGTTTCCATGTCCGACAGGTTCAGGTCTGTGAACATGTTGCTTAGCAGCGTAAGGAAGGCATTCCCCATGCGATGCCAGAAATACACCACACGGTGAGGCCGCCCTCCTTGGAAGCGGCTGCCGAAAACAACGTCGGCCTTCCCTTCTAGGATTGGGCCGATGACAATTGGAAATTCTTGGGGATCGTATTCTAGATCGGCATCTTGGACGATGCATATATCTCCAGTTGCTGCGAGGAATCCCGTGCGCAGAGCTGCGCCTTTGCCTTGATTGCGATCATGGAAAATGATGCGTAAGTCCGAGTGATTGGACTGGTCCAGAATTCTGAGCAAATCTCTAGAGCCATCGGTGGAGCCATCGTCCACAACCACCAACTCAAGCTCATTGATAGGGGCCTTGCGTACTGCGGCGATCAGCGTCTCAATCGTTTCGACCTCGTTGTAGCAGGGAACAATAACGCTGAGCTTCATCTTGGCAAGAAGATCCAGTATTTTTGAATTGCGTACGAGATTACCGCGAGTATTGGGACTCCCAGTAGGGCTGTAAGATTTCTATTGATGCCTGCTGATACGCCAATAGAAATTATGCTCCAGTTCAGGAACCAAAGTAGCACTTGCGTGAGACTGTAGCGTAGCAATGGTCTTCCCTCTCTTAGGCCAGAAGCGCGAAACACCCACTTGCCGTAGATGATGTAGCCCATCACGCCATTCCATGCCTGGCTCATCAGTGCGCACACCGATGAAGGAAGTGCTGGTATTAGGAGCAGCCCCTGCAGAATCAGGTTGGTCAACAGGATATTAACGAGTCCTGCAAGCCCGAAGCGCCGTTTACGTCCAGCCACCAATTTAGAGGCTCTCAGTCGAGAGCCTTGATAGATCATCTGCCCAACGAAGTCATTTGATTCTCTAGAGATTTTGCTGCCCTCCAAGATTGCTTCTACCCCAGCCCCTTCGCCTTAGCCACCACATTCTCAACCGTGAACCCGAACTTCTCCATGCACAGGGGGCCAGGGGCCGAGGCGCCGAAGCGGTCGATCGAGATCGTGGCGCCGTCGAAGCCCACGTATTTGTGCCAGCCGAAGCTGCTGGAGGCTTCCACCACCAGGCGCTTGCGGCAGGCAGCAGGCAGCACGCTCTCGCGGTAGGCGGCATCCTGCTCCTCGAACAGCTCGACGCATGGCATCGACACCACGCGCACATTGCGGCCTTCGGAGCGCAGCTGTGCGGCGGCCTTGGTACAGAGCTCGAGTTCAGAGCCGGTGCCGATCAGGATCAGTTCAGGCGTGCCACTGCAGTCTTCGAGGATGTAGCCACCCTTGGCCACCGCTTCGGGGCTGGAGCCGGCCTGGTTGGCCATCGCCTGACGGCTGAGGATCAGCACGCTGGGTCGCTTGCGGTTCGCCACGGCCACCTGGTAGGCGCCGCTGGTTTCGTTGCCGTCGCCGGGGCGGATCACCAGCATGTTGGGGATCGAACGCAGGCTGGCCAGGGTCTCGATCGGCTGGTGGGTAGGGCCGTCTTCCCCAAGACCGATCGAGTCGTGGGTGAGCACGTAGATCACGCCCAGCTCGCTCAGGGCCGAGAGGCGCATGCCGCCCACCATGTAGCCGGCGAACACTACGAAGGTGCCGCCATAGGGNATCAGCCCGCTGCCGTGGTAGGCGAGGCCGTTGAGGATCGCGGCCATGGCGTGTTCGCGCACGCCGAAGTGCAGGTAGCGGTTGGCTTCGGCCCCCTTCTGGAAGCTCTTCTCGCCCTTGATGTCGGTGAGGTTGGAGTGGGTCAGGTCGNCGGAGCNGCCGATCAGCTCCGGCAGGTTGGGGCCGATCGCATTGAGGCAGTTGTAGGAGTGCTGGCGGGTCGCCAGTCCCTTGTCTTCGGCGCCGTAGCGGGGCAGGCCGGCATCCCAGCCCTGGGGCAACTCACCGCGCAGCCGACGCTCGAATTCGGCAGCCTCGGCCGGATACTTGGCGCGATAGTCGGCCAGGGTGTTGTTCCACTCCGCCTCGGCGGCGGCGCCACGGGTGATCGCCTCGCGCCAGTGGTCGTAGGCCTCCTGGGGCACCTCGAAGGGNCCATAGCCCCAGCCCAGGTTCTTGCGGGTGAGGTCGGCTTCCTCCGCGCCCAGGGCTGCGCCGTGCACACCGGCTGTGTTGGCCTTGTTGGGCGATCCGTAGCCGATTGTGGTAGTAACCTTAATGATCGAGGGCTGGTCGGTGACGGCCTTGGCGGCCTCGATCGCCCGGGCGATGCCCTCCACGTCGGTGTTGCCGTCGGCCACGTGCTGCACGTGCCAGCCGTAGGCTCGTAGCGCTTCAGCACATCCTCGCTGAACGACACATTGGTGTTGCCGTCGATCGTGATGTGGTTGTCGTCGTAGAGGGCGATCAGCTTGCCCAGGCCCAGATGGCCGGCGAGGGAGGCGGCTTCGGCGCTCACGCCTTCCTGGTTACAGCCATCGCCCATCACCACATAGGTGTAGTGATCCACCACCGTGCAGTCGGGCTTGTTGAAGGTCGCGGCCAGATGGGCCTCGGCCATGGCCAGGCCCACGGCGTTGGCGATTCCCTGGCCAAGGGGCCCGGTGGTGACTTCGACCCCCGGGGTTTCGAACGTTTCCGGGTGGCCCGGGGTCTTGGAGCCCCACTGGCGGAACTGCTTGATGTCGTCGAGCGTCACCGAGTCGTAGCCACTCAGGTGCAGCAGCGCGTACAGCAGCATGCAGCCGTGTCCGGCCGAGAGCACGAAGCGGTCACGGTTGAACCACTGGGGGTTCTTGGGGTTGTGCTTCAGCACCCGGTCCCAGAGCGCGTAGGCCATCGGAGCGCAGCCCATCGGCAGGCCCGGGTGACCCGAGTTGCTCTTGTTGATCGCATCGACCGCCAGGAACCGGATGCTGTTGATGCAGAGATTCTCCAGGCTGCTGCTGGTGGCGGTGGAGNCTGGGAGCGACGACCATGGNCTGGGGGTGTGAAGGAGGGAGGAGGAGGGAAACCTGCTGGGCCCGGCGGCTGCGTCGAGCGGTTCAGGTGATCATCCGCTCAGGCGGCGGAAGGCCAGACAGACGTTGTGGCCACCGAAGCCGAACGAGTTGGACAGCACGACGTCGACCGGGACTTCACGGGCCTGATTGGGCACCACGTCGAGGTCGCAGGCCGGATCGGGGTTCTGGTAGTTGATGGTGGGGGGTACCACGTTATGGCCGATCGCCAGCACCGCGGCGACCGCCTCGATACCGCCGCTGCCGCCCAGCAGATGGCCGGTCATCGACTTGGTGGAGCTCACCGGGATCCGCTGGGCGTGATCGCCCAGGGCGGCCTTGATCGCGGCGGTCTCGTTGCTGTCGTTGGCAGGGGTGCTGGTGCCATGGGCATTGACGTAGTCCACGTCGCGGGGCTCCAGGCCCCCGTCCCGCATGGCGAGGCGCATCGCTTCGGCACCGCCGACGCCCCCGGGCGAGGGGGCGGTGATGTGGTGGGCATCGCAGGTCATGCCGTAGCCCACCATCTCGGCCAGGATCGAGGCGCCCCGCGCCTGGGCGTGATCAAGGCTTTCCAGCACAAGGATGCCGGCGCCCTCGCCGATCACGAAGCCGTTGCGTTCAGCGTCGAAGGGGCGGCTGGCGGTGGCGGGATCGTCGTTCCGGAATGACAGGGCCTTGGCGCTGGCGAAGCCTGCCACGCCCAGGGGGGTGATCGCCGATTCGGCGCCGCCGCAGACCATGGCGTCGGCCAGGCCGAGCTGGATCAGGCGAAAGGCATCCCCGATGGCGTTGGACCCGGCGGCGCAGGCCGTGGCCACGGCGGTGCTCGGACCCTTGGCTCCCAGGGCGATGGCGGCCAGGCCGGCGGCCATGTTGGGGATCATCATCGGCACGCAGAACGGGCTCACCCGATCCGGTCCCCGCTCGGTGAGAACGTGGGCCTGGGTCTCCATCATCAGCAGTCCGCCCACGCCGGACCCGATCGCCACGCCGACGCGCTGCTCGTTGGAGACGTCAATGCTGAGCCCGGCGTCGATCACTGCCTGCTTGGCCGCCACAACGCCGAACTGGCAGAAGCGATCCCAGCGCTTGGCCTCCTTCGGCTCGAGCCAGCCGGAGGGATTGAAGTCCTTCACCTCGGCGGCGAAGCGACAGGCATGGCGCGATGCATCGAACAGCGTGATTCCCGCCACGCCGTTGCGCCCGGTGCTCAGGCCCTCCCAGTAGCTGGAGACGTCGTTGCCGATCGGTGTGACAGCGCCGAGGCCGGTGACGACGACGCGGCGGAGACCCTGGACCATGGAGCGGCTCAGGCCTGCTTGTCCTGGATGTACTTGACGGCGTCGCCGACGGTGGTGATGCCCTCGGCAGCCTCATCGGGGATCTCGATGTCGAAGGCCTCTTCCAGAGCCATGACCAGTTCGACCGTGTCGAGCGAATCGGCACCCAGGTCGTTCTGGAAGTTGGATTCCGGCTTGACCTCGGCGGCATCGACGCTGAGCTGTTCGGCAACGATCGAGCGCACTTTCTCGAAGACCGCTTCCTGGGACATGGCCGCTGTGAGAGTCGACGCACTCTACGGGGCGCCCNGACCCTGCTCCGGCGGCGTATGAACAAGGGTGACGGGCTGGCCGACGGCCCGCATGGCCGCCGGAGGCTTTCAGTACTTTGGGCGTCACGCCGTCTGTTTCCGGCTCAGGCCCATGTCTCACGCCGTCAAGATCTACGACACCTGCATCGGCTGCACCCAGTGTGTGCGGGCCTGCCCGCTCGACGTTCTCGAGATGGTTCCCTGGGATGGCTGCAAGGCCGGCCAGATCGCCTCCTCTCCCCGCACCGAGGATTGCGTGGGCTGCAAGCGCTGCGAAACCGCCTGCCCCACCGATTTCCTCAGCATCCGCGTGTATCTCGGCGACGAGACCACCCGCTCGATGGGTCTGGCGTACTGAGCCGGCTCCCATAAGCTCAGGCCCGGCCTCCGGCCGGGTTTTTTTGTGCCCTTCAGCCCATGTGCGGCATCGTTGCCCTGATCGGTTCGCGGGAGGCGGCTCCCCTGCTGCTGGAAGGGCTGCGGCAGCTCGAGTACCGCGGCTACGACTCCGCCGGCATCGCNACGGTGAGCGGTGGCGCCATGCACTGCCTCAAGGCTGAGGGCAAGCTGGCCAACCTCGTCGCCCGATTCGAGCTGGAGGGGGCTACGGGGCAGTGCGGCATCGGGCACACCCGCTGGGCCACGCACGGCAAGCCGGAGGAGCGCAACGCCNATCCCCATCTCGATGCCGGGGGNNAGCTGGCCGTGGTGCAGAACGGCATCATCGAGAACCACCGCAGCCTGCGGGAGGAGCTCCAGGCCGCTGGCGTGGCGTTCCGCTCCGACACCGACACCGAAGTGATCCCGCACTTGGTGGCCCGGCAGCTGGAGCCGCTGCTGGCCGAGGGCAGGCCCGCCACCGGCGCGCTGCTGCTGCAGGCCGTGCAGGCGGTTCTGCCGCTGCTGCAGGGGGCCTATGCCCTGGCCGTGGTGTGGGCCCGCACGCCCGGTGCCCTGGTGGTGGCCCGCAAGGCGGCGCCGCTGCTGATTGGCCTGGGCGAGGGGGAGTTCCTCTGCGCCAGCGACACCCCCGCCCTGGCGGGGTTCACGCGCACGATCCTGCCGATGGAGGACGGCGAGGTGGCGCTGCTGACCCCGCTGGGGATCGAGCTCTACGACCAGGCCGGCGAGCGGGTGGAGCGCGCACCCAGCCTGCTGAGCGGCACCGAGCACGTGGCCGACAAGCGCAGTTTCCGCCACTTCATGCTCAAGGAGATCCACGAGCAGCCCGAGACGGCGGCGCTCTGGCTCGCCCGACACCTGCCTGAGCAAGGGCCGCTGGTGGCTCTGCCGCTCGACCACGACTTCTACGGCGGAGTGGAGCGGATTCAGATCCTGGCCTGCGGTACCAGTCGCCACGCCGCTCAGGTTGGCGCCCATCTGCTGGAGCAGCTGGCGGGCATCCCCAGCAGCGTGTTCTATGCCAGTGAATTCCGCTATGCGCCGCCGCCGCTGGCGCCTCACACTCTCACCATCGGTGTCACCCAGTCGGGTGAGACGGCCGACACCCTGGCTGCCCTGCTGATGGAGCAGGAGCGGCGCCAGCTGGTGGCCGACCCCGCCTATGCACCGCGGCTGCTCGGCATCACCAACCGGCCGGAGAGCTCCCTGGGGCGCCTGGTGGATCACATCCTCGACATCGGTGCCGGCATCGAGGTGGGCGTGGCGGCCACCAAGACGTTCCTGGGCCAGCTGCTGGCCTTCTACGGCCTCGCCCTGGCCTTTGCCGAGCGGCGGGTGGGCCAGCCCGCCGGCGGCGGCACGATCACCCGCCAGCGGCTGCAGGAGCTGGTGGGCGGTCTGCGCGCGGTGCCCGATCAGCTCCGCCAGCTGATCGACGACCACGACCTGCGGGCCGCGGCCCTGGCCCACCAGTTCGAGAGCACCCAGGATGTGATCTTCCTCGGCCGCGGCATTAATTTCCCGATCGCCCTGGAGGGAGCGCTGAAGCTCAAGGAGATCAGCTACATCCACGCCGAGGGCTATCCCGCCGGAGAGATGAAGCACGGCCCGATCGCCCTGCTGGATGCGCGCGTGCCGGTGGTCTCGATCGCCATGCCCGGTGCGGTGTTCGAGAAGGTGCTCAGCAACGCCCAGGAGGCCAAGGCCCGTGATGCGCGTCTGATCGGCGTGGGACCCGCCTGTGGCGACACCGAGCTGTTCGATGTGCTGCTGCCGATGCCGGCGGTGGATGAGCTGCTCAGTCCGCTGCTCACCCTCATCCCCATGCAACTGCTCAGCTACCACATCGCTGCTCACAGGGGTCTGGATGTGGATCAGCCCCGCAATCTGGCCAAGAGCGTCACCGTGGAGTGACCGCTGGGCTGACCGCCGTATCCGAGCGGCCGTAGCGGTCCTCGAACCGCACGATGTCGTCCTCGCCCAGGTAGGCGCCGCTCTGCACCTCGATCATTTCCACCGGGATCTTGCCCGGGTTGGAGAGCCGGTGCCTGCAGCCCAGAGGGATGTAGGTGCTCTGGTTCTCGCCGACCAGCTGCTCCTGGCCGTCCTTCTCCACCACGGCGGTGCCCTTCACCACGATCCAGTGCTCGGCGCGGTGGTGGTGCATCTGCAGCGACAGGCTGGCACCGGGATTGACCACGATCTTCTTCACCTGCCAGCGCTCGCCCTCGGTGATCCCGTCGTAGCAGCCCCAGGGCCGGTAGATGCGGCGATGGGCCTGGCTTTCGCTGGCCCCCTCGGCCTCCAGTCGCCCCACGATCGTCTTCACCTCCTGGGCGTGGCTGCGGTGGGCCACCAGCACTACGTCGTCGGTTTCCACCACCACCAGGTCCTCCACACCGAGTCCCACCACGAGGCGGTGTTCGCTGCGCAGGTAGCAGTTGCGGCTGGCCTCGCTGATCACCCGACCGCGCAGCACGTTGCCCTGGCCGTCGCGCTCGGCGGTCTCCCACAGGGCGCTCCAGCTGCCCACGTCGCTCCAGCCGGCCTGCAGGGGCAGCACCGCGCCGCGGTCGGTCTTCTCCATCACGGCCACGTCGATGGCCAGGTTGGGGCAGCGGGCGAAGGCCTCCCGCTCCAGCCGCAGGAAATCCAGATCGGAGCTGTCGTGCTCCAGGGCGGCCCGGCAGGCGCTCACCACCTCCGGCGCCAGCCGTTCCAGTTCGGCCAGCATGGCGCTGGCGCGGAACAGGAACATGCCGCTGTTCCAGGTGAAGCGGCCACTGGCCAGGAACGCCTCGGCGGTGGCTCGATCGGGTTTCTCCACGAAGCGCGCGATCGGCACCGGTTCGGCCAAGACCAGTGCGCCACCATCGGCGCTGGTGAGCGGTGCGGCCGCNTCGATGTAGCCGTAGCCGGTTTCAGGAGCCGTCGGCACGATGCCGAAGGTCACCAGCTGGCCGGCCTCGGCCGCCGGCAGCCCGGCGATCACGGCGGCTCGGAAGGCGGCGGCGTCGCGGATCAGATGATCGGCGGCCAGCACCAGCAGCAGCGGATCAGCGCCTCCGGCGGTGGCCTGGAGCGCGGCGATCGTCACCGCCGGGGCGGTGTTGCGGCCCATCGGCTCCAGCAGGATCGCCGCTGGCTCCACGCCGATCTGGCGCATCTGCTCGGCCACGATGAAGCGGTGCTCCTCGTTGCAGACCAGCAGCGGTGGCGCCTGATCCGGCAGACCCACCAGCCGCAGCTGGGTCTGCTGCAGGAGGGTGTGGTCGCCGCTGCCGGCCAGAGCCCAGTACTGCTTCGGGTAGCTGGCGCGCGAAAGGGGCCAAAGGCGCGTGCCCGTGCCGCCGCAGAGAATCACTGGAACCAGGCTGGAGCTGCTGTCGGGCACGATCTGACCGGAGCACATCCACCCCAGATTCGCGCACCCCGCCGGCCGCTGTATGGCGCTGGTCAGGACTCCATCAGAGTTCGAGCAGCCCGGGCGGCGGGGTGAGCCCGATCCAGCCCTCCTGCACGTGCACCTCCGGCACGATCGCCATCACGAACGGGATCAGGATCCTGCGGTTGCCACGCTCTTCGCCGAGGGCCACCTCAAGCAGGTCGTTGCCGGCATGGATCAGGTCCTGCACCCGGCCGATCACCTCACCGGAGTCCAGCAGCCGCACCTCCAGTCCCACCAGGTCGAGCAGGTGGAATTCCCCGGGCGCCAGTCTGGGCCGGTCACTGGCGTCCACCAGCAGCTCGTGCCCCACCAGTGCCTCGGCGGCGTTGCGGTCGTCGATGCCGTCCAGGCGGATCACGAACAGCTCCTTGCCGGGCAGCCGGCGGCCGCTGTGGAGTTCAACGGCCCGGGCCGGCTGGCCGCCGCGGCGCAGCCAGCGCCGTCCAGGCCTGGTGAAGCGCTCCGGGAAGTCGCTGAGCGGCAGCAGCCGCAGTTCACCCTGCAGTCCCTGGGCGGCCACCAGCCGTCCCACCACCACCAGCAGCTCCTGCGGTGGAAACGGCTCGGGCGGCGGGACTGAGCCCTGCAGCGGTTCGGGGGACGGCTGTTCGGATCGCATCGGGCGGCTGGACTCGGCAGCAGCGGTGTCTGGGGTTGATAATGACGCCGCCCCCCTCGACTTCCATGGCCAACCTGCCGATCCTGCCGGGCTCGACCGTGGTGGTGCGGGACCAGCGCTCCATCTACAACGGCTATCGCGGCTTCGTGCAGCGGCTCAGCGGCAGCCAGGCTGCCGTTCTCTTCGAAGGTGGCAACTGGGACAAGCTCGTGACCCTGCCGCTCAGCACTCTGGAGCAGTCCTGAGCCGCTGCAGGGCGATCCGGGCGGCATCCTGCTCGGCTGCCCGGCGGGAGCTCCCCAGCCTTCAGCAGCGGTGTCATCACCCACCTCCACCTCGCAACGGAAACGGCGCGGGTCGGCGTGGATGCGGCTGCGTTCCTCGCAGCGGTAGCGGGGCAGCCCCAGATTCCGGGCCTGGGTCCACTCCTGCAGGCCGGTTTTCCAGTTGTGGCGGTCGGGATCGGCCAGCTGTTCAGCGCTGCTGCGCTGCCAGTGGGGGGTGAGCCACTCCAGCACCGGCCTGAGGCCTCCCCGAGCACCTCCCCAGGTGAGGTAAAGGGCCCCGATCAGGGCCTCGCAGAGTTCGGCCCGGAGGGTGGCGCGAGCTGCCGGATCCCCGGCAGCCATCGGCCCGATCCGCCACACCGCTTCGATGCCGCAGCGCTCGCCCAGCTCCGCCAGCCAGCGATCGCTGACCAGCTGGGCCCGCAGGGTCGACTGGCGACCGACGCTCAGCTGGCCATGCCGCTCCCGCAGGTACTCGGATGCGGCCAGGCGCAGCACGGCATCGCCGAGGAATTCCAGCCGCTCGTGATTGTGGGTCAGCCTCGCCGAACTGTGAGAGAGGGCCTCCTCGATCGGAGCCAGGGCCGCTGCACTGCCGCCGGGGCCGTCGGCGGCGGTTGGATCGACACCGAGGCTGCGCAGAAAGGTCAGCAGACGTTGGCGGCGCTGCGGGGTCACGACGGCGCTGGGTGGAAGGGGTGAAAGCAGGACGTAAGCCGGGTTCTGTTCTCCGCCGGCGCCCGGAGACGCTGCGGCGGGGATGATCATCTGTCTGGGACCGCCGTTGCCGGCGGCCTCGAGCGGCGCGCTTGGGGCGGGACTGGTGCCATGGCCAACCGTTGTCCCTGGGCCTTGCTCCCGGCCGGGGTTTACCGAGCCAGCACCTCTCGATGCTGCTGGTGCGCTCTTACCGCACCTTTGCACCCTTGCCTGTGCTCTGCTCCACCGAAGCGGAACCGGGGCCATCGGCGGTGTGTTTCTGTGGCACTCTCCTCACGGTCACCCGCACTGGGCGTTACCCAGCAAGCCTGGCCATTGGGGAGCCCGGACTTTCCTCAACCAGGCAGGCTTCCGTTCCGAAGACCATCAGCCTCCCGATCGCGATCACCTCGCCTGCTTTCGGATCCCATCATCGCCCGTGGCGGATGCCCAGCCCGATCGCGTGGTCGATAATGGCGGGACGCTGAGCGTGAGCTCGGCCCTGGGGCTGTAGCTCAGCCGGATAGAGCGACGGTTTCCTAAACCGTAGGTCGTGGGTTCGAGTCCCGCCAGCCCCGTCGAGTGGTTGCAGCACGCACCAGCACGCTCTGTGCCATCACGCCGACGGTCGTCAGCACTACAGCTAGTGCCCTTCCCAATTCAGGCACCGCGGCTAGCGTGGCCCCAGTCGCCGTTCCGCGATGACCCAGCTGCATGACCTGCGCCTGCGCCTGCTGGTGCAGCAGGAGAGTGAGCGCATTGCCAACAGCCAGACCGACGATCTCGATCTCTCGGTGGTCCAGGCCCGCTGCCTCTGCTGGCTGGCGCTCCTGGCGGAGGCCCACGAGGAGCAGGCCGGCGATGCCGAGCGCCGCGGCGACACAGAGCAGGCGATGGGATGGTTCGCCGATTCGATGCGCCTGCGCGACGTGATCAATGTGGTCAGTTCGATCGAGATTCCCCTGCCGGCTGCTGCCGAGACGGAGGATGGGCAGACCGATGCCGACGCTGATCCGGGTCCCCTGGCCGCCTGAGGGCTTCCCGGTGCCATGATGGGATTTGATGACAGATGGGATCGCGGTGCCCGAAGAGCCCTGCCAATGCCCTGATTGCCAGCGTTTCTATCGGGAACATGACCGATTGATCCGCGAGAACCCNACCCTGCGTCAGCAGCAGGAACTCAACTGGGCGGCATTGCAGGCTTTCCGCACCCTGGCCGGGCGGGTGCTCGATGAACTGCAGAAGCTGCATGGCGATGGAGCNGTGGAGGGCCCCGCTGCCGTGGCTCCGGGGGCAGCTGCCACGGAATCCGACGGCGTGCAGCAGGCCATGGCCGATCTGGAGAACATCAACGCTCACCTCTTCTCGATCGAGGCCCTGATGGAGCGCATCTTCGATGTGCGCGTTCCCGAGGCGGTGGAGCAGAAATTCCGCGAGGTGGCCGGGGAACTGGCCCCGGACCCCCTCAATGCCGACCGCTTGCGGCTCAACCGGCTGCTGCATCAGACGCCGGATCTGCCCGGTTAGTCCAGTTCGCAGGTGATCGTGATCGGGTAGGGCTCCGCCTTCCAGATCCGTTCGGCGTAGTCCNTGATCGAGCGATCCGAGGAGAAGAATCCGGTGCGGGCCGTGTTGAGCAGCGACATGCGGTTCCAGCGGCGACGATCCGCCCAGACGTCGTCGACCGCCTCCTGGGCGCGCAGGTAATCGGCGAAGTCGGCCAGCACGAAGAAGGGATCACGGCCGGTGAGGTTCTGGAGCAGCGGCCGGAACAGATCGCCGTCGCCGTTGCTGAAGTGCCCNTGCTCGATCAGCCGCAGCACTTCACCCAGCTCCGGCAGGGAGGGGATCAGTTCCCAGGGGCGGTAGCCGTCACGGTGCAGCGCGTTGATCTGCTCAGCGGTCTTGCCGAACAGGAAGAAGTTCTCGACCCCNACATGCTCGCGGATCTCCACATTGGCACCATCCAGGGTGCCGATCGTGAGTGCGCCGTTCATGGCGAATTTCATGTTGCCGGTGCCGGAGGCCTCCTTGCCCGCGGTGGAGATCTGCTCGGAGAGATCGGAGGCTGGATACACCCGCTCGCCCAGCTTCACGTTGTAGTCGGCCAGGAAGACCACCCGTAGCCTTCCCTCCATGTCGGGATCGGAATTCACCGTTTCGGCGATGCCATTGATGAAGCGGATGATCAGCTTGGCCATGTAATAGCCCGGCGCCGCCTTACCGCCGAAGATCACCGTGCGCGGGACCATTCCCTCAGCCTGGCCGTTCTTGATGCGCAGATATCGGGCGACGACCTGGAGGGCGTTGAGATGCTGGCGTTTGTATTCGTGGATCCGCTTCACCTGCACGTCGAACAGGGATGCCGGATCGACGAGCACGCCGGTGTGGCGATGAATGTAGTTGCTGAGCTGATGCTTCACCGCCAGCTTGGTGGCTCCCCAGCGCTCCAGCAGAGCGTCATCGTCGGCATGGCGCTCCAGCTGGCGCAGCTGATCGAGATCGCGGATCCAGCCCTCGCCGATCGTTTCGTTGAGCAGGCTGGAGAGCTGTGGATTGGCCAGACCCACCCAGCGTCGGGGTGTCACGCCGTTGGTCACGTTGGTGAACTTCTGCGGCCAGAGGGCCGCGAAGTCGGGGAAGAGCTCTGTTGTCACCAGCTGGCTGTGCAGGGCTGCCACGCCGTTGATGTGGTGCGAGGCCACCGTGGCCAGATTGGCCATGCGTACCGCCTTGCTGCCTTCCTCGTCGATGATCGAGACGCGGCGCAGGATGTCTTCGTTGCCGGGGTATTTGAGGCGCACCTGCTGCAGGAAGCGGCGATTGATCTCGTAGATCAGCTCCAGGTGGCGCGGCAGCAGCGACCCGAACAGCGGCAGGCCCCACTTCTCCAGGGCCTCGGGAAGCAGGGTGTGGTTGGTGTAGGCCACCGAGGCGGTGGTGATGCCCCAGGCGGTCTCCCAGTCGAGGTGCTTGTCGTCGAGCAGCAGCCGCATCAGCTCGGCCACGGCGATCGCCGGGTGGGTGTCGTTGAGCTGCACCGCCCAGTGGTCGGCGAACTCGGTGACCGGGATGCCGCGGGCGTCCAGGTTGCGGATCATGTCCTGAAGGGAGCAGCTCACGAAGAAGTGCTGCTGCTTCAACCGCAGGCGGCGGCCTTCGTCGGTGCCGTCGTTGGGGTAGAGCACCTTCGAGAGGGTCTCGCTGCCCACCTTCTCCTCCACGGCGCCGTAGTAATCACCGATGTTGAAGGCATAGAAGTCGAAGCTCTCGGTGGCGTCGGCGCGCCAGAGGCGCAGCCGGTCGCAGGTGTTCACCCGGTAGCCCAGCACCGGTACGTCGTGGGGAACGCCGATCGCATGCTCATCGGGAATCCAGCGCACTCTGTAGTTGCCGTTGTCGTCGCGGTAGTTCTCGGTTCGTCCGCCGAAACCCACGAAGCAGGCNTGGTCGGGGTGGGGCAGTTCCCAGGGCCAGCCGCTCTTGAGCCACTTGTCGGTGATCTCCACCTGCCAGCCGTCGCGGATCAGCTGGTCGAAGATGCCGAATTCGTAGCGGATGCCGTAGCCGGTGGCCGGAATCTCCAGCGAGGCGAGCGACTCCAGGAAACAGGCTGCCAGGCGACCCAGGCCGCCGTTGCCCAGCCCCGGCTCCTCCTCCACCTCCAGGATCTCGTTGAGGTCGTCGACGCCGAAGCGCTGCAGGGCTTCCGCCGCGGCCTCCTGGATCCCCAGCATGAGCAGGTTGTTGCCCAGCTGGGGGCCGATCAGGAACTCGGCGAGAGGTAGGCCACCACGCGGGTGGGGGTGGTGCTGATCGCCTCGAGCCCGGCCAGGTAGCGGGTCATCAGCCGGTCGCGCACCGCGTAGCTCAGCGCCATGTAGAGGTCGTGGCGGCTGGCGGTGGGGGCCAGCTTGCCGAGCGTGTAGAAGAGGTGCTCGGTCATGCCGTCGAACACGTCATCGGCCATCAGGCCGCTGCGGTCGGGGTCGGCATAGCAGCCCGGTGTGGGCAGCCTCAGATTGCTGGGCAGCAGTTCGCTCATGCCGGCAGCTCCGCGGGGTTGGCCTCGGATCGCCCGGGCCAGTGGAGTTCCAGCGCCAGCCGGTCACCTCAGGGGCGTCCATGCCGTGGGTGTGGGCGTAGGCGCGGTGACGGATGATCTCGTCCTTCATGCGTTCCTTGACGTGCGCGGCGCGGGAGCCGAGGGTCGGCACGCGGTCGATCACGTCGATCACCAGGTTGAAGCGGTCGATCTGGTTGTTCATCGCCAGCTCCAGTGGCGTGTTGATGTTGCCCTTCTCCTTGTATCCCCGTACATGCATGTTCACGTGGTTGGTGCGGCGGTAGGTGAGGCGATGGATCAGCCACGGGTAGCCGTGGAAGTTGAAGATCACGGGCTTGTCGGTGGTGAACAGGCTGTCGAAGTCGCGGTCCGAGAGGCCGTGGGGATGTTCGCTGGGCTGGGTGAGGGCAAACAGCTTCACCACGTTGAGCACCCGGATCCTGAGCTGGGGGATTTCGCGGCGCAGGATCTCCACGGCCGCCAGGGTCTCCTTGGAGGGGATGTCGCCGGCGCAGGCCAGTACCACATCGGGATCATCGGGCTCGGTGCCGCAGTCGTCGTTGCTGGCCCACCGCACGATGCCGATGCCCTTGGCCACATGGGCGCGGGCCTGGTCCAGGGTCATGTACTGGAGATGCTTCTGTTTGTCCGAGACAATGATGTTGCAGACGTTGGTCTCCACCAGCGCCTCCTCGGCCACCGCCAGCAGACAGTTGGCATCCGGGGGCAGGTAGACACGCACCACCTCGCCGCTCTTGTTGCCGGCCAGGTCGATGAAGCCGGGGTCCTGATGGGTGAAGCCGTTGTGGTCCTGGCGCCACACCGTCGAGGAGATCAGGCAGGTCCAGGGGCCGATCGCGCCCGCCAGGGGGCGTGATGAATGCAGCTCTCCAGCCACTTGGCGTGCTGGTTGAACATCGAGGCGATCACGTGGGCGAAGGCCTCGTAGGTGTGGAAGAAGCCGTAGCGGCCAGTGAGCAGGTAGCCCTCCATCATCCCCACCAGGGTGTGCTCGGAGAGCATCTCCACCACCCGGCCGTTGCGGCTCAGTTCACTGCCGTTCATGTCCTCCGGCAGGAATTCCTCCATCCACACCTTCTTGCTCACCTCGTAGATGGCCTGGAGACGGTTGGAGGCGGTTTCATCCGGCCCGAAGACGCGCATTGAATCCGGATTGCGGGCGATCAGATCGCGCAGCAGCTGGCCGAGGGGATAGGTGTTCTCCGCCTCGCTGGTTCCGGGCTGCTCCACCGGCACGGCGTAGGTCTCGATCGGTGGCAGGCGCAGCTTGCGGCGCAGCACGCCGCCGTTGGCATGGGGCTTGGAGCCCATCCGCAGCGGGCCCTGGGGGGAGAGGGCCTTGAGCTCCGCCTTGAGCGCGCCGTCGGCGCCGAACAGCTCCTCGGGGCGGTAGCTGCGCAGCCAGCTCTCGAGCATGGCCAGTTGTTCCGGGTCCCGGTTCGGCGCCGGCAGGGGCACCTGGTGGGCGCGCCAGAAGTTCTCCAGCTTCTTGCCGCGCAGCTCCTCAGGGCCGGTCCAGCCCTTGGGGGAGCGCAGCACGATCATCGGCCAGGCGGGGCGCACGGCCTCGCCGCTTTCGCGGCACCCCCGGCGAACCCGCTGGATGGTGGCAACGGCCTGGTCCATGGCATCGGCCATGGCGGCGTGCATGGCCATCGGTTCGGATCCCTCCACGAACAGGGGCTCCCAGCCGTAGCCGCGCATCAGGCTGGCCAGCTCCTCGCGGGGGATGCGGGCCAGCAGGGTGGGGTTGGCGATCTTGTAGCCGTTGAGGTGCAGCACCGGCAGCACGGCGCCATCGCTGATCGGATTGAGGAATTTGTTGATGTGCCAGCTGGTGGCCAGCGGCCCGGTCTCCGCCTCGCCGTCGCCCACGCAGGCCAGGGCGATCAGGTCGGGGTTGTCGAACACCGCCCCGCAGGCGTGGGAGAGCACATAGCCCAGTTCTCCCCCCTCATGGATCGACCCGGGGNTTTCCGGGGTGCAGTGGCTGCCGATGTGGCCGGGAAAGGAGAACTGCTTGAAGAAGCGGCGCATCCCCTCGGCGTCCTGGCTCTTGTCGGGATAGATCTCGCTGTAGGAGCCATCGAGGTAGGTGGGGGCGAGCACCCCGGGCGCGCCGTGGCCCGGACCCGACAGATAGATCATGTCGAGGTCGTGCGCCCGGATCACCCGGTTGGCGTGGGCCCAGATGAAGGCCTGGCCCGGACTCGATCCCCAGTGACCCAGCAGCCTGTTCTTGATGTGCTCCGGTCGCAGCGGCTCCCGCAGCAGCGGGTTGTCCTGGAGGTAGATCATCCCCACCGCCAGGTAGTTGGCGGCGCGCCACCAGGCGTCGATCCGCTCGAGTTCCTGCTGCGACGCGGCCCGGGGCCCCTGCTGGAGAGCGGTCGCTTCTGGGGGCATGGCCTGCCATCGATCGCCTGAAGTGACCGTAGCGATTGATGCAGGGCGGTGCCTGCCGGACCTCTAGAGATCAGCGTCTGAACACCAGACCGGCCTTAGCGTCGGCGCCATTCGCTTTCTCCCATGACCCTGCCAGCCCTGTTGCTCGAGGTGGGAGGCCACCAGCTCGAGGTGGCCGACACCCTGATCTCGGTGGGTGAGTTCCTGGTGATCTTCGTGGCCGCCCGCACGCTGGCGGAGCTGATGGTGCGCTTCCAGCTGCCCACGATCCTGGGCGAACTCGTGGCCGGCGTGCTGATCGGCGTGTCGGGTCTGCATCTGATCGTGCCGCCCGAAACCCAGGCCCAGCTCAGCGGCTGGGGCCTGTCGCTGCTCAGTTCCCTGTCGGACCTGCCGGGCGAGGCGGTGGCCGATCTCTACCGCGAAACNTTCCCCAATCTGCAGGCGGTCTCCCAGATCGGCCTGTTCGCCCTGCTGTTTCTCACCGGCCTCGAGAGCGAACTCGATGAACTCGTGGCCGTCGGTCTGCAGGCCACGACGGTGGCGGTGACCGGGGTGGTGCTGCCCTTCGCCCTGGGCACCGCCGGCCTCTATTACTTCTTCCACGTGCCGCTGATCCCGGCCGTGTTCGCCGGCGCGGCGATGACCGCCACCAGCATCGGCATCACGGCCAGCGTGTTCGGCGAGTTGCGCTATCTGCGCACCCGCGAGGGCCAGACGGTGATCGGTGCGGCGGTGCTCGACGACATCCTCGGCATCGTGATCCTGGCGGTGGTGGTGAGCCTGGCCGGCGGCGATGGCTTCAGCATCGGCCCGATCCTCAGGCTGGTGGCCGCGGCGGGGGTGTTCGTGGCGGCGGCGCTGTTCCTCAGCCGCACCGCGGCCCCCGGCTTCGACTGGGTGCTCGATCAGCTCAAGGCCCCAGGCGAGGTGGTGGTGGCCAGTTTCGTGGTGCTGTCCCTCTGCTGCTTCTCGGCCCAGGCGATCGGGCTGGAGGCGGCCCTGGGGGCCTTCGCCGCCGGCCTGATCCTCAGCAGCTCGCGCCACACCCATGCCATCCAGGCAACGGTGAAGCCCCTGGTGGCCCTGTTCGCCACGATCTTCTTCGTGCTGATCGGCACCGGCATGGACCTCTCGGTGCTCAACCCCTTCGATCCGGCCAACCGCGAGGGGCTGGTCGTGGCGGCGTTCCTGCTGGTGGTGGCGATCGCCGGCAAGGTGGCGGCCGGCTGGAGCTACGTGAGCAAGGAGAAGACCAACCGCCTGGTGGTGGGTCTGGGGATGATGCCCCGCGGAGAAGTTGGCCTGATCTTCCTCGGCCTCGGCAGCCAGGCCGGCCTGCTCACCCCGGCCCTTGAAGCCGCCATCCTGCTGATGGTGATCGGCACCACCTTCCTGGCGCCGATCCTGCTACGAGTGGTGCTGGGTGGCAGTGCTGGAGGCCCCGACCTTGACCCCNNCGCCGAAATCCCCACCTGAGACCTCCGGCGCAGCGGGTCTCGATCTGCTGCGGCGCTGGGGCCTGAGCTGGGGCGGCTGGTTCGACAACCGTCGCGGTGAATGGTGGCTGCTGGCCCAGCTGACGCTGATCGCCGCCCATCTGCTGCCGCCATGGCCGGCCCCCGGCAGTTGGGGCTACGCCTGGCCGCTGCCCCTCGCCATCGGCGGGGCGACGCTGTTCCTGGTGGGGCTGGTGCTGGCTGCCCTGGCCTTCCGGGGCCTCGGGCCGAGCCTCACGCCGCTTCCCGAGCCGATGGCCGGCGCCCCCCTCATGACCAGCGGGGCCTATGCTCGCTGCCGCCATCCCCTCTACCAGGCGATCCTGGTCTGCTCGCTGGGGATCACGCTCGCGCTCGGCAGTCTGCTGCACCTGGCCCTGCTGCTCGGGCTGGCGGCGGTACTGGGCGGCAAGGCCCGGCGTGAGGAGCGCTCCCTGGCGGCCACCCATCCCGAGTACACCGCCTACAGGAGCGCCACGGCGGCGATCATTCCCCGTTGTCCCTGGCTCGACTGGCGAGCGCTGTGAACAGCCCCCAGCCGCAGGCCATCAGCCCCAGGCTGGACGCCCAGGAGGGTCCCAGGGCCCAGCCGAGGCCCAGGTCGGTGAGGGTGCCGATCGCCAGGGCCAGGGCCAGGCTGGCGATCACGAGCAGCAGCTGCTGCACGGCCGGTTCGAGGCTGCCGGCCGCCAGGGCCTGCTCGAGGCGCGTCAGCGGCAGGCTCAGCGGCAGGTAGAGGGCCAGGGCCCAGAGGGCGATGCCCGGCAGCAGGGCTGACCAGTCGGGGCCGATGAGGGGCAAGGCACGCGGGCGATTCTCCCTAGCATCGACCCTCGATGCCGCTTTCCGGTGCTCACGCCAACCGCACAGATCCAGCCCTGGAGCCATCTCGGTCATCCGGTGCATGCGGTGCAGGCCGGGCCGGAGCGGCCCGAGGGGCCGGCTGTGCTGCTGGTGCACGGTTTCGGCGCCAGCACCGACCACTGGCGCCACAACATTCCGGCCCTGGCCGGTCGCCATGAGGTGCATGCCATCGATCTGCTCGGCTTCGGCCGCAGTGCCAAGCCTGCCGGTCTTCACTACGGCGGCGCCCTCTGGCGCGACCAGCTGGCCGCCTACGTGGCCGATCGCATCGGTCGCCCCACGGTATTGGTGGGGAATTCCCTGGGGGGGTTCGCCGCTCTGGCCGCCGGCGTGGCCCTGGGTGAGCAGGCCGCCGGCGTGGTGCTGCTCAACGCCGCCGGACCGTTCAGCGATGAGCAGGCGCCACCGCAGGGCTGGGCCGCCATCGCCCGCCAGACGATCGGCGGGGCGCTGCTGAGGAGCCCTGTGCTGCAGCGGCTCCTGTTCGAGAACCTGCGCCGCCCTGCCACGATCCGCCGCACGCTCAACCAGGTGTACCTCGACCGCACCAACGTGGATGAGGCGCTGGTGGAGGCGATCCGGCGGCCGTCGCTGGATGCCGGCGCCTTCGGGGTGTTCCGCACCGTGTTCGATATCCCGCGCGGTCAGCCGCTCGATGAGCTGTTCGCTCAGCTGGGTTGTCCGCTGCTGCTGCTCTGGGGCATCCGCGATCCCTGGATCAACGCCGCCGGTCGTCGCGCCGCCTTCCAGCGCCATGCCCCGGCGGCCACCACCGAGCTGGTGCTCGAGGCGGGTCACTGTCCCCATGACGAGGTGCCCGACCAGGTGAACGCGGCCCTGCTCGAGTGGCTGGCGGGCCTCAGCGGGCCGGCTCCTCGGAAGCGGGCTGAACCCCCGGCAGCCGTCCGCGCGCCAGCTGCTGCAGGGGATCGAACTGGCGCTTGATCGCCTCGATCAGTGGCCGGGACGGGGCATCGAGCCAGGCCGGGATGTAGCTCCCCGCCGGCTGGCTGAGCACGGTGAGGTGGCCGCCCAGGTCGTGGCAGCGGCGGCGCAGTTGCTCCACCTGGTGGCCCGCCAGCCGGTCGCGAGCAGCCCAGACCATGCCGAGACCGCTGCCGGCGGCAAAGCACCAGGGGATGGCTGCCAGAGCCCGCTCCTGCAGCAGGGTGTCCAGCCGATCGGGCTGCACGCCCAGCCGCAGCAGCCATGCCGCAGGCTCGCCGGCCCGATCAGCCTGGCCCTCAGCCACGCGTTGCTGGAGTGCATCGGGGCCCAGGGGCTCCACCTGCAGCTGCTGGGCGCGCTCGCGCACACAGGCGATCTGCTCGCTCAGCGTCTGGCTGCTGATGCTGGCCAGGCTGATCAGCAGACCGGTTGAGCCTTCGCTCTGCTGCCAGTCGATCCGCTCCGGGCTGAGGCTGGAAGCCAGCAGCCAGCTTGCCGTGGCCGCCAGTTCCGGGGCCGCACCGCTCAGCCAGAGGCCGCGGCGCTCGGGTGGCTGGGGCTGGGTGCGCAGCGTCACGGCCGTGATCAGCGCCAGGGAACCCCAGCTGCCGGTGAGCAGCCGCATCAGGTCGTAGCCGGCCACGTTCTTCACAACCTTGCCGCCGGCGCGGGCGCGGGTGCCGTCGGCGCGCAGCAGCTCGATGCCGATCAGCTGGTCGCGCACGCCGAGGTAGCGCTGCCGCAGCCCGCCGGCGAGGCCGCGGGCCACCAGGCCGCCGATGCTGCCGCTGGCCTCGCCGGCGGCGCCGCTGCCCCAGGGCCAGTCGAGCGGCAACCACTGCCGGTGCTGGGCAAGCTCCTGCTGCACCTCGCTCAGCGGGGTGCCGGCCGCCACGGTGATCGTGAAGTCCCCCGGGTTGTGCTCGCGGATACCCCGAAGCCCGGCGGTGCTGAGCACCAGGGGCTCCGCCTGCACCGGCGGCCCCCAGTGGAGTCGGCTGCCAAGCCCCGCCGGCAGCCAGGCGATGCCCTGCCGGTGCAGGTCTTGCACCAGCTCCTGCAGCTCGCTGGGCTCAGGGCGCATCACGGCACGATGGTGCCATGGCCGCCCCCCTCAAGATCGTCGTGCTCGACGACGACCCCACCGGGTCGCAGACGCTGCACAGCTGTCCGCTGCTGCTGCGCTGGGATCCAGAGACGCTGCGTGCCGGACTGCGCCACCCCTCTCCCTTCCTCTTCATCCTGGCCAATACCCGGGCTCTGGATCCGGCCGCGGCGGCCGAGCGGGTGCGGCGGATCTGCCAGGCGATCAAGCCAGCCCTGCAGGAGGCGCAGGCCGCGGCTGAGCTGGATCAGTGGCTGATCGTGAGCCGCGGCGATTCCACCCTGCGGGGCCACTTTCCCCTGGAGGCCGAGGCGATCGCGGCAGAGCTGGGACCCTTCGATGCCAGCTTCCTGGTGCCGGCCTTTCTGCCCGGCGGCCGCACCACCGTGGCCGGCGTGCATTACCTGCATGGAGAGGCCGTTCACACCACGCCGTTCGGTGCCGATCGCCTGTTCGGCTACAGCACCAGCTTTCTGCCGGCCTGGGTGGAGGAGAAGAGCGGCGGGCGGATCGCCGCCACCACGGTCGAGCGGATCACCATCGCCGAGCTGGAGACGGGCGGCGATGCCCTCCTCCGGCGTCTGGCCGGCCTGACGCACCATCCCTGGGTGGTGGTGGATGCGGAGCGGCCGCAGCACCTGGCGGCGCTGGGAGCGGCGGTGCGCGAGCTCACGGCTCCGGCTGCAGCCGAGCGCTGGGGCCGGCCGCGGCGCTTCCTGTTCCAGTCGGCCGCCAGCCTGCTCAACGGTCTGGTGGAGATCGGCCGCCAGCCGCTGGATCCGGCCGCTCTGGTGGCTCTGCGCCGTCGGGGCGCCGACGCTGTGCCGCTGCCGGGGCTGGTGCTGGTGGGTTCCCATGTGCCGCTGGCGGATGACCAGCTGGAGCGGCTGCTGCAGGAGCCCCGCTGCGAGGGGGTCGAGCTGCCGGTGCAGAGCCTGGCGCGGCTGCTCGAGGGGCCGGCGGCGCCGGAACTGCTGGCCAGCCTGGAGCGGCAGTGGCTTCAGCGACTGAAGGCGGTGCTGGCGGCCGGGCGCACGCCGGTGCTGTTCACCAGCAGGGGTGAGCTGCCCTGCCGCCACGCGGCCGAGCGTCGCCGCCTCGGGCAGGAGCTGGCGGGTCTGATGGGGCGGCTGGCCGCCGCCCTGGCGCCCCAGCTCGGTTACCTGATCAGCAAAGGCGGCATCACCAGCCACACCCTGATGGAGGACGGCCTCGGCCTGGCTCTGGTGGAGCTGCAGGGGCAGCTGCTGCCCGGGCTCTCGCTGGTGCTGACTCCCGCCGATGCGGCGGTGCCGGGGCTGCCGCTGCTCACCTTCCCGGGCAACCTCGGCGATGCCGACAGCCTGCGGGATGCCTGGAGCCTGCTGGAGGATCAGGGCGGTGCACTGGCCGGCACCAGGGCCAGGTAGTCGGCGACCGCGATCGGCTGCTCCTGCCGGTAGCCCACCGGCAGCCAGAGGTCGCCGGCCTCGCTGGCCACGTGGATCTCCCAGTGGTAGAGACCGGTGTAGGCGCGTGGGTCGTCCCTGAGCAGCGCTGCATAGTGCAGCACGGCCTGGCCGTAGTGATCGCTGTTGTTGTAGCCCCACAGGCCGCGGCGGATGTCGCGCAGACCGCCGCGGCGCACCAGGTAGCGGGCGGCCGCCTGGATGGCGTCGTGAGGGTCATGGATGTCGCCCTCGCCCACGCCCGGCTGGGCCCAGGTGCTCGGCAGGAACTGCATCGGGCCCTGGGCGTTGGCCACCGACACGCCGTCGATGCGGCCCATGCCCGTTTCGACCAGGTTGATCGCCGCCAGCACCTCCCAGTCGATGCCGGTGGCGGCAGCGGCCTTGCGGTAGTGCGCCAGCAGCTCCTCGGCCGGGGCGGGGGCGATGATCCGCCAGGCGGGCAGGCGGCTCAGGCCCGGATGGCCCCGGTGCATGGCCAGGAACTCGCGCCTTGCCGCCAGGTGGAGTTCGGCAACGTGCCGCCAGTGCTCCGGCAGCGCCGCCAGCACCGCCGCGGCGCGGCGGTCGTCGCCTGAGAGCACCCGATAGATCACCTGCTGTTGGTGGCCCAGGCGGGGCAGGGCGGTGGTGGCGGTGGCGGGGTTGCGCAGGGCTTCCTCCACCGCCACCAGCAGGTGGGCCACGTCGGCGGGATCGGTCGGCACCAGGGGATAGTGGCGCCCGTCGGCCTGGCGGGGCAGGGCGGGATCGACGGGCAGGATAGGGCCGTCGTCGGGTCTGCGCTCTGGCTGCGGCACGGCGTTGGTGGCCTCCCTACCGTCGGCGGGGCGGGGCCCTTCCGGTCCGCGGGGGGTGAGGCCCAGGGCGAGGCCACCGCCGAGGCCCAGCAGGCCGGTGGCGAGCAGCGCTGGGAGCAGGCGGGTGGTTGTCATGGTGGCCGGCCAGCCGGTCGCTCAGACCCTATCGAGCTCCGGCCCTGCCGGCTGCGGCGGTGTCAGCCAGCCCAGCCGCTCGGCCAGCAGGCTCAGCGGCCAGGCCAGGGCCACCAGCAGGGCCGCGGCCAGAGTGAGCATCGGTGCTCCGGCGGCCGTGCCGATCAGAAAGGCCAGTGACACCGCCGCGATCAGCAGCGGCGTGAGTGGGTAGGCCCAGCAGCGGAAGGGGCGGGGCAGGTTCGGTTCCAGGCGGCGCAGGCGCAGCAGGCTGGCGATGCCGGTGAGGGGCAGGCTCACGTAGAGCAGGGCTCCCAGGCCGAGCAGCTGCTCGAAGGAGCCGGCCAGCACCAGCAGGGCCGCCGCGCCGCTGGTGAGCAGCAGGGCGGGAACCGGCGTGCCGCCGCCGTTGACCGCGCTGGTGAAGGCCGGCAGCAGCCCATCGCGACCGAGGCCGTAGAGGATGCGCGGTGCTGCCATCACCACGGTGTTGATCAGGCCGAGCACTGCCAGCAGGGCCACTCCCGTGATCACGGCGCCGCCGGCGGGCCCCGCCAGGGCCCGGGCCGCCAGGGCGGCCGGCAGCTGGGAGCTGGCCAGCAGCGGCAGCGGCAGCACGTGCAGCAGGGCGGCGTTGATCAGCAGGTAGAGCGCCGTCACCGCCAGCACTCCACCGAGCAGCGAGCGGGGCAGGTCGCGGGCCGGCTGGCTGAATTCCTCGGCGAAGTACACCGGGCTGGCCCAGCCGTCGTAGGTGGTGATCACGGCCTGCAGAGCCAGCACGACGGCAGCGCCGCGGGACTGCCAGCCACCATGGCCCAGGGGAGGCGGGTCGCCCTGGATCGCCAGGGAGGCCCCCTGCTCGAGTGCCGCCCGCGCCTCGTCGGCTCCCGGCAGCAGGAAGCAGCCGGCCACCAGGGCCAGCAGGGCCCCGGCCTTGGCGAGACTGAGCCATTCCTGGCTGGCGCTGCCGGCCCGCAGGCCGCGCAGCTGGATCACGGTGAACAGGGTCAGGGCGGCCAGGGCCAGCAGCCGCGCCGTGAGTCGGCCGCTGTCGGCGAGGCCGGGCAGGAGAGAGGCCGGCAGCAGGGCCTGGCCGTAGTCGCCCGCCGTGGTGGCCACCCAGGCCAGACCGATGCTGTGGGCCAGCCAGTCGGTCCAGCCCACCAGCAGGCCGGCGCGGCGGCCGAAGGCCCGCTCGGCGTACACATACCAGCCGCCGGCCCGGGGCAGGGCCGCCGCCAGCTCGGCGGTGCAGACCGCGCCCAGCAGGGCGTAGAGGCCCCCGGCCATCCAGACCCCCAGCACCGGCGCGATCGCCGGCAGCTGCGCCGCCACCAGCCCTGGGGTGCGAAGGATGCCGGCGCCGATCGTGCCGCCCACGGCGCCGGCCAGCCCGAAGCCCAGCCCCAGGATGTGGAGCAGGCGGCCCTGGCCGGGCTCAGCCATGGCCGGCCAGCCGCACGAACAGGTGCATCTGCTGGCTGCCGGGCGCCATCGGCACTTCCTTCACCTTCAGGTAGGGCTGCGCCTTCACCAGTTCGCTCAGCTTGCGGAAGCCGTAGTTGCGGGCATCGAAGGACGGGTCGTTCTTCTGCAGCAGGCTGCCCACCATGCCGAGCGGTGCCCAGCCGTCATCCTGGGTCACCGCCGTGATCGCCTCGCTCAGGAACGGGCGCAGCGGCGGCACCGCGTCGGTCTGGTCATCGCTGTTGTCGACCGATCGCTGCTGGGCGCCGGCCGGGCCGGCGCCGCCGGCGGAGCTCCGCAGAATGTCGGTGTAGAGGAATCGGTCGCAGGCGGCCACGAACGCCTTCGGCGTCTTGCGCTCCCCGAAGCCGATCACCAGCAGCCCCTGCTCGCGGATGCGTGTGGCCAGGCGCGTGAAGTCGCTGTCCGACGACACCAGGCAGAAGCCATCCACCCGGCCGCTGTGCAGCAGGTCCATGGCATCGATGATCAGGNCTGAATCGGTGGCGTTCTTGCCGCTCGTGTAGCTGAACTGCTGCACCGGCACGATCGCGTGCACGTTCAGCACATCCTTCCAGCTGCCCAGCTGCGGTGTGGTCCAGTCGCCGTAGGCCCGCTTCACGGTGGCGGTGCCCACCTGGGCCACCTCGGCCAGCAGGTCGCTGATCACGGCCGCCTGGGCATTGTCGGAATCGATCAGGACGGCGAGGTTGGGGGCGTCGCGGTTCATCGGCGGTTCATGGCTTGTTGCCCTCTGCGCTGCCCTCTGCGGTGTCTGCGGAGCCGGCCCGCCAGCTGAGCTCCAGTAGCTGCAGCGGATGCAGCACGGGCCGGGCCTGGTCGGCCTCCTCCAGATGCCGGCGGATCTGCAGGCTGCAGCCGATGTTGGCGCTGGCCACCAGCTCGGCCCCCGTGCCGATCAGNTCGTCGGCCTTGATCCGGCCCAGGGCGGCGGCCTCCTCCGGTTGCACGAGGTTGTAGATGCCGGCGCTGCCGCAGCAGACCCCTGCCTCGGTGGCTTCCCGAAGCACCAGATGGGGAATCCGGCGCAGCAGTTCGCGCGGCTCCACGCTGATGCCCTGGCCGTGCAGCATGTGGCAGGCATCGTGATAGGCCACCGGCAGGGGGTGATCGGCCGTGGCGGCTGTCCCATCGCCATGGCGCAGGGGCTGGAGGCAGGCCAGGAAGGTCTCGCTCAGGCCGAGTTCGTGAAGGAACTCGTGCACGTCGCGCACCCGGGATGCGAAGGCGCTGCCGCGGCTGCTCCAGCCGGGCTCCCCGGCGAGGATCGCGTCGATCTGCTTGAGCGTGTGACCGCAGCCGGATGCCGCCACCAGCACGGCATCGAGCGGTTCGGGGCCGGCCGGTCGGCCCGGGCCCACCACCGCCTCGAAGCTCTCGATCACGGCGCGCGCCAGCTGCCGGGTCTGCCCCAGTTCCCCCTGGTGGTGGGTCACGGCGCCGCAGCAGCCCTGGTCGGGCGGGATGACCACCTCCACGCCGTTGGCCCGCAGCACCGTGATCGCGGCCGTGTTGACCGCAGGATCGAACAGCCGCTGCACGCAGCCCAGCAGCAGCCCGATCCGGGCCCGGCGCTGCCCAAGCGCCGGCAGCACCACGGGGAAACCGTCGCGGAAGGCATCCGCCGCCAGAGGCGGCAGCAGCCGCTCCATCGCCTCCAGCTGCGGGCCGAACAGGCGGGTCAGGCCGCTGCGCCGTGCCAGGGCCTGCAGCGGGGTGCCGGCGTAGGCCCGCAGTGGGGCCAGCACCGCCCGCAGCCGCTTCGGGTAGGGCAGCAGGCT
Organism: Synechococcus sp. GFB01; assembly: GCF_001039265.1. Lineage (GTDB taxonomy): Bacteria > Cyanobacteriota > Cyanobacteriia > PCC-6307 > Cyanobiaceae > NIES-981. Next base: position 4,873 of record NZ_LFEK01000002.1, on the reverse strand, counting down.
GAACAGCAACCGGCGGAAGGCCCGCTGGGCAGGCGTGCGGAGTTCAGGGGCATTCAGTTGCGGCCGGGTGTCGGCGATCAGCTGGTCGTAGCGCACCCCCGACGGACAGGCCGTGACGCAGGCGAAGCAGCCCAGGCAGCTGTCGAATTGCCGCGCCACCGTGGCGTCGAGCTCCAGCTCGCCGGCTTCGATCGCCTTGAGCGCGTGGATGCGGCCCCGTGGGGAATCCATCTCCGTGCCCAGCACCCGGTAGCTGGCACAGGTGGGCAGGCAGAAGCCGCAGTGCACGCACGGGTCTGCGGCCCTGGCGGTAGGCCGGGCAGGGTCATCAACGGAGTCTGCCCGGCCTGCATGCTCAGCCGCCGAAGTGGCGCACCACGGCCTCGGCGAAGCCGGAGCAGCTCACCGGCTCCACCCGCGGCTCCATCAGCCGGGCCAGGTCGTAGGTGACCTCCCCGTTGGCGATGGCGGCGCTGATCCCCTGGGTAATCAGGTCGGCGGCCTCCTGCCAGCCCATGTACTCGAGCATCATCACGCCGCTGAGGATCACCGAGCCGGGGTTGATGCGGTCGAGGCCGGCGTGCTTGGGCGCCGTGCCGTGGGTGGCCTCGAAGATGGCGGCGCTGTCGCCGATGTTGGCTCCCGGTGCCATGCCCAGTCCCCCNACCACGGCTGCGGCAGCATCGGAGATGTAGTCGCCGTTGAGGTTGAGGGTGGCCAGCACGGAATACTCCTGCGGCCGCGTCTGGATCTGCTGGAAGATGCTGTCGGCGATGCGGTCGTCGACCAGCACCATGCTCTTCCACTTCCCATAGCCGTGGCTCTCGCCGATCGTGTCGAGCACGTGCCGCACCTCCGCATCGATCGCCGCCTTCTTCTCGGCCGTGAGGCTGTCGTAGCCGGGTTCGATCAGGCGGGCGTTGTCCTGGACGCTGAGCGAGTGATCGCGCTCCAGGTTGTCGAGGATCCAGCTCTCCCGTTCGGTGACGCAGACATCACGGAATTCGGTGGTGGCGAGCTCGTAGCCCCAGTCGCGGAAGGCGCCCTCCGTGAACTTCATGATGTTGCCCTTGTGCACGAGGGTGACGTGCCGTTTGTTGCCCTGCAGGCCGAGCGCGTGGCGGATCGCCTTGCGGATGTGGCGCTGGGTGCCGTGCTTGCTCACCGGCTTGATGCCGATGCCCGATCCCTCGGGAATGCGCCGGTTGCCGAGCTTGCCGTTGGCGGGGATCACCACGTCGTTGAGGTGCTGGATCAGCTCGACGCACACCGGATCGCTGGCCTCCCACTCGATGCCCATGTAGATGTCCTCGGTGTTCTCGCGGTACACGACCACATCGAGGTCCTGGGGACGCTTGTGGGGCTGGGGTGCCTGGTAGTAGCGGCAGGGCGCACGCAGCAGTACAGATCGAAGATCTGGCGCAGGGCCACGTTCAGCGAGCGGATGCCGCCCCCGATCGGTGTGGTGAGCGGGCCCTTGATGGCCACGCCGTAGTCGCGGATGGCGGTGAGGGTGTCCTCCGGCAGGTACTGATAGGTGCCGTAGAGCTCACAGGCCTCGTCCCCCGCGTACACCTTGAACCACTCGATGCGGCGCTGGCCCCCGTAGGCCTGGGCCACGGCCGCATCGAGCACCTTCTGGGTGGCGGGCCAGATGTCCACACCGGTGCCGTCGCCGCGGATGAACGGGATGATCGGATCGTCGGGAACGATCGGCTGGCCGTTCTCGAAGCGGATCGGCGTGCCCTGGGTGGGGGGGCTGAGCTTCTCGTAGCTGGCCATGGGCTGCTGCTGACCGGTGGCGGCGGAAATGGTCCGGCGAGCCTAGGTTTCAGGGATCCGCGGTTCTGCTCAGGGGAAACGGCATGAACGCCGCCGACCAGGCCCGATCACTGGAACTGGCCCGCGCGATCGCCGCGGCGGCGGTGCGCTTCCGCACCCACTTCCCTGACGCCCGCGCCAATCTCACACCCTGGCGCGACGATCCCCAGACCCGCGCCTGGGCCGAGGCCGAGAGCGTGGATCTCTCGTTTCACTTTCCCGGCTGGAATCCCCGCAACCAGTGCCGCTCGATGCTGGTGCAGCTGCGGCTGGAGGGGGCGCCGGTCGCGGGGCGTCCCCGGCTGCTCGGGGTGGTGATCCGTGGCCTTACCTACGAATCGGAGCGCTGGCGGCTGGCCACGGTGGGCGACTGGCAGCCCAGTGGCCAGCACCTGCCCGAGCCGGGGGTGGTGGCCCGGCTGCACCAGGTCTGCCGGGAACTGTTCGACATCTTTGAGGCGCCCCCGGGCGGTGCTTTGCATCCCTCCGACCGCGACCCCGGCGCCGAGGATGAGGGCCGGGCGGCGTAATCCTTCGCAACCTTGACGCCGACGTGGCGGAGGGCCCGCCTAATTTTTCCCTTCGCTCCCGTTGCGCTCCCGCCCGGCCATGCCTGTCGCCCTCGCCTCCCAGTTGCGTGAAGGGACGAAGAAGTCCCACACCATGGCGGAGAACACCGGTTTTGTGAGCTGCTTCCTCAAGGGGGTGGTCGACAAGGCCAGCTATCGCACGCTGGTGGCCGATCTCTACTTCGTGTATTCGGCCATGGAGGAGGAGATCGGCAGGCTGCGCGCCGCCGGCCATCCGGTGGTGGGGCCGGTGGGCTTCCCCGAACTCAACCGCCGCGAGGCCCTCGAGCAGGATCTCGCCTTCTACTTCGGTGCCGACTGGCGCAGCGCCGTGACGGCCACGCCCGCAGCCCAGGAGTATGTGGCCCGCCTCCACCAGGTGGCCCGGGAAGCTCCCGAACTCCTGGTGGGCCATCACTACACCCGCTACATCGGTGATCTCTCCGGGGGTCAGATCCTCAAGAACATCGCCCAGAAGGCGATGAACCTGGGCGAGCATGATGGCCTGCGCTTCTACGAGTTCGACGCCATCCCCGACGAGAAGGGCTTCAAGACCAACTACCGCGCCACCCTCGACAACCTGCCGATCGATCAGGCCACGGCCGATCGCATCGTGGCGGAGGCCAACCACGCCTTCCACCTGAACATGAAGATGTTCCAGGAGCTGGAGGGCAACCTGATCGCCGCCATCGGCAAGGTGCTGTTCGGCTTCCTCACCCGCCGCCAGCGGGCCGGCAGCACCGAGGTGGTGGCCGCCTGAGGGGCTGCCACCACCCTTCACCTGCGCCAGAGTCGGCCGGTCCGGCTCCAGCTGCTGCGTGCGCCCCCTCCGCTTCCTGGTGCCTGGCACCAGCGGTCGTTACCGCTGCGGCGGCCTGCTCGTGGAGCAGCAGACGGCTCGCCTGCTCCACGACCTGGTGCCCACCCAGCTCGTGACTTACCGGCAGCGGGAGGNAGCCAGGACCGCATCGGAAGGTCTGTAACTCGGTCATCGCCTCAAGGTCCGCTCCATTTATCGCCGGACCTGCTTTTACCGCCACCACCCGCCACCCCAGCCCCAGCCGGAGCCGCCGCCGCCGGTCAACTGAGCCTCCAGCGGGCCAGAGTCAGAGCCGGGCGATGGCGGCCCGGGTCTCCCTGGCGTCCTGCTTGCGGCGCTCCTCCTGGCGTTTGTCGTGCAGCTTGCGGCCCTTGCCCAGGCCGATCGTCACCTTGATCCAGGACCCCTTCAGGTGCATGTTGAGGGGCACGAGGGTGAGGCCCTTCTGATCGAGGGCGCCGCGCAGCCGATCGATCTCGCGCCGGTGGGCCAGCAGCCGGCGCACCCGCAGCGGGTCGTGGTTGAAATAGGCGCCGGCATGGCTGTGGGGCGAGATGTGCACGTTGTGCAGCTGCAGTTCGCCATTGCGCACCAGGCAGAAACCATCGCGCAGATTCACCTGGCCGGCACGGATCGATTTCACTTCGGTGCCGAGCAGCTCGACGCCGCATTCCAGCGTTTCGAGGATCTCGTACTGGTGCCGGGCGAAGCGATTGTCGGCCAGCAGGCGATTGGCCGCGTTACGCCGGGCCCTGGCGGCGGCCTGCTTTGCTCCGCCTTTCGCCATCGTTGCCGGCCTCATCTCTGCACCGGATCGACCCTAGAGGCCCCCCAGCGCCTGGCATTGCCGGTACCCTCCTCTCATGGCCATCGTGTCGTCCGGTTCAGGCCGTCCCTCTTCAGGACAGCCCGGTGCAGAGCGGCTCCTTGGAGCGCGGTTGGTGGATGCGGCCGAGCCGGAGGTGACTGAGCTCGGCCAGCCCGACTCCTTTCAGGCCGATGGCCTCCCTGCCGACTCGCTGCGGCCGCGGCGGCTGCAGGAGTACATCGGCCAGAGCGAGCTCCGGCAGGTGCTGGGCATCGCCGTGGAGGCCACCCGCAGTCGCGGTGAGGCCCTCGATCACGTGCTGCTCTACGGCCCACCGGGCCTCGGCAAGACCACCATGGCCCTGGTGCTGGCCGAGGAGCTGGGGGTGCGCTGCCGCATCACCAGCGCCCCGGCGCTGGAACGCCCGCGCGACATCGTTGGCCTGCTGGTGAATCTGCAGCCGCGCGAGCTGCTGTTCATCGATGAGATCCACCGCCTCAACCGGGTGGCCGAAGAGCTGCTCTACCCGGCGATGGAGGATTTCCGCCTCGATCTCACCGTGGGCAAGGGCACCACCGCCCGCAGTCGCAGCCTTCCGATCGCCCCGTTCACCCTGGTGGGGGCCACCACCCGCGCCGGCTCGCTCAGTTCGCCGCTGCGGGATCGCTTCGGCCTGATCCAGCGGCTCGAGTTCTACGGGCTCGACGATCTGCAGGCGATCGTGCTGCGGCGGCCGGCTCCTGGATCTCGATCTGGAGTCCGGCGGCCCTGGAGGTTGCCCGGCGCTGCCGCGGCACCCCCCGCATCGCCAACCGTTTGCTCCGCCGCGTGCGGGATGTGGCCGCCGTGGGCGGC